>CAIYBH010000115.1 GCA_903924405.1 uncultured Planctomycetaceae bacterium | reverse complement strand
GTGGGCGCGGCTCCCGCCAAGCCGCAAATCTGTATCGGCTCAGATGGAACTTCGCCCTCCCCGTCGTTCCAGGCCATCCGTGTTTTCCGTGTCCATCCGTGGTTCAAAACTCAAACGCAGCAAACAAAATTCGGGTGGGCGCGGCTCCCGCCAAGCCGCAAATCTGTATCGGCTCAGATGGAACTTCGCCCTCCCCGTCGTTCCAGGCCATCCATGTTTTCCGTGTCCATCCGTGGTTCAAAAAACCAAGCCTTTCACCAAACCCGCCTCGGACGAAACCTCACACATCCCACACAAATCGCCAGCCCGGGATGGCGATGATCAGCCATCCCGGGTAAGCTCCACCAGCATCACAAGGCCCCCTTTCAAATACGGGCCGTGTCCGCCTGGGAATTCCGCGGAGCATCAATCGTACGACGAACCGGAATGGTTTCAATCGACGATCCCCGCACCCTGCTGCGTGGTTCCGGTGCCGTGACCGGGCGTCGGCCCTGCGACTCCTCATTCAAACGGCTCTCACCCCGAAAATAATTGGACCGCAGGTCCAGGTCTCGACTGTCGTAGCCGGAACCAAACGTTTCACGCAATGGTTCCACGGCCGGGCGAACCAACCGCAGAGCCGCATCAGAAAGACGCCCGGAATCCCTCGCACCAAACGGATCTGCAGGCTCAGAGACTTTCGTGGCTCGCGGCGCCCAGTCATTCTCCTGATTCCGCACCACCGGTCGCCCGGGGGCTTTGGGAAGACACTGACCGTTCGCACAGTTGCCGGCCGCCGGAATCGCTCGAGCAGCCGGTACCCGAAAGCACTGCCCATTCACACAACGAACCTGTGGCATTCCCGTCGGACAGTTTCCGGATGGACACCGTCCCGCACTCGCCTGCGGACCAGCACACGTTCCATTGGCACAATCCCGCGGACTGCACTGGCCGCCAGGACAGTTCGTTCCGCGGCCCCACGGAGCCGTCTGCGGGTTGATAGCAGGCAGTCCCGCATTGGCGCCCGCGAACTGACTTCTTTGCCATTGCTGCGGCACCGGTATCCCCAGAAACGTTCTCGGTGGCAAACTCCGAGCGTTTGATCCGGATTCCCCGACGCTGCGATACGGATCCGCAGCCCCGCTTACACTCAAACCAGAAAAGACCGCGACAGAAAGACACACGCTGAGCAGCAGGTTCCTGTTCATGACGACACCATTCCTTTTCAGGCCCGAAGGTTGAGACATTACGAACCCTGGCGTACCAGAGTTCTATCTGCCCCCGAATCCCCCTGTGAACCACACCAGACGTGTGTCCGGGATTCATCTCTGAAGAATGGCGAACGACGTGCCAATTGCACGACAATCAAAAACCTCGCAAAATACGACGCAAATTCAACCCACACCCCAGCCGACCGATCGACAAGCGACATCAAATCGACATCACCACGAATCAAAAAGACACATATGATTCGCAGGACATCGCCACGAATATCGACGATCAAGCCCATTTGGGCCGCGGGACATCAGGGATTGGCGGCGACATCACTGCACAGATCAAACAGCAACTGCATGGAATGCTCCGCGTCTGCCTCGGACATGGTCAGAGGCGGGCTGACCCGAAGCACACATCCGGCCAGCGGCCCCAGCAGGTGAATGCCTTCGCCCTGAGCATTCCCGCGATAGCAGCGCTCCACAATGGCATTGGCCGTCTGAGCCGGTGTTCGGCCCTGGTGGGGTCCGCATTCGATTCCGAAGACCATTCCCTCACCGCGCACCTTAACCACCAGACCGGTCTGGCGCAGTTTCTTCAGACCATCCAGCACAATGTGATGCAGGCCCCGGGCCTTCTCCAGCACATCTGTCGACTCAAACTCGTCGAGCGTCGCAAGGACCGCCGCAGACGACAGCGGATTGGCACTCCATGTATCCGAAGTGGCGCCGTACCCCATCGGATCACAGACATCTCGCCGGCCGACGGCCGCACTGACGGGAACTCCGTTGCCCAGTCCCTTGCCAAGACAGACAAAGTCCGGTTCGATGCCGTAGGTTTCGAACGCGTACATACAGCCCGTCCGTCCAAAATTGGCCTGGACTTCATCCAGAATGAACAGGATGTTCCGCTCACGGCAGAACTTCTGCAGCAACTGCAGGTAGGCTTTGGGAGGATGGTAACTGCCGCCGCCGCCAAGGTAGGGCTCCGTAATCAGGCAGCCAATGGTCCCTGCTGATTCTGCCCAGATTCGTTCCAGCTCTTCCAGGTACCACTCCGGCTGAAAACTCTTCGCAGGGTGATCGACATCCGAACATTCTTCTCTGGGAAACGTAATGAAGCGCACCCGGGGATCCCGCTCCGGATCTGATTCGGACCCTGTCACGGCTCCGCTGAGTCCTTTTTTGCCGTGGAAACCAAAACGCGTCGCCAGAATGCCGGGTCTTGCGGGATCGTGGCGCATGCAGGCCCAGATGGCCTTCTGAACCGCTTCTGATCCTGATGCCGCCCAGATCACGGTCTGCAGACGGTTGCCCCCGACGGACGCCTGGAGGTTGGCGACCAGTCGCCGACTGGCTTCCGCTTCCAGAGGCGTGATCGCGTTGTACGCGGTGAGCGTCGGTGCCTGAAAGTAGCCGTCCTCTGACCCGGAATATTCGGCAGAGTTCCAGCCCATGTAGCGAACAAATCGCTGCATCCAGCGACGTGGGTTATGCCCGAGATTCGCGACGAGCACACCGGATGTGAAGTCGTACAGCCGCCGTCCTTCCGGCGTCCAGTGAAAACAACCTGCGGATTTTGCCAGCACAGCCTGACTGGGGGTGAAGGTGCGCAGCGAATGAGGCTCTGTAACCGCTATCAGATCCCGGACAGAATTTGACTCCGGCTCATTCTGGAAATGAATGGAGAAATCCGGCCGCTCGCTGGCCCCCTCCAAAGCTGTCGTCGCCTGAAAAACCCGGGCAGTTCCTGTGGCCATTGGTGTTCCGCCGTAGCAAGAGTTCTCTGGAGGGTGGGAAGGGGAGCAATGTGGATCCGGTGAGATCAAAAATTCTGATGACTTTTCGTGACCAGTGACAATGGTGGATTGGGGCAGTTCGCTGATTCTCAGGAAATAGCTGGGCCCGTGATCAAAAATCCGTCAAGTCGGTATCCTAATCTGGAAATTCCGGTTTCCAAACGTCAGGTGGCACCACACGTCAGACGTCAGCCTCACATGTGCCGTGCCCAAAGTCAGCGTTCCGAGGCTTCCGAATGCTCTTCAATGCGCGACAGATACAGAGCCGGAATCTCCAGTGATTCCAACTCATGGCCGGGACGCAGACGGCAGCAAACCGTTTTCATCGAGCCCCGGGCCAGAACTTTCTCACCCCGCCGAAATACGATATCAAATGTGAGCGATTTCACGCCAATCCGCTGCACTGTCAGCCGTGCAGTGACCAATTCGTCATACCTGGCCGGAGACTCAAACCGACACTGCGCAGATACGCGAGGCCACCCGATAACGGTTCCGTCGTCCAGCTTCTGCATGATCGACAGCCCGATGGATCGGAAAAACTCATGCTCGATCTGCTCCATCCAGATGTAGAATCGGGAAAAGTGCACAATCCCGGCCATGTCGGTTTCCACAAATTCCACACGCCGCGTCTGCTCAATAAATGACGTCATCAAGTCCTCAGTTCTGACTCCCGGTTGCCTCGGTCCACTGACAGGCCCCGAACAACCACTCGTTCAATCACACCAGTCGTACATCACCGCAGCCAACTTCGCGGATACAGAGGACAGAACCTGCAGCATCCTTTTCGAGTCATACAGGTTCGGCACCCCCAGCCCGACTTACGCACCGGGTTCCGTCACCTTTTGCTGTACCGGCATCTCGGCGGGCTGCAGATCATTGCGGTATCGTGCGTATTCCAGCCAGGGCTCCAGTTCTGCCGTTCCCCGGAAGATAGCACGAAATCGTGAAAAGATCAGCAAGGCCGCAGGCTGTGATTCTGAGACCAGCAGCTTTTCAGCCTCTTCCATACGTCTGCGTAGAAATTCGAATTTTTCCGCATTTTTCAGGAAGCGGCTTCTGCCGGCTGAAAGTCGCCGCTCGGCCACCCCCTTCCAGAACACGGCATTCTCGATTGCCGTTTCAGCGGTGACCTCCTTAACCGCCGGCGACGTCGCCTGGGCCGCTACAGGTTCCGCCAGCTGTTCCAGAAAACTCTGATAGAGCTCCAGTGCTTCCAGCGGATTTCGAGTCTCGTCCAGCTCTACCCGGATGGCAGCCACACAGGACTTTTCAAACGCATTGCGACCTTCACGTCCGGCACGCGCTCGCTTTTCGGCCTGTACGTCCAGCTTGACCACTTCCACATCAGTCAACCACTGAGTCATCTGCGACGCATACTGGCCTTCGGGGAATTTTCTGAGGTAGGGCAGCAGGTACAGACGCCTTGCGTCGTCCATCGCCACGGCATCGCCACGGGCCATCATGTCTCTGGCACTGTTGAACAACGCTTCTTCACCGGGCCCCCGCAGCATCCAGAGCACAGGCAGGGCCAGCACCACCAGACTCGTCACCAGAAACCACGTCTGTTCGTAGAACGCACCGCGTTTTTTTCGGCGGCGTTTTTTCGGAGGCTGAGCGGCGCCGGTCACCGGATCCACCGTTGTCCCACTGCCTGCACCCGCTGTCTTCAGTGAATGCGAGGACACCTCGGTGATGCCCTGCTGCAACCGTCGATAAATCTCCGTCAGCTCCGTATGCACCGCAAGGGCATCATAGGGGCGATCTTCCGGGTCCTTCTCCAGCAGCCGCGCAATCAGTGCACTCAATTCCGGAGGACATTCCGGACACTTGCTCCGCACATCAAACGGAATACTCTGCAGATGATCCACCATCATCTGTGCCGGATTCTCGGCCGTAAACGGGGTCTCACCCGTCAACAGCTCAAACAGCAGACATCCTGTCGCATACAGGTCCGTCTTTCGGGAAATGGCCTTGCTGCCCTGAATCTGCTCAGGAGCCATGTAGGCATAAGTGCCAACAGTCTTGCCGGCCGCTGTCAGCGCTGTGGCCTCAGTATCACGGGCAATTCCAAAATCGCCCAGCTTGAGCTTTCCCTTTCGGGACAAAAACAGATTGCCCGGTTTCAGGTCCCTGTGAATGATGCCGGCGTTATGCGCGTGCTCCAGGGCGGAACACAGCTGGCGAGCCGCCTGCAGAGTCTGTTCAGGTGTCAGTCGCCCCCGACGCTTCAGAAGATCCTGCAGCGAGCCGCCATCGATGTACTCCATCGCGCACCAGCGCTGGCCATCGTGCAGACCGCCTCCGAAGTATTGCACGATATTCGGATGCGACAGTTTTTTCAGGATTTCCATTTCCCGCTCAAACCGCTTCAGCAGCCGCGGATCATCCGTCAACCCCGGTGGCAGTACCTTCAGGGCGACCTCACGTCCGGATTCTTCATGAATCGCCCTGTAGACAACACCCATACCCCCGGCGCCAATCCGGGCTTCAACAAGAAACGGACCTATTTTTCGCTCTGTCATGGCACAAGCAATCCGAATTCGATCAGACCGGAGTCTGACCGGATGTGTGAGTCACCAGTCGCTGGGCCCGCGATGGATTCTGAACCGCCATTCTGACGGCAGAATCGCCTGAAAACAATCCACCAGGGGAACGAAACACCCCACACAAATCTCCGAAAAATCCGGCCCATCATTGGACTTACTCGCCATGCCCCGCCATGCTCTTCCATGCATCGCAGGGTCTGCCTGTCACACAAAAAAGCAGCGGGAGCAGTCACATTGAGTCAGAAACATTCTGCAGAGAACGCCACGCATCCACGCACACTGACCATGCCCCTCCTGATTGCCCTCCTGCTCTCAGGCTGCAGCGATTCCTCCCCGACCCCGCCCCCGCAGCCGCTCAAAAAAACAACCACGGAAATTGGCGAGTACCTGCCGGAAGCCGGAAAAGAACTCGTTAATCCCAAAGCCCCCGTGACCGATCCGATCACTGGACCACTGGCCGTCCTGAAGAATGCCCAACTGCAGATTCCCCAACTGGCAATCGAACACGCACTTAACCTCTTCCAGGCCTCGGAAGGACGCTTCCCAGAGTCGCACAGTGAATTCATGCAGCGCATCATCACCGAAAATCAGATTCGCCTGCCCGAATTGGCAGCAGATCTGAAGTATGAGTACGATGTGGCCAACCATCGACTCGTCATCGTCCGTTCCACGGAACCTCCAGCCAGCACACCATAAAACGTGGCTGCAACCAGGAACACCTTCCGGCAGAACAACCCGATGTGCTGACCATGGTTCGTTTGTTGTTCCCGGCACCGCTGCCTTACAGCCTCCGACGCGTGGTCTGCTGCAGCATGGGCCTCCTTCATCATCCTGCAGCGTGGCTGAAAACCCGCTGAGGACCTTCGCAGGTTCTCAATTCTTCCGGAGTGTGAAACTTCCATGAGCGTTGAACACGTGCTTGTGATCCCCACCGCCGTCTTTCACGAAATCGGCCACTTTCAGGGCTTCTGCGCGGATGTTGATCGTTACCTCGACGTCATCCTCGATCCCAGGCATGCCAGTTATCGGCCTCGACCTGAAATGGAACAGGATCCGTCCTTCAAGCAGCTGATTCCCTACTGCATCTTCCGCAGCGGCGACCAGCTGTTCCATTACCAGCGCGGATCAGCTCAGGGCGAAGCACGACTGCACGCCAAACGTTCCATCGGAGTCGGTGGCCATGTCTCCACGCTCGATCTCGACGGCGATCTGACACCCTACCTCGAAGGCATGCGCCGCGAGCTCGAAGAGGAAATCGATATTGAATCCGGATGGACCGAAGACTGCATCGGGCTGATCAATGATGACCTGACCGAGGTAGGAAAAGTCCACCTTGGGATCGTCCACATTTTCGATCTCGACAATCCCAAAGTTCAGCCCCGGGAAAAGTCGATGATCAACGCAGGATTCGCACCATCGTCAGAACTGATTACCCGGATGGACGAATTCGAGACGTGGTCCTCGATTTGCCTGAAGTATCTGGAGAATCAGGAAAACGGCTGAAAAGTCTGAAAAGCGATGCGTCCCGGGGAACGGATTTCCCCAGCTCGACACTCCTTTCAGACCGTCTCATGCGAAAATCGCCGTTCCGGCTTCGGGACGCCTCTGACCGCATGCAGATGTCAACGGTCCGTAAACTTCGGCAGTTTCTGCTGAATCGATTCAAGGGAGTGAGTCATGAGAAGTTGGAGTGCTGTTCTGCTGCCGGCACTGCTGGTCCTCGGTGGTGTCTGGTCCGTGTCCGCTCAGGAAGGTACACAGGAAGCCCCGAAAACGCCGCAACCCGGCCAGATCAGTGAGACTGAACTCGGAGACATGCTGTCGGCTCTGGGACTGAAACCCACACAGACCGAACAGCGTTATGACTTTGCCTTCAAGACCAGCTACCGCGGTGAAGAATGGAAGTTCTCCATGTCTGCGGTACTGAGCCGGAACGGTGAGTCGGTCTGGGTCATGGCATGGCTGGACCAGATTCCACAGTCGTCCACAGAAGTGCCTCGAACCGCTTTGCTGCGTCTGCTGGCTGCCAATGACCGCCTTGGTGAAGGCAAGTTCTTCGCCTATATCCCCACAAACAAGCGGTTCGTCATGCAGCGTGTGATTGCAAACCGTGACATGACCAACAAAAAGATGATGGAAGTTCTGAAGGATCTTGCCGCCAGCGTTGCCGATGAGTACCCGACCTGGTCGGTCACCAACTGGGCACCGAAAAGCGAGCAGGCTCAGTCCGAAGGTGTGGCCAGCGACCGCGCAGTTCCCACAAATCCCACAGCAGCCAGCCGCTCACCAGCAGCCGGCAAAGTTCGCTCTTCTGATACCGCAGGCAAGTTTGACGCCAAGAGCATCAACTGATCCGCAGTTCGGTCCCGCCAATCAGGCTCGCTGACAATATGATTGAAGACTGATAGTCGATGGCTGAGCATCTGAGAACGCGAGTGACGTGACGCGTGGTTGAGGATTCATCTGGTTCGGCAGACAACTCTGGAAGCCTGTTCACGCAGCGGTGAACAGGCTTCTTTTTTTGGCACAATCGAATCCGGCAGGTGGCCACACAAGTCAAATCACCATCGCAATCAGCTTGGTGCCGACGATCATCGCGATCACCAGAAGACAGGCGAGGAGAAACCCGATGCTTCCGCCCCGAGTCGGTCCGGGCAGCTGAAATCCCAGAAACGCAAAGCAGGGCACCAGTTCATCATCGTCTGAGGGCTGAAAATTGGTGATGTTGACATCCCGCTCATTTTCCCTCACCGGCGTGCGAATCAATCGGTAAAAGAATTCCAGCTGCTCATCCTGCTGAAGATCGGTCATCAGAGTTGTGAAGATTCCGGACACCAGAGTACTCCCGAGGATCACCACAATCTTCCAGGAATCCAGCATCACTCGGCCTGCACTGGTCTGCTCAAACATCTGGTCCGCAAGCCCCGGAAAGGTCCGTTCGACCTGCTCCGGAAAAAATCCGCAGACAACGCCCACAAACGTACCCGTCAACGTCGACACCCAGACGGACGCCGTGTTCCAACGAGTCCAGATGAGTCCCATCCACATACTGACACCGATAATCGCCGGCGTCTTGATGAAGAGCCGCAGCACATCTCCGACACTGTGAAAGGACATCTGCAACACGAGTGCGGCGATCACCAGCAATGGTCCACACACCCGAGCTGCCCCAAGAGAATTTTCGCTCTCCTCATCCGGGCTGAGATAACGTCGGTGCAGATGCGTTGCAAATAGCCCGCTGCCCACCACCATCTGAGTTCCGCAGTGACTGACAGCGCCGGCGATCACCATCGCGGCCGCCAGCCCGGTGAGACCAGGCACCAGCCGCCCCATCAGGTCCCGAAAAACGCGACCAAACAGTCGGTCTGCAAATCGCTGGTCCACCTGATTCACCCGGTTCGCCTCGTCACTGGACAATGTCACCGGATCACCAGACGCCGATAACCGCAAATCTGCCAGCAACGTCGCCTGCTCAATCGTGCTGTTCGGTTGACTCAGAGGACTTGTCGGTCCCAGGTACCAGCCAAGGCAGCCCAGCCCGATCAGGACCCATAAGATCGCACAGAATCGCTTCAGCAGATTCCCAAACGTAAATCCAATCCGCGACTCAAGATCCCGCTGTCCTGCTCCGCAAACAACGACAATGTGGGGTTGCACCACAATCCCCAGCAACGCCGCAATCGACAACACGCACAGATAAAAGGGTGTGAACGGTTCCTGCAGCCGTTCCAACCGTGCGTCCGAGCTGGCCACAAACTCCAGCATCCCCGGCTTCAGATACTGCAGGTTCTGCAGCGAACCGAAACCGCCAATCTGATAAAACACCACAGGCAACAGGACAACAGTCAGAAAAATCCGCACACATCCCTGAATGCAGTCAATCACTATTCCCGCATTCAAGCCCCCGATCAGGCCACACACCAGCAGCAACATGCTCAGAAAAATTCCCGCGACCGCATCACCCAGCAGGGGACGCCATGTTATGAGCGGCTGGTGACCGAAAGCGGGGCCATGCAGCGCTGTCTGCAGACTAATCACCGGAAATCGCAGATTCAGCGATTCTGAAATCTCCGTACAGAGCGGATCTGTGAGGACATTCAGCAGACGCGCTGATCCCCAGAGCACCCCAGCCATCATCACAACACAGATCACCATTCCGTACAGAGAATACAGAATGGCCGTGCTGGGACCAAAACGGGCAAAGAAAAAATCCGCCGTCGTCACCGCTCGCAGACGACGCAACACCGGCGCAAGCACCCAGTAAATCGGGGTGATCGGCAGCCAGAGAAATTGCCACCAGAGACCCGACAACCCCGTGCGCCAGGCGCTGGCCATCACTGTCGACGTCGAATCCGGACACGTGCCCGAACCAAACACAAACATGACCAACTGAAACAAACCCGACTGCTGCCCACCGGTGAAATAATCATCCGGCCTGGCGATCCGCCGACCAGCCTGAACCGCCAGCCACGGCAAGGCAGCAACCGCCAGAACAACAATGATCCAGTCCAGAAGTGTCATGAAATACGATCAGGGTCTTGGAGGACAACACAGGCACAGCGGTCCCGGCAGACGCCACAGAAGTCGCTGGACGACACTTTTCAGAGAAAGAGCCGCAACAGTGGTCAAGCCACGTCGCCAGGGCTTTTGCTGAGTGATTAACAGCCAGCATCACCCCCGGCGGAGAATTTCCCCATTATGGTTTTGACAATCCTGAAAGCAACCGACTTTTCTCGCCTTGTCAAACCAGACAAAAAACGGCACCGCGGCAATACACCAGATCTCCCAGTCACCCAAAACCACACCCCCCCGAAACGCCAGGTGCCATGCACCTGCACACAAAAAACCAGTATTTTCACACACTTCAACACTCGGGGTGCCAGGCACTTTGAGGGCCCAAAGCTACATCCCGGAGCCCTGTTTCCGGGCCGGTCTGCCCGTCCGGGAATCCTGCCGGGCTGGCGGCAGGCGGAATATTTGGAAGCCGATGGGCAGGGAACCCTTGTGACTAAACCCCGCAATCAATTGCACTACGGGTGGTAAGTGATATGGCATTGCTTTTGTGATTTATTACCACGCGTTGGTTTTTTGTTTGCAATCCCCTTGCGTCGTATGTCATTGTGTGACCAGTGATTTTTTGGTGGCCCGGACCTGCGGATTCCCGGGACTCCGGTTGCGGAATCTGTCGCAACGGTCGACAATCCCCGACGGCGTTTGCCGGGTGCATGTTCCACAAGGCTCCGTCGTTCCCACTCCAGACGAAATGGATGTCTGTCACTGGCCGCATGGCCAGGACCAGGTGTTCTCCACGTGTTGTTTTCAACTTGGCTGAAGCTCAGACTGGTGTGTTATGTCGTCTGCTCCAACTCCTGCCTCCGAAACTGATCGCTGGACCGTCCAGCGGATTCTGGAGTGGACGGCTGGTTTTCTGAAACAGAAGGGAGTGGAATCACCGCGTCTGGAAGCCGAGCTGTTGCTGGCCTTTGCCAGAAAGTGTCCCCGCATTCGGCTCTACACGGATTTCACAGAACCGCTGTCGGACGAGCAGCGTGCGGTGATGCGTGAACTTGTGCAGCGGCGTGCCAAACGGGAACCTCTGGCCTACCTTGTCGGGACTCGAGAATTCTACGGTCGCAGCTTCGAAGTCGGCCCCGGCGTGCTCATTCCACGTCCCGAGACGGAAACACTGATTGATGTCTGCCTCGAACGCATCCCCTCAGACACCGCATCCCACATCGTGGAAGTTGGTTTCGGGTCCGGCTGCATTTCCATCACACTGGCTCGTCAGCGTCCCCTGTGCCATCTCACTGCCACAGACATTTCCTCAACAGCCATGGGCATCGCCAGTCGCAATGTGGACCGGCACGCGGTAACAGACCGGGTTGTGCTGATGCCGGGTGACTGCCTGGAACCGCTACTGAAATCCGGCGTGCGATTCGACGGACTTGTCAGCAACCCGCCCTACATTCGGGAGGATGAACGGGACAGCCTGCAGCCGGAAGTTGCCGTGCATGAACCTGCGGAAGCGTTGTTTGCTGGTACCGACGGACTGGACGTGGTTCGCAGACTGATTCAGCAGGCACCCGGAATTCTAAAACCCGGTGCATTTCTGGCTCTGGAGCTGGATCCTTCCCAGTGTGCTGAAGTCACGGCTCTTGTGTCAGCGTCAGGGTTTGCAGCGGCGCGAGTACACAAAGATCTGGCTGGACTGGATCGCATCGTGGAAGCCACCTTCCAGGGCTGAGGTCTCAACGCCACGCTACAGAACGGAGTCTGCTGGTGGACATGTTTCGAATTCAGGGTGGCCGCCCCTTGAACGGTCTGGTCCGCCTTGATGGCAGCAAGAATGCCTCGCTGCCGGCCATGGCTGCAGGCCTGGCGATTCCAGGTGGATTGATCCTGCGTAACGTTCCGGCGCTTCTTGATGTCGAGACCATGAGTCAACTACTGACCTCAATGCATGTCGAGGTTCAGCAGCCGCGCGGGGGCGAAGTTCACATTGTGGCGGGCCGGCACACGAATGGTGTCGCCACCTATGAGCTGGTCCGACAGATGCGAGCCAGTGTCTGCGTCCTCGGCCCGCTTCTCGGTCGCTTCGGTCGGGCCACAGTCTCATTGCCTGGTGGCTGCAATATCGGGCATCGTCCGATTGACCTGCACCTGCAGGGCCTGGCCGCTCTGGGGGCCGACATCCGACTCAGCGGAGGCTACGTAACGGCTCGGGCACGACGTCTTCGCGGCGCCGAGATTGATCTCGGCGGCCCCTTTGGTCCAACGGTAACCGGCACCTGCAATCTGATGATGGCTGCGGTTCTTGCACATGGCAACACGCGTATCCGCAATGCCGCACGGGAACCGGAAATCGTTGATCTGGCAGCGCTGCTGACAAAAGCCGGCGGCAGAATCTCCGGTGCGGGAACATCGGTCATTGAAATTGAGGGTGTCGAGTCGCTGTCGGACTCTGCAGTGGATCACACGGTGATCCCCGACAGAATTGAAGCCGGCACGTTTGTGATTGCCGGACTGATCACAACGGGGCAGTTACTGATCCCCGATGCCCCGCTTGAATCACTCACCGCATTTCTGGAACTGCTGCAGCACATGGGCGCCGATATCTCCTGTGAAGCGGGAATCCTGCGGGTCCGCGGAGGCAAACGGCTGCGTTCAGCCAGCTTCACGGCACAACCATTTCCGGGGATCCCTACAGACCTGCAGGCGCAACTGATGGCACTGCTGGCCCTGTCGGAAGGGGTCAGCGAGATCACGGATGCCGTCTTTCCGGACCGCTTTATGCACGCCGCAGAGCTGGTCCGCCTGGGAGCCGACATTCGGGTTTTTGGAAACACGGCCCGGGTGCAGGGCGTCAGGGAACTGCACGGCGCACCGGTGATGGCCTGTGATCTGCGGGCCAGCGCGGCGCTCGTCCTGGCGGCGCTGGCCGCGAACGGAGAAACGGAAATCCGCCGGGTCTACCACCTCGATCGGGGCTATCAGGGGTTCGATGTGAAACTCAGCCGCCTTGGTGCGATCGTGGAACGAATCCAGGACACCCCCGAGCCCTCAAGGCCATTGATTCCCCCGCCTCACTTCGATGTGGACCGGAAATCCCCCCAGCCACCCGTGGCAGCAAATTCCGAAAAACCGGCAAATTCCACCGAATCCACACTCTGACACACATTCCGGCAGATCATCCACCTGCCACAGAACGAATTCAACGTCCCGATTCCTCCGGTGTTGGGAGAGTCGGTCGGGGAAGTTGGAGAACGGATTGAATGCAAATCGCGTGAATCCTACAATCCACCGGTTCTACGGGATCGGTGCCTTTTCCCGCCAGACCCCTGGGTTCGGCGGGCACAGGGAACTGCCGCAGACACAGCAGAATTCGTCAGCGAATTTTTCAGGGAAGTCATCTCCGGATTGTCTCCTGTACGTGCTCGTTTCGCAGACGCGGACTGCTCAATCGCGGCAATCCACTGATCCGCCGTTTCCAATCTCTGGTTTTCCTGTGTCCCTTAATCTCAACACCCGATCCTCAGCAACCCCTGCATTGTCAGGGGGTCTATGGATTGTTCGGGGGTGGTTATGTTCGGGGCATCCAGACCAGCAGATTCCGAAATGGCGATTCTTGCAGTGACCATATGCAGACCTGAGGTCTGAGAACTATTTTTCTGTTTGGGGATTCGAATGCTGGATCAGGCAGTGATGGGATCAATCTCTGGAATTGCCCCGGAAGAACTGGAAGAATGGTACGAGTCCCTTGAGGACATTCTGCACCGCTACGGCGCCGAAAAACTTCGTGCCCTGCTGGTTTCGCTGCAGGAACGTGCCTATTCCCGCGGTGTCATGCTGCCGTTCACCGCCAATACGCCTTATATCAACACCATTCATCACACCGAGCAGCAGAAGTTTCCGGGCAATCGGGAACTGGAACGCCGGATCAAGAGTATCGTGCGGTGGAATGCCATGATGATGGTGGTCCGCGGGAACACGTACTACAAGGGTGTAGGCGGTCACATTTCGACCTTCGCGTCTTCCGCCACCCTGTACGAAGTCGCGCAAAACCACTTCTTCCATGCACGCACGGCAGACCACACCGGTGACATGGTCTATTTCCAGGGCCATGCCGCGCCCGGCATGTACTCCCGCGCCTTTCTCGAAGGCCGTCTGACAGAATCACATCTGGAAAACTTCCGACGCGAACTGCCGGCAGGTGGTGGTCTGTCCAGCTACCCGCATCCATGGCTCATGCCCGACTTCTGGCAGTTCCCCACCGTCTCCATGGGACTCGGTCCGATCTGCTCGATCTACCACGCCCGATTTCTGCGTTACATGGAGCACCGTGGGCTGGTCAACACGGCCAAATCCCGCGTCTGGGCCTTCCTTGGTGACGGCGAATGCGACGAACCGGAATCACTCGGCGCCCTGACTCTCGCCTCCCGCGAAAACCTCGACAACCTCACCTGGGTCATCAACTGCAACCTGCAGCGACTGGATGGACCGGTTCGAGGCAATGGTAAGATCATCCAGGAACTGGAAGCCGCCTTCCGTGGAGCCGGCTGGAACGTCATCAAAGTCGTCTGGGGAAGTGACTGGGACGCGCTGCTGGATGCTGATGAAAACGACAAACTGGTCAAGCGCATGGGCGAAGTTGTCGACGGTCAGTATCAGAAGTACACCGTGTCAGACGGCCAGTACATCCGTAACCACTTCTTTGGTGCAGATCCTGAAGTGCTGAAAATGGTGGAACACCTCTCCGATCAGCACCTCGAGACAATTCGTCGCGGTGGTCATGACCCGGAAAAGGTCTTCGCCGCCTATTACTCCGCGGTCCATCACAAGGGTGCCCCCACGGTCATCCTGGCCAAGACCGTCAAGGGCTACGGGCTCGGAGATGCTGGTGAAGGCAAGAACGTGGCCCACAACCAGAAGGAAGTCAATCTCACCGAACTGAAAGCCTTCCGGACTCGGTTCAGTATCCCGGTCAGCGATGCCGAAATCGAAAAGCTGCCGTTTTACAAACCGGCCGCGGACAGTCCCGAGATGAAATATCTGCATCAGCGACGTGCTGCTCTGGGTGGTCACATCCCGCAGCGTCACGCCTGCACAGAAACTCTGCAGATCCCATCCCTGAAAGACAAAGCATGGGAAGCCAAACCACTGCTGTCCGGCAGCGATGGCGGAGAAGGGTCTACCACCTACGCGCTCGGTACCATCGTTCGTAACCTGATTCGCGATAAAGTGCTCGGTCCACGCATCGTGCCGATCATCCCCGATGAAGCCCGCACGTTCGGCATGGAAGGCCTGTTTGTTCTCTGCGGAATTTATTCCAGCAAGGGACAGCTCTACGAGCCCGTCGATGCCAACAGCGCGATGTACTACAAGGAAGCTCGCAACGGCCAGCTGCTGGAAGAAGGCATCAACGAAGCAGGGGCCATGGGATCGTTCATCGCTGCCGGTTCGGCCTACGCCAACCTCGGCATGAACATGATTCCCTTCTACGTCTACTACTCGATGTTCGGGTTCCAGCGAGTCGGTGACCTGATCTGGTGCGCTGCAGACACCCGAGTCAAAGGGTTCCTGTGCGGAGGCACCTCCGGGCGCACCACACTCAACGGAGAAGGACTGCAGCACGAAGACGGCCACAGCCAGCTCATGGCCACCACCGTCCCCTCACTCAGATCCTACGATCCGGCCTATGGCTACGAACTGGCGGTCATCGTTCAGGATGGCCTTCGCAGAATGTACGCAGAAGGTGAAGAAATCTTCTACTACCTTTCCGTGTACAACGAAGCCTATGCCCACCCGCCCATGCCGCAGCAGGAAGGCATTGTGGAAGGCATTCTCCGAGGCATGTATCGCCTCAGCACCACGGACTCCGGCCCCGGCCAGACCGTGCGGCCGCAGCTGTTCGGCAGCGGCACCATCCTGCGGGAAGCCATCCGGGCTCAGAAGCTGCTGAAGGAACAGTTCAATATTGGCAGTGACGTGTGGAGTGTCACCAGTTACAGCGAGCTGCGACGCGACGCTATGGACTGCCAGCACTGGAATCACCTGCATCCCGATCAGCCCGCCAAAGTCAGCTATCTCGAAAAAACCCTCGCCGGAATCTCCGGGCCGTTCATCTCCACCAGCGACAACGTGCGACTGGTTGCCGATCAGATCCGCGAATGGATCCCCGGCGACTACATCGTCCTTGGAACCGATGGATTCGGACGCAGCGAAACTCGAGCCGAACTGCGGCGACACTTCCAGATTGACGCCGAGTGCACTGTTTACGCGACGCTGCGAGGTCTCGCGAAGGCTGGTGCGTTCCCGGCATCCAAACTGCCTGACGTCCTGAAACAGCTCGATATCGATCCCGAAAAGATCAACCCACTCAACGCCTGATGGTACCGCTGATGCTTGCTGTGGTCACACACTGCAAACACAATCGCTGACGCTGCCGACCGGATCACCGGCGGCAGCCGGCCAGCAACCACCAGACACCAGGTCCCCAGACACCAGGTCCTTTGTGATTTCACAAAACTTCGTGACATCACCGGTCCACCTCAATGGACCGCATTAAACTCTCATCGATCAGCCTCCTTTCTTTTCGAAGTCATTCCGCTCATGGCCATCGAATTCAAACTGCCGGAAGTTTCTGAAGGTGTCACTTCTGTCGACGTCGCCGACGTTCGCGTTAAGGAAGGTGACGTGATCGAAGCCGGAGCCGTCATCTGCGAGGTCGAAACCGACAAGGCCGTCGCTGAAATTCCCTGCCCACACGCCGGGAAAGTCGCCCGCGTCCTGATCAAATCCGGCGATACCATCTCCCCGGGACAGGTGGTCCTCGTGCTGGAAACCGCCGACACGGCGGCTGCACCTGCTGCACCTGCTGCTCCGGCGGCACAGGCTGTAGCACCTGCTCCTGCCGCAGCACCGACCACGCCACCACCGGCTGCCGCACCAGCAGCATCCACTGCTCCGATCGAATTTCGGCTGCCGGAAGTCTCCGAAGGAGTCACCAAAGTGGACGTCGCCTCTGTAGCGGTTAAGCCTGGCGACACCATCAAGGCAGGCACCACAATCTGCGAAGTGGAAACCGACAAAGCCGTCGCAGAGATCCCCTGTCCCCATGCAGGCACCGTCACCGCCGTTCACATCACACCGGGTACGTCCATCCAGATCGGGACCCCGCTGATTACAATTCAGGCGGCTGGCAGCGCCGCTCCACCAGCCGCAGCGCCTGCAGCCCCCCAGGCTGCCGCTCCCGCGTCCGCTCCACCGACTCAGTCAGCCAGCACCAGTTCCGCACCAGCAAAACCCGCTGCGCCGGTCGCCGCGACAACCGCTCCCGCGTCATCCAATGGGCCACCCGCACCCGCAGGTCCTGCCACACGTCGCCTTGCTCGAAAACTGGGCGTCAATCTGAAACAGGTCACCGGCAGCGCAGCCGGCGGACGAATCACGATCGAAGACGTCGAAGCTTTTGTGCGAAATCGGATGGCACAGCCCATACCGACCGCCGCCCCGGCAACACCAGGCTTCGGAATTGTTCAGGCGGCACCGATGCCGGATTTCAGCAAATTCGGGCCGATCGAAAAGCAGCCGATGAACAAGATTTTCCGCACAGCAGCCTCCAATCTGCATGCCGCGTGGGTCACCATTCCCCACGTCACCCAGCACGACCTGGCCGACATCACAGAACTGGAAGCCGCTCGCAAACGCTACGTCAAAGCCAACCCGAATGCCCCCAAGATCACCATGACGGCCATCATTATCAAGGCCGTCGTTGGGGCACTGAAGGCCTATCCGGCATTCAACTCCAGCGTGGACATGCAGTCTGGTGAACTGATCATCAAGCAGTACTATCACATCGGAGTCGCGGTCGACACGCCGAACGGCCTGGTGGTCCCTGTCATCCGAAACTGCGATCAGAAGAACATTCTGCAGGTCGCAGCAGAGCTCGGTGAAATTGCCGGACGAGCCCGTGACCGCAAACTGAAAACGGAAGACATGCAGGGTGGAACCTTCACCATCACCAACCTCGGCGGTATCGGTGGCACGGGTTTCACCCCCATCGTCAACTACCCGGAAGTCGCCATCCTCGGGATGTCCCGCACCATCAATCAACTGGTGCTGGAAAATGGCCAGGTCTCTGAACGCATGATGCTGCCACTGTCCATGTCCTACGACCACCGGGCCATCAACGGAGCTGACGCAGCCCGCTTCATTGTCAAACTGTCTGGTAGCCTGACAAACTTCCTCGAGCTGTTTTAGGCTGCGACGAACTCTGCGACGGAACTTCGTAACCGATGGGGTCGACAGGTCCCATCGGTTTTTTCTGCGCTGTCTCCACTGTGACCAGCAAATTTGCCGTCTATTCGCCTTGAAAATGCGGCCCGTTATGTAAAGCCGTATGCAAGCTTCCAAATTCGAAACAAAAAGCGGTGTGACTTTTTCTGAAAACGCGTGCTCATCTCTGATGGGTTTTCGCCCTCGTTTGCCAGTGACTGAATAGAGGACTGAGGATTCGAAAACGAATCCGCCTCACAACTCAGTCACACATGCATATCAGGGAGCGTCTCATGACCTGCGGTCCACAATACTTCACTGGTCCTCGCAAGTTCTTTTCCTCAACACAATCTCGTCAGGCCGTCAATCTGCAGCCGCTGGACAGCCTGTTGAATCGGATGCTGAATGGACTTCGGGGTGGTCGCTGTTCCGCCGTGGACATGGATTAAGTTCGGGGCCGTATTATTGACGCAGAAATGCGAAGCGAGGACCGGGAAAACTCGCTGCACCACCTTCGCAACGCTGCTCGCTACATCAGCCGGGGCGAAACCGGCGCGGAACGCTGGGAGCTGTCAACGGTACGCCAACCACTGCGGGCATACCTCGTCGGTCAAGTTCGACTGGAAACGACATTCAAGAGGGGGTAGTATTGCCCATGAAATGGGGATTCCTGATGCGACTGTGGTTGACAGTGTCACCCCGGAAAGATGTTCAGTAAAGCCCGAGCCATGAATGATCACAGTCACAGCAGTCACTCCGTCACCGGTCTTCTGCAGGCGGTTCGTGAGGACGATTCCCTGGCTAGTCTGGCTTTGTGGCAGCGCTATGTCGAAAGGCTGGTTCGGCTGGCTCAGAAACGCCTGTCCGGCGCCAATCGACAGATTGTGGACGGCGACGATATTGCCAGCGAAGTGTTCACGGAGTTTTTGAAGGGTGTTCAGGACTGCCGATTTCAGCGTCTGAACGATCGGCAGGATTTCTGGCAGATACTGGCGATGTTGACGGAACGTCGAGTGATTGCCCACTGGCGCCGGGAGCAAGCGCAGAAACGTGGTGGTGGTGAGGTTCTGGGCGAATCGGCACTTCACGGGGCTCACGACGATGATGCAAACGTCATGCACAACATTGTCGGGGGCGAACCGATGCCGGAATTTGTGGCAGAGTTCACAGAGACTTTGCAAAGGTTGATGTTGGCGCTGAAGGACGAGGTGCTGCGGCGACTGGCTAGTGATCAACTGGCGGGGTACACACAGGACGAAATGGCACAGCGTCAGGGAATTGCCATTCCCACGGTTCAGCGCAAGTTGCGCCTGATTCGGGACACATGGCGGCAGGAGTTGGAATCATGACGGCACCATTCACCACCCCTGATGAGGATCCTCTTGAGAACCAGCGCCGCATTGATGCCGTGTGTGATCAGTACGAGGCCGCATTCAGATCAGGTCATCCGGTAGCCATCGAATTCCTGCTGAGAACGCATGCGGCGCTACCTCAGACAGACCTGCTGCGCGAACTCATCGCTCTGGAAGTTGATCTGCGACGTAAGTCCGGTTTTGCGCCATCCCGCGAGGAATACCTGCAGAGGTTTCCGGACTCTGGCGGAATCCTTCGCATGATTCCTCCGCAGTTGTTTACCGGGACGACAGAGGAGGACATCCATGAATTCACTGTCGGAGTTGTTTCGGGTTCAGATTCTGGCAAGGCGCCCGAGCAACAGCGCGGAGCAGAGACTGCGCGGCATGAAGGTCGACGTCAAAGCGCTTCGTTCCCACAGATTCCCGGCTTTACAATTCTCAGCCAGATCGGTCAGGGGGGCATGGGAGTTGTCTACCGAGCAACTCAGGAAGATCTGAAGCGATCGGTCGCCATCAAGGTTCTGAAACTGGATGGACGCATGGATCGACGTCAGATCCTTCGATTCCAGAATGAGGCTCAGGCCGCAGCACATCTGCAGCACACGAACATCGTGCCTGTCTTCCATACCGGACACATCAACGGACTGCATTACTATGTGATGCAGCTGATCGACGGACGCGATCTTGCAGATCATATTCAGGAGGCCAAAGAGCGACTGAATAACCGTCGAGCTAACGCATCGAATCCGACGCCCGTCATGACAGCGGACTCAACCGTGGTCATGCCGGGACGCGGGGCAGTTCGAAGCCACCAGGAAACGGCGGGATCCGGTTCACAGTCCTGGCCTTCCCCCGAGTTTCTCGACAGTCTTGAGCACGCGCGTTCCACAGCAACTGGCAGACACCTGTTTAAAGACACTGTGCGGATTGGTATCCAGGCGGCCGAGGCCCTGCATCACGCACACCTGCATGGCGTGGTACACCGGGATATCAAACCCTCCAACCTGATGCTGGGCGACGATGGTCGGGTCTGGGTCACAGACTTTGGCTTAGCGCAGGTCCAGGGGGCTGCCGCACTGACGATGACAGGCGAAGTTCTGGGAACTTACCGATACATGAGTCCGGAGCAGCCGCTGGCCAATCATGTGCTGTTGGATCAGCGCACGGACATTTATTCCCTCGGTGTCACCCTGTACGAACTGTTGACACTGAAAAAAGCCTTTGATGGTGCGAATTCCAAAGAGATCCTGCGGCAGGTGTGTTTTGAGGACCCGGTGGCACCCCGCAGGCTCAATCCAGCAATTTCGGAAGACCTGGAAACCATTGTCCTGAAATGCATGTCCAAGCGCCCTGAGGAGCGTTATCAGACGGCATTGGAACTGGCAGAAGACCTCCGACGCTTCATGGACGATGAGCCGATTCTGGCACGTCGCCCCAGCCTGTGGCAGCGCTGTCGGCGATGGAGCGTTCGACACCCGGCAACGGCCGCAGCACTGGCCGTGAGTTTTGTATTGCTGTCTGCCTCCTCCGCCATCGCCGCATCCGTGCTGTACCGACAGGCGCGAAATGAATCGCAACTGCGTCAGCGAGCGGAGATCGCCCTGGCCGATGCGGAAGCCGGACGACTGACCGCCCTGTCTATGGCCTCACGTGATACCAATCCCACACTAGCAACACTGCTGGCGATTGAGGCCGCCAACAAAAAGACGGATGAAGCCGCCGCGTCCGTCGCTTTGGTTGAGGCATTGCGCAGCAATCACGAACTTCGCTCGTGGAACCCCCGTGGAAGAAACGTGCTGGAAACCGGCATGGCACTGCACCCGGATGGCAAACGCGTGGTCACAACGGTGGCCCGTGGTCTGGTCCATAGCGGTGATTTTCCAGCTGTGGAATCCGACGTGATGTCAGGAAAGGTGCTTCGTCCCTATGGCACAACCGGCGTGGTCACCTCCGCCGCGTGGAGTCCTGACGGGAATTTTCTGCTGACCACAACCATACGCCAGACCACCCCGTCGCAGGAACTGGACTCCCTGCCCGTCGAGGTCACATTATGGGATTCCAACAACCGCCGCGCTGTCGTGACCGTTACGGAGTCCGGGGTTCACAGTGTGACCGGAGCGGAATTCTCCACAGATTCCCGACGCCTCGTGGTGCCTTCCAAAAACGGGACACTGCGGATCTTCAGTCTGCCGGACGGCACAGAACTCGGACCTGTGACAGATCCCGGATCGACATTAAAATCCCTGAGCTTCAGTGCTGAGGGTGGCCGACTTGCCTGCCTGCTGACAGATGGTCGCCTGCGCATCTGGGACTTTCTGATGCGTGCGTGGACTGCTGAAATCGCGGTATCGGCCCAGATCCTGAAAGACAACACCGGACGTTGTGTCTTCGTCAACCCGACCACAATTCTGGTGGCCGGCAGCGGAGGCAGCAGGATCTTTTCCACAGAAACACAGCAGGACCTGACCTCTGGTAATCTTCCCTTCAGTGATTTCGCGGTGTCAAAATCCGGGACGTCGCTGGTTCTGTTCGGAGCAGGCAACCAGGCAGTAGTCTACGATGCGGCCTCCATGCAGCCGAGCTGCCGAATTGAAGAGGATCTGTTGCTGGATTTTGCAATCCTGTCCGAGGATGGCCGTCATGTGGCACTTGTCACCCACAATCAGACTGTCAGAGTCTACCGAATCCCGGACGGACGGCTGCTTGCGACTCTGCCAATGGGCACGCTGGCAGTCACCAGTGCGGCCTTTTCCGGCTCAGAAAACCTGGTCACACTGACAAGTCAGGGGCAACTGGGTCTGTGGTCCCTGAAAAGTGGACGTGAACGGCACACGATCACGCCGAACTTCACGATGCCCGAGAACCTGAACAGCCCGTGGACCATCAGCAACGACTCAGCCTGGGTCGCATTTACTGAAAATCAGCGCGGACACACGGACGTCTTTGACTTCACGGGGCAGAAAGTCGGCGCCGCCTTTCCCGGAGTTGCTCCCGGTACCACACCCGACATTCATGGGCTGGCTGTTGTGGATTCCGGAAAAATTCAGATTCGATCTGAAGCCGGTGGTGGCGTCCTGCAAACCTTGAATCTGCCCGAGTTCATTGCCAGTGACGCGTGGCTTGTGCCGACATCCAAAGAAGTACTGTTCAAATCGAATCAGGGGGCGTCGTACCTCTGGAATTCATCTATCAATGCACTCCGGAAGCTTTCTGAACCCGGAGCTGTTGTTACCGATCAGGCAGTGCATTCCGTATCAGGGACCATTGCGATCGCTCAGGACAACGGCGCCGTACTGGTGAGAAAAACGGGGACACAGACGTCACAGCAACTGCAGCATCCGGCCAGGGTTTCTGCCATCGCCTTCAGCAATTCCGGACAACTGCTGGCAACAGCGGATGCCGATGGTCAGGTACGCATCTGGAATCTGGATGATCTGAAAGTTCTGCAGTCCGTAATACTGGAAGAAACCTCCGCAGAAGTCCGGCAGCTGTTGTTTTCCGCAGATGAAAAACACATCTTTTGTCGTGGTGGAGCGCACAATCTGATGTCGCTCTTCTGCTGGAGTACTGAGACGGAAACTCTGCAGAAAACCGCCGCTCCGATCAGAGCGTCCGGATTTGATCTCACAGAGACTCCTGGCGAACTGGTGATCGCCACAGACAACGGACTGCGACTCTGGAACCATGAAACAGGGATCGAATCCGTTCTCAGCGGTGCGCCAGCCATGAAAGTCGTGAGTGCTGGCGGATATGCATTCACGCTGGAACCACAGAATCCAGCTGATCCGACATTTTCCAACGCCATGCTGGCACGCTACCTCCTCACGGAACCCGCAAATCCCGAAAGACAATTGCTGGATGGTGTGGCCTTATTCCTGACCATTGATCGCGAAAATCAGCGGATCCTCGCCGGTACCTACGCATATCAAGCAACCGCAGTGTCTCTGGCAGATAACCAGAAACTCAGCAGCACCGTCAAGCACAGCCAGCCGGTTCTGTTGCAGCAATTTCGTGGTGCAACACGCAGCCTTGTGACCGCTTCGTCGGATGGCACGATTGCTGTCTGGGACCTGGAAACCAACACTTCGCGTGCACTGAACTTGAGACTGCCTCCAATCAGTGATGCAGACATGGACCATGCCGGCGAACAAATGGCACTGGCCCATACAGATGGCACAGTGCAGATCCTGAATCTGGAGACTGAGCAATTACAGACGCTGCCGCAGGAAAACGCCGCAGATGTGCAGCAGGTCCGAATGGCCCCGAACGGTCAGCACTTCGTGACGATCCATCGCGACCGTCGCAGTCAGCTGTGGCGGTTGACCGCGGAGCAGGGTGCGACTCGACTCTCTGATCTGCTGACAAACACGGACGTCATCTGCTGGTCAGTCGATGGCCAGCAATTACTGATGTGCGATAACGCAGCCACCAACCAGCAACGCGTCGAAGTCCTGAGACCGGTCACTTCAGACCGCGTGCCAATTGACAGCAACGGGGAGATACACGACGCCCGATTCCGCAGCGACGGACAGCAGGTGCTGCTCACCGAAATTGGCCAGGGACACAGGCTGTACAGCACGACAACGGGCAGTCTGCAAGCCGAAATACCACACGGTGAGAAGGCCGTCTTTGGTCCAACACCGGATCAGCTCTGGCTGCTGAGCCGGGAAGCCATCGTGCTCTGGGATCTTCAACGTGGCGACGCGATTCAACAGATCCCGCACAGAAACATCCCTGTGGAAATCATCAATGCGATGATCTTCTCATGGACCGACTGGCAACCGGAAAGTCCTGATGGAAAATGGGTGCTCTGTCCGGGCAGTACGCTGGAAAAATGGCCTGGGAACCTGCTGGAATTTGCCAGACAGACGGTGCCCAGACCCTTGTCACCTCAGGAACGCAGAATGCACCGACTCGAATCAATACCAGTCGCCCGGTAGGCCACCGACGATCGGTGGCCATTCAGGAGAATGTTGATCGAAACCCAGCGTGACCAACGGATCACGCCGGAAGGGATCGCAGTTTTAGTGGCAGGAACAGACGCAGCATTCCACACGCTCGACACACACGGTCCGGCATTGACAACACCAGCCGAGATCGCAGAGGTTTTTATTCATGTCCGCCTCGGCTGCGCGCTTCGCCTTCAGACGGGACGGACCGTAGCAGACAGATTCCACCTGGTGCGGCTTGCCGTCCGGATCAATCGCGGTGCAACGCACTGTAGCCACCCAACGCCCGCAATCCGGACAACAGTCTTCAGAGTGCGAATTGCAGACGTGTCCCGGGGGTGCCCGCCGCAATGAATTCACCTGTACACAGGATTTCTGCACAATCTCACGTGATCCTGCAGGACAGGGAAAGTCATTGGAGTATTTTGCCAGCATCTCGAGCACCTGCTGCATTGCCTCTGCCTCCGTGGGCTTTGGGTCACTCACGAACACGACACGAGTATTGAACAAAACGACCTCATCAGCGACGCAGTAGGTCTTGATTGTGCATTTGTGAAGGGTTGCATCAACCGGCGTTGGTGGCTCTGTTGTCTCCTGCCCATTACCGGTACTGCCGAACAGCGGCAACATAGCCAAAACCAGTGCGGCAACTCGAAAGGCTCGAAACGTCATGGATAGTCTCCTGCTGCAAATGAACGCTGAGTTCTGACAGACACGGGTTTCGTACAATCAGAAACTCCTGCCGCAACCATCAGATCAACATGACAAAGTAGGGACGTCACCACTCACAAGTCAAGCTCTGGGGAACACAGGTAAGCTGGAAAACAAGGAAAAATGGGGAGGAAGACAAAGAAACCAGGTTTTGAGACAAGGATCGCTTTCATGGACACATCGAGAGGATTTATGGCTCACCAAGGTGATAATTCACTCACAAACCAGGCCCCGCTACCGGACCATGGTCTGGGCCTGTACGATTTCCCTCCCGTCCGAAAATCGACTGCCCCTGGTTGCGGGGGTCGTTGTCTGGCTGTACGCTGTCATTTGGTTTCCGATACCCTCCTGTCTGCCCCAACAACACCATGCCACTGCGTGTGACCAACCTCCGAACACCGGTCGAGCTGCCGGAAAGCGAACTGTCCGAGCAATTGGCGCGGACTCTGGAGGTACGGCGTGAGGACATTCCGCCGGTTCGGATTCTTCGCAAAAGCCTGGACGCACGCAATCGATACCGACTTGAATACGTCTACACGCTCACCCTCAATTCCGAACAGGCCAGTGCCGGGACCCTGAAAAGTCGCAACGGAGTCACAGTTGAGGCCTGGCAGGCACCGGGATTTCCGGACCCAGTTCCGGGAAGTGCGCCACTTCGTGAGCGTCCTGTCGTGGTTGGATCCGGGCCAGCCGGACTGCTCGCCGGATACGTCCTCGCCCTGAATGGTTATCGGCCCCTGATTCTGGAACGTGGTCAGGCCGTCAAAGAACGTGTTCCTGCGATACGCGACTTCGACAGCGGCGGCCAGCATGACGCCGAGAACAACTATCTGTTCGGCGAAGGCGGTGCGGGCTGTTTCAGTGACGGAAAACTGACCTGTCGGATCACGGGCCCGGATGTCGACTGGGTGTTGAACAGTTTCGTCGAATGCGGTGGTCGACCGTCTCTGGTGTATGAACATCGCCCGCACCTTGGCAGCAACAAGCTGCCGATGATCTGCCGCAACTACCGTCGAAAAATTGAATCGCTTGGCGGGGAATATCGATTCGGGTGTCGGCTGGAAGGACTGCGGATCCGGGATGGGCAGATGCTTGGTCTGGAAACGTCCTCCGGCTTCATTTCCACCTCAGTCTGCATACTGGCGATTGGTCACAGCGCCCGGGACACCTATGAAATGCTGCTGAACACCGGCCTGCCGTTGCGGCAGAAATCGTTTCAGCTGGGACTGCGGATTGAGCAACCGCAGGAATTGATCAATCAGCACAAATATGGACATGACGACTACCTGCAGCTGCTGGGAGCGGCGGATTATTCACTGGTGGCGCGGGGGCAGAAAGATCTCTTCACCTTCTGTATGTGCGCGGGCGGCATTGTCATCCCCAGCGTCTCAGAACCCAACATGTACTGCTCCAATGGGATGAGCAATTCGCGGCACGACACACCCTACGCCAACAGTGGGCTGGTGGTGACCCTTGAGACTCATGAATTCGGCAGTGACCATCCCCTCGCCGGCATGCACATTCAGCGCAAATACGAATCACTGGCCTTTCAGATGACGGGCGGAAACTATCTTGCCCCGGTGCAGCGAGCGCGGGATTTTCTGGCCAACCGAACACCGTCCCCTGGCGCCAGCATACCGTCGTCCTATGAACGAGGCACTCGGCCCACCAACCTGGCCGCCGTGCTGCCCCCACCGATTCTGAAAGCGATGCAGGCGGGCCTGCCGGTCATGGACCGGCAATGGAAAGGCAAATACCTGCCGGACGCGGTGCTGGTGGGCCCTGAGATGCGTGGCAGCTCGCCCGTGCGTATTGAGCGCGACCCGGAAACACTGCAGATCCCCGGCATCGCGGGCCTGTACCCGATTGGCGAAGGCGCCGGATACGCCGGCGGGATAGTCACCGCCGCCGTGGATGGACTCCGCACCGGCCGCCGCATCATCGCGCACTACCAGGTTCCCGGCGAATAACGTCACGCAACGCCCACCACACCAACAGCACCAACCAATCTTCGGGCGGGCGCTGTTGTTCGGTGGGCCGCTGTTATTCGGACGGGCACTGTTGTTCGGGACGGCGCTGTTGTTCGGGAGGGCGCGGCTCCTGCCAAGCCGCAAATCCGTCTCGGCTCAGAAGGCGTCTTACAAATCCCCCACAAATCGCCACCCCACGCCATCCGTGTCTTCCGTGTCATCCGTGGTTCCAAAAACCAAGCCCCGCAACTGAACCACAAAAAGATCACCCATCTTTTCGTGTTTTTCGTGTCTTTCGTGGTTCCCTCCAAAAGGCCCGGTCACCAAAACCGCCTCGGCTGGACCCTCACACATCCCACACAAATCGCCACCCCGTGTCCAACCGTGTTTTCAAACTCAAACAGAGCAAACAAACTTCATGAGTGCGCGGCTCCTGCCAAGCCGCAAATCCGTCTCGGCTCAGACGGAACCTCAAACATCCCCCACAAATCGCCCCCAAGCCATCCGTGTCTCCCGTGTCCATCCGTGGTTCCAAAACCAACCCGGTCACCGAACCCGCCTCGGACGGAACCCGGTTCACGTCCAATCCCGTCGCTAATCCTGCTGACGTCTCCGTGTTTCGGGGTAACAAACTCTGTGTCCTCCGCGCCCTCTGCGTTTAAAAAACGTCCCTGACGCGCCGCCGTATGCACCTTCCGTCACCGTCCCATTCCCGATTCCCCCTTCGTCCTGTACCTCGGATTCTATCTAAGCCCGTGGTCCAGTTTTGGGGTCCCTCGTATGCCGATATAAGTAGATGATCTGTTCCGTCCGTTCCACAGGTTAGGTACTTCCACGCAAGGCGTCATATCGACTCGAAGCCCAACCTGATGTTTCCGGCAGTGAGCATTCAGCACGCTGAAATCGCCCCCCCCAAACCATCTTTCATCAGGGAAAATTGTCTCGTGGGGCTGGACAGTCCTGGTGGGTTTTCGCACCATTCGCTCTTCACGAAAAACGTCAAAGCCGCTACCGTCCGCAGAATCCAACTGCGACCCACCACCCAACACACAACACAGGCAATTTGAGTTGACTTTGAGCCACAACTAAAGGTCTGCTCAATGAAATCCGGCATCAGGAAGCAGGATTCGGCTAGTTTGGCTGGTTGCCCGTCGAACCGAAGGGAATGAGGGGTTCTGACTCTTTTGAAAGCTCAATCAATGTCAGGCGTCAAAGCGAATATTCCTTCTGAGGTTTTGGCATCCCACGACACGATTCCTCTATTTCACGATTGGACCGAGGAAAACTGGACACAGGCTGCTGGTTCAGTCCTGGTGATTGCGATTGATGTAGAGAATAAAAAACGAAGATATTTGTGTTCCGTAAAAAAACGTGATGACTTTGATCTTGTCGCACACAGGCAAAACTTTCCAACTGAGCGAATACAGTTCATGGAACTCCCCAAACTGTGATTTCCTGCGACTTGTGAGCGCTGTTGTCCCCGTCCTTGCAGAACGACCTGATGGTGTGTAGATTTCTTCCCCCGTAGTTCTGCACCATTTATGGGAGGGGTGAGTCGACATGCCGTTCTTTCAGCTGGAATGCCTGCCCGTATCTTTCGCAAAAGTATTTGCGAACTCCCTTCTGGAATCTGTTTCTGATGGTGGATTCGGGCTCGTTCATGAGGTCCCGATTCTCGTGGATTCTCAGGAGCACTTTGAGACTGCTTTTATCGTTTCGGAGCGAGCTCTCAAGTCCAGCGGAAATATCACATACCACTGGAGAACCACGCAAGCCTCACCATCGTTTGCTGACAAGTTTTATCTTACCGTTCCGCCTTGCGAGTTGCTTTTGTACAGCGTTGATGCAGCAGAATATCATCAATTCAGCATCTCGTACTATGTAGAGAACCACAGTGTGATGACCGCGATCATCGGCTGGAACGACATCGGGTCTGAGGTGCAGACATTTGAGTTGACCCCTGTTCATTGCAACCTCGTATTGGAGATGAAGCACAAAGACAAGTGCTTTCCTTTACGAGTGTGACCCACCGCCAGCACACACCAACTTCCGTCGATACGAGAGCCCTGCATCTGGAACCTCCAGGTCCAGCCGCATGATTTGCGCTTCATGACAAGGCTCATCCTGGCAAGGCGAAACAGACCACAACGGTCAGCACACATTCAGCACCCTTCCAGTCGCCAATCCTGCTGACGTCTCCGTGTTTCCGGGCAACAAACTCTGTGTCCTCCGCGCCCTCTGCGTTTAAAAAACGTTCCTGACGCGCCGCCGTTTCGCCACCCCAAGGCGCGGATTCTCCCAAACCGCAACACCACTTCGCGCCCCTGCCGTAACCGCGTCCGGGTAACATGAAACGCGGTCGAACTGACAACTCCTGGCGCGTCACTCCGTCGAAACGATCCACTCCGAGTTTCACTGGCAAATCCAGCGACATCGAACGACCAGCAGAGGCAAACCACCGGCAACATCAGAACGACAACACCGGCGGTAGAAACCGGTCCAGCCCCCACGCCGTACCTGATGAGCCGCGACAACTGCTACGACAGCGCCTTCTTAGACATGCACGATCGGAACACTTCAAAGCCAGCCAGAAACTGCTGGTCTGCGGCGGCGAATTCATCAGCAAAGAGAGGGCAGCAAGCGGGATCCGGCTCCGAATCTGACAAGGCCTATTTCCCTTTCCGTGAAGACAAAACTCGGCTCTACGCGAAATGAAGTGCGCGTGCCGTCATAGTGATTATCCAATGAGAGCGAACTTGGCAAGGTGAAGTGCGTAGAGTTTGGCGATGAAGTAATCCTTGTCTTTGTACCCATAGGC
>CAIYBH010000114.1 GCA_903924405.1 uncultured Planctomycetaceae bacterium | reverse complement strand
TATTGGTACCTGACCCCTTTCCTGCCGCCCCCGAACACTGCCCCTATTTCTTTGTGGGGCTGGTTGCCCCACCAGACCGAGGTCCGACATCCAGGCAGCGGAGTGTCTGGTCATCCCGGACGAACAGCCGTCCGCCGGAAAGCGCCGGCAGTCGGTAGCCGCTGTCTGAAGGCTTCAGCACCTGAGCACGGGCGACTTCCTGATAACGGTCCTCCGAGGCACGGACGCGGATGAGTTCGCCACCGCAGGTGAGAACCAGCAGGTCCTTGTCCACCCGAATCGCGGATCCGTAATCCAGCCCGGTCTGTTCCCATTTGATCGTCCAGGAGTTCAGATCCAGGCACTTCAGCGAAGCGCTGCCCAGTCCGTCATCCTGACGACCATCGACAGCAAACACAATACCCGCTCGGGGACCGGCGACAGGCGTCGCGTACTGTGTCGCGAGAAACGTTTCGTCGCGTTTCAGTTCCTGAATCGAGGTGCTGGTGAATTCGGCCAGCAGCGAGCCGATGTTGTAGCTGGACGACACAAACACTCGCCCTTTGTCGACGATCGGCGTGGCTCCATTCACGGTGGGACCACGAGCGCCAAAAGCAACCGAAAAGACCTGTTCGCCGGTTAATGCATTGATTCCCAGCAGATGCAGACGGGTGACGACCAGGGCCAGTGTGGTGTCGCCGGTTTTGGTGACGATTGGTGACGAATAGCTGGCTGCATCGGTGAAGACCTGCCAGAGCGTCGAACCATCGTTCAGACTGAAAGCCACAACGGAGGCGTTGTCGCGACCGCCCACATTCACGATCACTCGATCCTGGAAAACGACGGGCGTGCTGCCTACGCCGAAGTAGCCTTCCAGAGGTTTGAAATCCGCGTTGGTATCTCGTTGCCACAGCTCTTGACCATCAGCCAGCCGGACGCAGCGCAGACGACCTTCGACACCGAACGTCAGAACCTTATCGCCCGCAATCACAGGCACACAACGCGGGCCTTTGTCACTGGAGATGCCGCCCTGCCAATTGCAGGGTGTTGCGGATTCCCAGAGCACTTTGCCACTGGCTGTGTTGTAGCAACGGACCAGTTCGCTGCGTCCTTCACGGACGAATGCGATCGCGCGATCACCCTGCACTGCAAGTCCGGCGAAGCCTGCGCCCACCGGAGTTTCCCAGAGCACAGCGGGGCCCTGAGCACTCCACTCCGCATGCAGCGTTTCCTGGACAGCCACACCATTGCGGTTGGGGCCGAGCAACTGAGGCCAGTCACCCGCGTCTGCAGAGAGGCTGGTGAGGGCGAGTGACAGCAGACCGCTGGAAAGACGCGGGAAGAGTTTCGGAGACATGCAAAACGAACTTTCTCTGGCAAACAGATCCGGTGAGGGAGTGAGCGGTTGGCCGGGCCTATGGAAATCAGGGAGAGGGTCTCAAAATTCGACGGTGTGAGAACTGCGGACTCCGGGAACCCAGTCCGCTGACTCCTGCTGTTCAGTGACCGGCTATTCGGCCGTCATGATCCACTGAATCAGATCGGCCATAGCCTGAGGATCGATGCTTTTTTCAAGACCTTCGGGCATCAGGGAACGTCCCGTGTCCCGCAGGGCTTCCACATCAGCGCGAAGCAGCGAGGTTTCCCGGGCTTCAGCCCGCCGCAGTGTCAGGCTGGCGGCAGATTCACTGATCAACACGCCGTTGTGCGTCGTGCCGTCGGTACAAATCGCCACGTAATCTCTCCACGCCGGATTTACTTCACGGTTGGGATCAAGCACATTCGTCAGAATGGCTTCCGGGCCGCGATTTTTCAGAGAGGCGAGGCTGGGTCCCACCTGATAGCCAATCGATCCAATCTGATGGCAGACGGAACAGTGCTGACGGAAAACAGCCTGCCCGCGTTCGGGGTCCCCCTTCAGCGTCAGGGCCACCTGATAGGTGCGGAGGACGTCATCGCGAGACGAGGTGGCCGTGGCTTCCAGCAGGCGAATCGCAAGGGATCGCACGTTCTGATCAGACACATCGGTCAGGCGTTGCAGCTCGGATGGCGTCAACGATGCCAGCGGCAGCGTCGACGACAGGATGGCTTCAAGGAACGGCACGGTCCAGGTCGCCCGACGCAGCAGTGCCTCACGAGCCCTGCCGGCGAGTGTCGGGGAGAACCCTGAAAGTCTCGGAATGAGTTCCGCAGCAATCGCGGGATCAGAAAAACCGACCAGCGTTTCCATGGACGCCAGCTGAAGTTCCGGATCAATCGTGGATTCCAGATTGGTCAGCAGCAGATCCTTCTCCGACGCATAGATGGAAAGGCTGAGCACCCGCACAGCGGCCGCGCGTTGAACCGGGCTCTGCGACTCGTCCGCGGCCTGCTGACGTGCCGCTGTCACGAGGGTCTGCGTGAGTTGCTGAAAGCCGGGGTGGTTTGCGAGGGCCGTATTTGCTGCGGCAGCCGCCTGCAGAATCCGCACCTGCAATCCCGGATTTTTGTTGACAAGAGCAATCGTTTGGCGCAGGACGGCCGGATCCGTGTCACTCGGCAGGCGACGGCAGACAAGATCGGTCAGCTCCGGAAGCACCACGGCCACTGTTTCAGCATTGGCCGTCGTCGAACCGGCCAGTGGTACAAGGGCATCGGTTGCGGACGATCCGAGTGACGACAGCAGCGCGGTGCGAATCCAGCGATCGGCACCCTGACGACCAAGCAGGTCCACCAGCGCCTTCAGACGCTCGGCGGATGGCGGCAGTTCCCCCAGTGTGAAGGCCAGTTGCAGCAGCACGCGCGGATCGGTTTCATCCGTCAGTTTCAGCAACGCAGATGCCATCGTCGGCGATTCATGAAAATCCTCGGCTGCCAGAATAGCACGTTCGCGCACGCCGGCTTCGGGGTCGCGAAGCACGGCCAGAAGGTCGTCTTCTGTCAGCGCACGAAGCCCCTGCAGACCGCCCAGGCTGTGAAAGCGGGCGAGCCCCGAGGTCGACGCACGAAGCAGTGCTCTGAGTGCCGGGATGGCCGCTGCATCCTGTCGTTCATACAGCAAACGTGAAGCTGTGTCCCGGTGCCACGCATTCGGATGTTCAAGCAACGGCACAAGCTCCGTTGTGGACATGCGACTGAGCTGCGGTGTCGGGCGATAGGTCCAGTCCGCCGGGGCCAGACGGTACAGACGCCCGCGGTCGCGTCCGCTGGTCAGGTCCAGATGGCGTTTGATTTCCGCAGGCAGACTGGCAGGATGCTCGATGGTTTCGCGATACATGTCCAGAATGTGCAGACAGCCATCCGGAGCATTCGCGTACTGAACGGGGCGAAACCAGATGTCCCGGGATGCCACCAGTTCCCGACCGGCATCCATGCGCTCGGCCGTCCAGCCAACGCCATTGGGAATCAGACGTTTGCGATGCACGATATTGCTGCCGACGTCTCCGATAATCGCGATCCCTTTCAGATCCGCCGGCCACGCGTCGCCGCGATAGATGTTGATGCCCGTTGCCCCCGTGAAGTAACCAGCGGGCCGACCACCGCCCTCCACAATGCCTTTGGATAATCCCGAGGCACGGAGTCGCGTGCGCACAATACGCCACGGTTCCACGGGACTGATACGAAACACTGGCGCCTGACCACCGTCGGCTGCGATGCTGATGCGCGCTGGAGCAGCGGTGGGCAATGGCGACCGGGACAGGTAGCGATCCTGGTACACGATGAGTTGCGCGTGATCGCTGTTGGCGCTGACAAAGCGATGCCCCCAGTCATCGAAGGACATCCCATGTTGTCCGCCACCGGTTTCCGGACGCAATTCCAGAGTTGTGGGATCAAACGAAAAATCCCGGCCGCGGCATTCCACCGCAGCGCGATCCGGAAACTTCGGACTGGTGATGGTGCCGCCCGTCGTACTGGCGGAACCATAAATTCGGTTGTCCGGTCCCCAGTGAAAGCTGTTAATCAGCCCCTGCACGTTGTTGCGACTGAATCCGGTGAACACCTTTTCCTGTATGTCGGCCTGCAGATCTCCATCTTCGTCCTTCAGGAAAAAGACATCCGGTGCCGCAGCCACGAAAATGCCACCCTTCGCCGCGATGATCGCAGTGGGCCAGCTGAGTCCCCTGGCGAATTCGCGGCTGTCATCAAACACGCCGTCCTGATTGCTGTCCACCAGCACGCGAATCACGCCAAGATGCTCCCGATCCTGTTCGGAGTAGTCCCGCATTTCCACGACAAACAGTCGCCCGTCTTCATCGAAGGACATGGCCACAGGATCCACAACCAGCGGTTCCGCAGCCGTTTGCTGCAGCTGAAATCCCGGGAGCACTTCAAAGGTACTGAGCGCCTCTGACGCCGGGGTCGCGGCGATGCGCGGCAATTCGGCAGAATAGTCCGGGTCAAACGGGTCAGGAGTGTGTTCCAGGGCTTTGTCGATAATTCCGTAGGCCTGCAGACGCATGTCGGCGGGAAAATCATGGCCGCAGTCCGGCGTCAGCAGCACCAGTTTTTCACGGGCTTGCAGCAGGGAATAAATACTGCCGGCCACCGGAATCGCCTTGCGAACTCCGGCAATATCGAAGTTGCTGTCCTCCACTGGAGACACGGACACAAAGGTTCGGGGGGCGAGCGCGGCAATGAGCTCGTAAAAGTCAAAGGGCACCCGGTCCACCGCCAGCTGATAACGGGTTTTCAGCAGTGGCATGTACCGGTCACTGGTCCAGCCGGTGATATTGCCGCCGTAATAGTCACCAAACGGGCACCAGCCGCAACTGGAAACAATCACCTTGAGTCGTTCGTCGAACACGGCCTGGAAGATGGCGTTGTGGCCACCCAGCGAATGTCCGATGACTCCCAGTCGCTGGGCATCGACAAACGGCAGCGCCGCCAGCAGATCCGTGCAGCGACGGTGATTGTCAATCGCCTTCATCGTGCCCGACTCAAAGGCATCCTGTGAGAAATCGTAGGCCTTCAGATCACCAAACGAAGGATAGTCCGGCGCAGCCACCACGTAGCCACGCTGCGCCAACTCCAGACCATACTGCCGACCGGCACGGCCGCCTTCTCCCGCGACAATCCGCTTGCCAGCCTCGCCCGTCGGATGCAGCGCCAGCATCGCGGCCACCTTAACCGAGCCAGCTCCGGACAGCAGTTGCTGCGGCTGAATGGTGTCAGCCAGTTGTGCGGGCAAGTAAAGATCCAGCGGCAGCCGGTCACCCGCGGGAAGTTTGATGGACAGTGTCAGCCGTCGGACCGTTCCCACGCGGCGGTCTTCAGTCACCTGAATGTCAAAGTCCATGGAAGCAGTCGCTTCCGGAAGCGGCCCCATGGCCTGCTGCATGCCTTCAAGTATCTGCTGGCGACGGATGGCCCAGTCCGCCGGCGTGCGAATCGGGGCGCTGGTTCCGTCGGCATTCGTGTACTGGCTGAGATCCGCATGACTGACCGCGGCCCCGGAAACAGCAATCGTTGCGGATTTTGGCTGAGCCTGTGCCGACAGCGTCTGGACTTGCAGAGCGATGGCCAGCAGGGCAATCAAAGCAACGGCAATGGGTCGAACAAGCAGGTTCATGAGGCTGTTCCGTAAGATTGTCTGAAACGCACCAGACGTGCTGCGGTGAGGAGGGAACGGTCTGCGTCAGCACACCACTTTTGCACATGCAGCATGGACGGCCTTGGCCCTCAAAACAGCAGCCTCAGTCGTTGGTGGTGAAGTCAGCTCGCAGATCAGCAGCCCGAGGTCGCTGATGGCAGGGAGTTTCTGCGGAATTCATAACGTTTTCCCGTCCGCCGTACCAGCATCTTCCGGGAGATTGGCCGAATCCCGAAAGAACCCGGCAGCCCGTCAGCATTGCATGTCCGCCCCATCGCTCGTTACCCTGCCACATGTTGAAGGGCAGCGGTCAGTGGTCGGTGGCCAATGACATGAACGGGCCGTCGCCACCTGCCAAACGGCCCGCCGGGCTGCTTTGCATCCTCCAGCTGCCAGATCAGCCACGCCCTGACATCAATTCCTAATCCGCAATTCCTGAAAGTCTCCACGTGCCAACCAAACTGACAACTGTCTTCTTCACCGCTGTGACAGCGCTGCTGACCACCACGTTGTGCCTCAGCACGCAAGCGGCTGAACCAATTCGCGTGCTGATTGTCGACGGTCAGAACAATCACGGTGTCTGGCCGACGACTACCAAAATGATGAAGGGCTGGCTGGAGCAATCCGGACAGTTCCGAGTGGATGTGGCCACGGCGGCTCCGCAGGGAACCGATCCCGCCTTCCGACCAAAGTTTGCAGACTATCGCGCCGTGATCAGCAACTTTGGTCACGGGGCGGCTCCCTGGCCCAAAGAGACTCAGGCTGATTTTGAAGCCTTTGTCAGCAACGGAGGCGGGTTTGTGGTGATTCACGCCGCTGACAATTCCTTTCCGGAGTGGCCCGCTTACAACGAAATGATCGGGCTGGGTGGCTGGGGTGGCCGCACAGAAAAAGACGGCCCCTACGTCTACTTCGACAAGTCGGGAACACTGGTGCGCGACACCAGCCCCGGCAACGGCGGCAATCACGGGCCGCAACTGGAATTCCCGGTCATCATTCGGGATCGGGAACACCCGATCGTGAAGGGCATGCCGCTGGAATGGATGCACGCCAAAGATGAGCTGTACGATAAACTCCGCGGCCCCGCGAAAAACATGCAGGTGCTGGCCACCGCAGAATCTCAGGTCACCGGACGGCATGAACCCATGCTGATGACGATCGCCTACGGCAAGGGCCGCGTGTTTCATACGCCGATGGGGCACGCCGAGTATTCGCAGGAATGCGTCGGATTCATCACGACACTGCTGCGCGGCACAGAATGGGCCGCGACCGGAGCGGTCACGATTCCGGTTCCCGCCGATTTTCCAACGGCCGACCAGGTCAGGGTCAGAAAAGGGGTCAGGAACCAATAGCCAAATGGCCCGAAGGGTGCTTCGCACTATTGGTTCCTGACCCCTTTTCTGCCCC
>CAIYBH010000113.1 GCA_903924405.1 uncultured Planctomycetaceae bacterium | reverse complement strand
GTTTGTCGAGGATCTTCCAGATACCGCACTGCGTTGCTCCTCCCGCAAATCTCAGCGAAAAGTAGCACCTCGACGTCCCCACAACCAGGTCAAGCCTCTCCATTCTCTGCAAATTCACTCCGACTTTTGTCGCTCGTGTCTACTGATGTTGTGAACTTTACGATGCCAACAACGACTAGTACTTCGTTCACCCTGAACCTGACGGCCGCACAACTGCCGAATCTCTCGGCATTCGCCATGCAGTCCAGCACGGCGTATGCCTTGATCCTCTACGCACCAACTGTCAGCATCGGAATGAGGCGGGATACCGGTTATGCAAGCGGCACGACGAATAACTTTTACACCGTCACCAATGGATTCACCATGCTGGATACATTTCGTAATAACTTGCCCAACTATGCGAACAGTGGAATCAGCAATCCGACTCTGGGGATCTCGTTCGGAGCCACGACGGGCGCAAGTGCTGTCCCCGAACCGGGAGCAATGTTGATGTCCGGACTGATCGGGCTTGGGTTGGTGTATCGCTTGCGACGCCGAACCGCTTGCTGATGCTGCGGATTGGTGAAGTGAAACAGAGGCCTTCCGGAACGCTGTGAGTTTTCCAGTTTCGGAAGGCCTTGTTCATAGATTGCCCGGCAGAAAACAGCTCAATGTCTGTGACCGCTCCGCCTGTTTCAATGACCGGCCGGGATGTTCCGGCACCGGGAACTGTTTCAAACCCGATGGGGGCGGGCAGAGACTTGCTGACAACCCCTCTGATTGGCCGGATGGCTTTTCATCTCGCCACCCGACGGTGGAGTGCTCCGCTACGCTGCGTTGAACGACTGGAGTTCAGCGGATCCCGAGGCGTTATAGTGTCCGAGGGCGGCAGGAGGTTAGCGTTCGGGTGCCGCTGAGTGATTTTCGGGACGGACGGGACTGGCGGGACGTGGAATCAGCCTGTGACAGGTCATCGACGCGATTCGGCGGGGCACTGCGTTTGTGCGTGCAAATCACAGGGTCGCGAGATTGGCGGCGATGTGTGTGAGAGCGGGTGCAGCCATGCGATTGAAGTAATCCCACGAATGGCCACCTCCGGTTGTCTCGAGGTCCCGTTCGTGAAGGATGCCGGACGAGGACAGTTTCATGCCCAGCCGTGCGCAGCCATCGAACCAGTCGTGGTCGGCGGGGTCACAACAGAAGAACTGGTGTCGGGGCCATGCGAGGGGTTGCAGATTGAGCACCACGGTCGCCTGGCGGGCGGCTTCGGCATCGGGGAACATCTGATCAAGCGGAATCCCTGATCCGTAAAGCTGGTGGAAATCGACGGTGGGTGAGATGGCGGCGACGACGGGAAAACGGCTAGCGTATCGGTAGGCCAGCTGCAGGGCCCCCTGACCGCCCATGCTGATCCCCAGCAGGGCGATGTGAGGAGGTTCCACGTCGAGGGTTTGTTGAATCCACGGCACAACTTCGGTGAGCAGCCATTGCTGGGGCGTGAGTGAAGTGTGGAATTCTGTGCAGACGACATCGAGCCACCAGCTGCGTCGACCGGCGGGGCAGACAGCGGCGAGGCGATGTTGCTGCAGCAGGCTGGTGAAGACGCGGTTGCCGGTGAGAGAGATTTCCCCGTGCCCATGCAGAAACAGCACGACACCTGCGGGCCGTTGATCGGTGGCCGGCTGAAACACATCAACGGTGCTGTGCCCGAGGGGCAATTTTTGCCAGCGTTGCAGCAGATCCTCGGTGGTTTCAGGTCGGTCAGGAGGATTGGAGCCTGGAAAGAGGCGTCGGAGGCTATCAAACATGGGACGGGATTCCTGAGCAACAGAGAGCTTTATTGAAAGCGGGTGAGGTTGTAGCATACGGCGACAGGCAGCCCAACCGCGAACGGGTGTGGTTCCGCAACCTTCTGGCGTTAAAAATCGTCATGAATTGAATGCGTGGGGTTGGGGCAGGGACGTGAAGATGGAATTCAGTGGAGGAAGGTTTGCGATGGTTGGTCCCAACTATGAGCAGCGGCGTGGTCGGATATTGCGGCGATTTCGTGAAGTCGGCATTGACAGCTTGCTGGTGAGCAGTGTGTCCAGCGTGCGGTATCTGACGGGATTTACCGGAGATTCCTCGTGGCTGTTTGTGTCGCCGGGATTGACGGTGATTCTGAGTGATACGCGGTATGAGACTCAGTTGTCTGCGGAATGTCCGGACTTGCGGGCCGAGATTCGTGATGCAGGCAGCACGGTGGTGGAGTTGGCAGCGCGGACCATGCGGAGTGCGGGGGTGAGGCAGACGGGGTTTGAGGCTGAGCATTTGACATGGGCCACGCATCGGGCGTTGCAGATCGCTGTGGAATCGGCCTCTTGCGGCGGTCTGTTGCCGATGACGGGGCTCGTGGAACGTCAGCGAGAAGTGAAAGACCGGTTTGAGCTGGAGCAGATCCGGGAAGCGATTCGGATTGCGGAGCGGGGCTTTGGCGTCGTTCGCAGTTCATTGCGAGCGACTCAGACGGAAACGGACATTCGTTATCTGCTGGAAGCGTCGATGCGGGATTTCGGTGGGCATGGGCCGGCCTTTGAACCGATTATCGGGGTAGGTCCGACGGCCGCATTGCCGCATGCGCATGCAGGGCAGCGGCTCGTTTCGGAGCATCCCGTGTTGTTAATCGATTGGGGTGCGACGAATGCAGCAGGATATCGCAGTGACCTGACGCGGGTTTTGATTACGGGCAAGCCAACGAAGCAGATTGAGCGGGTGTATCAGACGGTCCTGGGGGCTCAGCGGGCCGCGATAGCGGCGATTCGGCCTGGGGCGCGGTGTGCGGACGTGGATCGGATCGCCCGGGGGATGATTGCCGATGCCGGATTTGAGAAATTCTTTGGCCATGGGCTGGGGCATGGGTTTGGTTTGGACATTCACGAGTCGTTGCGGATGAGTCCGCTCTCGAATCAGGAATTTGAGCCGGGGATGGTCGTCACGGTGGAGCCGGGGGTTTATCTTCCGGGGAAATTCGGCGTGCGGATCGAGGACGACATCCTTGTGACGGCGGATGGATGTGAGGTGCTGACGAAAGTTCCTCGCGAATTCGAAGAGGCCTTTGTCGGCGTCCTTGCATAAATTTCCGGTTTTTACGACATTGCGTCATTCCGAAAGCTGTTTTCGGGTGTGCCTGGCCGCTGAAAAATCGGCAAACCTGTGTGCGGTGTGCGGCAAATGAATTGCCGGTGCGCTGTGCGAAAGGGCCTGATTGGGGCGGTACTGGCTGGCAGTTTACAAACAAGAGTTCCCGCACCCAGGAACTCGGAGGCTATTTTTTTCATGGCGAAACCTGTGGAAAACGAAGACAAAGGCGAATCGTTCGATCTGGATAAGTTCCGCAAGCTGCTGCAGCTGATGGAGAAGTACGGGGTCACGGAAGTGAATCTTCAGAACGACGAAGAGTCATGGAAGGTGCGTCGTGGTCCTCGTCAGGTCGCATATGCGCCCGCATCAGTGCCAGCGGAATACATTCCGGCGGCGCCCGCGGCCGTTCCTGCCACCCCGGCAGCCGCTCCTGCCGCCGCGGCTCCTGCGCCGGCGGGAATCACGATCAATGCGCCCACGGTAGGAACCTTTTATTCTCGTCCCAGCCCGGATGACCCGGCGTTCGTCAGTGTGGGTTCGGTTGTGAAGCCGGACACGGTGGTTTGCATCATTGAAGCGATGAAGGTCTTCAACCAGATTCAGGCGGAGAAATCCGGCCGGATTGTGGAGATTCTGGTGCAGAATGGTGATGCAGTGGGCTTTGGCCAGCCACTCTTTCGGCTGGAACCCTAGTCAGAGTCCGACCTGTCCGGGGCTCGACCAATCTGCGCCCGTTGAGGGGACTCGAACGGCCATGGTGAGCATGGGGCTCGGTTGTCCGCCGTGACGGGGATCGGATTGCGTAATGCGAACGCAGAGTTCAGCACAGTGCGTGGCGTGTTGCTGGGAAGATGCGGTGGTTGAAAATGTCAGTCCTGTTGTCCCGAGGGCTTTGTTCCTTGTCGCGATCGTGATAAGTGTGGTGGGGAAGCGTGTCTCTGGCTGCCGCATCAATCGGATGAACGGGACGTGTGATGGTCGAGGCTGTGAGACGGATCGGACTTAGGTCGTCGTTTGGTGTGGCTGAGTGACCGGCATGGGATCGAACCGAACCGACTGCGAGGTCTTCGCAGGCGGGGGTGTGAGGTGGACCGTGGTAAGGGATTTCCACAACTCAATTTCTGGCTCTTAATTCAGTGGGCTGATTCATGTTTCAACGAATTCTGATCGCCAACCGTGGCGAAATCGCTCTGCGTATCATTCGAGCCTGTCGGGAACTGGGGATCGAAACGGTGGCGGTCTACAGCGAGGCCGACAAGGGAGCGCACTACCTGGAACTCGCGGACGAGGCGTGGTGTATCGGGCCACCGCAGGCGCTGGAGAGTTATCTGCAGATCAAGCGGATCATCAGTGCTGCAGAGATTGGTAACGTTCAGGCGGTGCACCCCGGTTATGGGTTTCTGGCAGAGAATTCGCACTTTGCCGAGGTATGTCGCAGCTGCAACATTGAGTTCATTGGTCCGCCAGTGGAAGCGATGCAGCAGTTGGGTGACAAGGTGAGTGCCCGCGAGATCGCCATGAAAGCTGGTGTACCGTGTGTGCCGGGCAGTGACGGGCTGGTCACGGATGTGGAAGACGCTGTAAAGATCGCTGACCGGATTGGTTATCCGGTGCTGATCAAGGCCACAGCAGGCGGCGGTGGCAAGGGCATGCGGGTAGCGGGCAACGAGATTTCGTTGCGAGCCGGGCTGGCGGCGGCGAGTGCCGAGGCGGAGAAGGCCTTTAAGAATGCGGGCGTATACCTTGAGAAATACATTGAGCGTCCGCGGCACGTGGAGGTGCAGATTCTGGCGGACAACCACGGCAACGTCGTACACCTCTGGGAACGCGACTGTTCGATGCAGCGTCGGCATCAGAAGCTGATTGAAGAGAGTCCCGCCCCGAAGTTGCCGGCGGAAGTGCGTCAGCGGATTTGCAACTGTGCAGTGGAACTGGTGCGTCAGGCTGGCTATACGAACGCGGGCACCTGTGAATTCATCGTGGACAAGGACTTCAATTTCTACTTCATTGAAGTGAATGCCCGCATTCAGGTGGAGCATCCGGTAACGGAACTGGTCACCGGCATCGATCTGATCAAACAGCAGATTCTGATTGCGGCAGGGGAGAAGTTGCCGTTCACCCAGGCTGATATCCCTCATTCAGGGTGTGCCATTGAATTACGCGTGAATGCCGAAGACCCTGATAATGGTTTCCGGGGAAGTCCGGGAACGATTACGAAACTGCGACTGCCGGGTGGCCCCGGCGTACGTTTTGATTCGCATGTGTACGAAGGCTATACGATCAGTCCGTACTACGATTCAATGATTGGCAAACTGATTGTCTGGAAGCCCACGCGTCGCGAAGCGATTGAGTGTATGCGGCGGTGTCTGCACGAATTCGTGATTGAAGGTGTGAAGACCACGTTGCCGCTTGCGAAGAAGATGTTCAGTCATGCTGACTTCGTGGATTTCGCCGTGGACACCACGTTTGTCGAGCGGACGTTCTGATGGTCTGTGGCTGATCGCCGAGTCGGCTTGCGGTTTGATCCTGATTGGTGACCTGCAGCCAGTGCCGGGGAACGCGAAGAAACGCAGTGCACGGCAGTGGTAAGGGTCTGTGGTCAACGGATTCGGGAGAATCGGGTTCTGTGCCGGGGGCTGTGTTGAATTGACAGCGGCGACACCCCTCTGTGTTCAATGTTTTTTTGATTTCTACAGGAAGTGCTTCATGACTCAGGGAATTAAGCGAGTTGCATTGTTGTTTGCCGGTGGCCCGGCACCGGGTGCGAATGCCGTCATTTCGGCATGTGCAATTTCGTTTCTGCGTGCTGGCGTGGAAGTGGTGGGGATCCGCTACGGCTACTCTAATCTGATCGATTACTCGCCGTCGTCACCGCTGGTTGAGGGTCAGCATTACAAGATGCTGACAGAAGTTTCGCTGCGCAGAACGCGCAGCAAAGAGGGCATCATTATCGGAACGGCGCGAGCCAATCCCGGGAAGCAGATCACATCACCGGCGGATCTGGAAAATCCGGAGAAATCCGCTCCGATGCGTCGGGTTTACGAAGCCCTGAATTCGATCGGGGTCGACGCACTGGTTTCGATCGGTGGCGACGACACGCTGAAAACTGCGAACAAGCTGAAAATGTATCAGGATCGTCTGCCGGCCGATCAGAAGCGGATCCCGGTGGTGCATGTGCCGAAGACGATTGACAATGACTATGCCGGGATTGATTTCACCTTTGGCTACTTCACAGCAGTGGAGACGCTGGGGACGGAGATCCGCAACCTGCATGCCGACGCCGAAGCGGCACGAGCCTACTTCATCGTCGAAAGCATGGGACGCAGTGCCGGCTGGCTGGCCTATGGAGCGGCGATTGCCGGTGAAGCCAATATGGTGATCAGCGTTGAAGACATTACCGAGAACTACCAGGCTCCTGAATCCACGCCCAAACGCAAAGTGATGGACCTGGACAAAGTGGTGGGGCGGATTGTGCGCATGATGCGCAACCGTCAGGAGAAAGAGGGTAAGGAATACGGTGTGGTGGTGCTGGCTGAGGGATTGGCCGAGTATCTGTCTGATGAGGTGTTGAAAGACGTGCCTCGTGACGACCATGGTCACATTTCGGTGGCCAACGTTGACCTTGGGAAGATGGTCGCCAAGCGGGTTGCTGCGGAATTCAAAAAGCAGACCGGGATTACTCGAAAAGCCACCGGGATTCAGCTGGGGTATGAGTGTCGCTGTGCGCGTCCGCATGCCTTTGACGTGATGCTGGGTAGCCAGCTCGGTGTCGGGGCGTTCCGGGCCTTGCACGAAGAAAAGCTGAACGGCGTGATGGTGTCTGTGGCCGGTCAGCTGGATCTGCACTTTGTGCCATTTGAAAAGCTGGTGGACCCGAACACACTGGTGACAGTGGTCCGGTTTATCAAGCCGGGAAGTGATTTCCACAAACTGGCAGCATTCCTGTCCAGCTTTCATGAAGCCTGAGTGTCTGTTGCAGGACGTTTGATCTGCTGATTCTGAAACCGAGCTCTGTGAGGGGCTCGGTTTTTTTGTGGTTAGTGGTTAGTGGTTAGTGGTTAGTGGTTAGTGGTTAGTGGTTAGTGGTTAGTGGTTAGTGGTGAGTGGTGAGTGGTGAGTGGTGAGTGGTGAGTGGTGAGGGGTGAGGGGTGAGGGGTGAGGGGTGAGGGACGTTTCGCGGAGCGAAACGCGACGATCGGGGGGCTGAGTTTCAACAGTGGCGGCGTTGAATGGGGCTCAGACGTCTTCGGACAGGTGTTCCGGGACGTCGCGAATGACGGAGCACTCTGGGAGTTTTCCGTCCCACCAGCCAGGTTCGGCAAAGACGTCGGCTACGGGGACCGTGAATCCGGGCAGCGTGGTCCCGCCTTCCAGGGTTTGCCAGCTTCCGAGGGCGAGGGTGTGCTGGTTGCGTCGGATCACCTGGATTTCTTTTTTGAAGGGATCAGGGACGCAGATGAGTGACACGCCGTGTCTGAGGTAGGCGGTGGTGCGTCGCCGCATGTCGGTGCGTCGGTCATTGGAAGAGGCGATGTCCACGACGACAGCCGGCACTTCAGATGCGATGGTGCGGTCCGTTTGCGAGAACGGGACACCGCCCTGAAAGACTGAGATGGCCGGCATGTAGACGGTGTCCGGATTTCGTTCGACCGGCAGTCCCAGGCCGAAGCAGGCGTATCCGCGTTGTTGCGGGGGTTGGGTCGCGAGCCATTTGGCCAGCAGACGGGACAGGTTGAGGACGATGGTTCCGTGAATGGATTCTGGTGCGGACAGGAGGACGGGTTGTCCTTCGTGCAGTTCGTGCCAGCGTCCGGCTTCCGGGAGATCAAATCGCTGCAGTTCAAATTCTTCGGCCGTCATCGGCATAGCTTGGGTTCTCTGTCACGTTGCGGGGCTGGATTTTCAGGGGACCGTTGCGAAACGAAGAGGACAAAGTCCGAAAGGGTCCGCTTTCATGCTGGATCATGGCGATTGTCCGCACCCTGAACAAGTCGATTGATGGTGTGAGCGATGCGCGGGAGTTTGACGATCTGGTTGGCGAGTCCGGCATTGATGACGGAGCGTGGCATGCCGTAGACGGTGCAGCCGTCGGCATGTTGTGCGAGGACGTGTCCGCCGCGGGCCTGAACAAGTTGGCAGCCGGCAGTGCCATCGCGTCCCATACCGGTGAGTATGACGGCAAGCAGGTGGCCGCGATAGACATCCACAGCCGACCTGAGTGTGTCATCGGCGGCTGGGCGGCAATTCTGTTCTGGTGGGGCGTCGGTCAATGTGAGTCGGATCTGTTCGGAGTGGCGTCGTTCCAGCAGCAGATGCTGGCCTCCGCGGGCGACGAACGCGTGACCGGGTTTTTCGACAAGGCCGTCTTCCGCTTCGAGGACGTGAAGTTCGCTGGCATCGTTGAGTCGCGAGGCGAGCGAGGCGGCATGTGCTGAATGATGAAGACCGGCACAGGCAGGGTTGCAGAAAGGTCGGGAATCACTTGGGAAAGGGCATCGGGGCCGCCTGTGGAGCACGCGATGACGATGGCTTCGGGTTTTACGACGGGGGCAGTTTGTCGGGGCGGAGGGGGAGAGCCGAGCACGTCGCTGGCCAGTCCGGAGCGGGCATCGGCGAGAGCGGCGATTTTTTCAAGGAGGGCGATGCGGAGTGTGTTTTTGTTTTCTGAAGGGCTGGATCCGCTGGGTTTCAGGATGAAATCGAAGGCACCTTCAATGAGCGCGTCAGTAGTTACCTGGGCACCTGCCGCGGTGAGTCGGCTGATCATAACGACGTTGGTGCGGATGCGGCGGCGTTTGAGTTCCCTGAGGACGTCGATGCCGTCGATGCCGTTGATGTCGGGCCTTTCCACATCGAGGGTGACGAGGTCCGGCTGGAGTTCGTTGAATAATCGCACCGCCTCGTTTCCGTTGGCTGCTTCTGCCACGACGGTCCAGCCCCGCGAGGGTGGCGACTTCGCGAATGCGAATGCGAATGCGAATGCGCATTCTCATGATCAGAGCATCATCAACAATCATCAGGCGGTTCATATTGCGTATCACATTTATGCGGGCCCTGATGGATGCGTTCCGCAGATCCCCGGCGTGCCCGGACGGGGTGAGTTAGGCAGGGAGATCATCACTGCGCTGGCCTGGCAGCACACGATCGCCGGATTGCCGCTTGATACAGTCATTGGCGAATTCGCGTTCGATCATGGGGTCAAAGGCACGGTAGACCGCGCCCATGCCTCCGCTGCCGAGTTGTGCGCGGATCTCATACTTTCCGATGGTGTCGACAAAGTGAAACCGGTATCGGCATCGTTGGCGGCTGTCGTGCCTTCGATGATCGTCCGTGCGTCCATGTCTGCGGCCGTGGCACTGGTGGGCGAGGCCATCCGTTTAGTGCTGGGCCGCTCTGGTTCATGAGAGTCAGAATTGCCAGTTTCCGGCCGCATGCGGGAATCCTGAGAATTCAAATCCATCACTTGAAGCCTCAGGCAACGATGGCTGTGTGTGGCAGCCAGCAGATTACGTGGGGTGAAGCAGCAAACGGAATGACTGGATCATGAGCATTGCGGTGCAGAGGGGGGCGGTCGTGTGAACTGACCTGCTCCTGAAGAAATGTGGGCACCGGAGGCCGGACTTCAATTTCAGTGTGCAGTGAGACTTCAAGGGAAGCAATTTTACCGGCTGCCGGTTTTTTTCTCCTTTCTGATAGGCTGGGTGTTTCGTGTGATTTGAGCTCGTTGTCTTTTTGAAACAAAGATTGTGGGAGGACTGGTATCGGTTGCAGGAGTCTGAGCGACCTTGAGGACTGGAGCCGGGAGAAGAAGTTTGGGTACCCGGTGCGGGAAAATGACAGGCATGTTGGGGACAGCGGGGACGGTTCACGGAGACTTTGGCGGTCGAAAGTTTCCGCGCAGGTGACGGTGGGCTTGTAATGTGGCTGTTGGTTGACGGATGATGAGGTGGGTGTTCGGCTGGCTGCGAGCTGTGATTGGCCGGTCGAGGCATGATGTTCTGGAGGTCAGCGTCGGAGGCGAATCATGGGCAGGCGGCAGCTGTTTGGGTGGAGTAGTTCTGGCAATGTGTGTGTGGCGGTTCTGCTGAGCATGCTGGTGAGTGGTGAGGGGCTCTGCGAGGACTGGACGGCATTTCGTGGTGCCGATGGACAGGGAAATGCGGGAGCGGTGGCATTGCCGCTGAAGTGGGGACTGGACGAGAACATCGCCTGGAAGACGGAGCTGCCGGGACCAGGTGCTTCAAGTCCGGTCGTGCATGGCGAGCGGGTGTATGTCACATGTTATTCCGGATTTTATGTGCCGGGTCAGCCCGGCGGTACACAGGCAGACTTGCGACGGCATGTGTTGTGTCTGGACCGGAGTAGTGGCAGGCTATTGTGGCAGCGTGCCGTGGAGGCAAAGTTACCGGAGGAAGAGCAGATCCGTGATCATGGATTTGCCGCCAGTACACCGGCCTGCGATGCGAGCGGGGTGGTGGTCTTTTTCGGAAAGACGGGAGTGATTGCGTTTGATCACAGTGGTGAGGAGCAGTGGCGGGCCGATGTCGGCTCGAAGACTCATGGCTGGGGTTCCAGTGCGTCGCCAGTGCTTTACGGCAATCTGGTGTTGATCAATGCGAGTGTGGAGAGTGACTCGTTGCGGGCTCTGGATCGTCGCACGGGGCGTGAGGTCTGGCAGGTGGACGGGATTCGCGAATCCTGGAATACGCCGGTGATTGGCAGGAGCAGCGAAGGTCGAGAAGAGTTGCTGATTGCGATGCAGGGCAGTCTGCGGTCTTACGATCCAAAGTCGGGCGAATTGTACTGGTCATGCGGCACAGACATCACGTGGTACATGGTTCCCAGTGTGGTCTGCAATGCCGGCACCGTGTATTGCCTCGGCGGACGTTCCGGAGTCGCAGGGTTGGCTGTGCGCATGGGCGGCAGCGGAGATGTAACAGAGAGTCGGCGGTTATGGACCAGCATGAAGGGTTCGAACGTGACGTCGCCGGTCTTTCATGACGGGCATCTGTATTT
>CAIYBH010000112.1 GCA_903924405.1 uncultured Planctomycetaceae bacterium | reverse complement strand
TAGCTATGTACGGTTGTGATAAACGCTGAAAGCATATAAGCGTGAAGCCATCCCCAAGATAAGGTTTCGTTGGAGCAATCCTGAACTCCCCTGGAAGACGACCAGGTTGATAGGCTGGCTGTGTAAGGCGTGCAAGCGTCTGAGCTGACCGGTACTAACGGAGGAATATCTGGTCACTTTGATCAATATCCAGATTCACTTAGACTTCATTATCGATATACGCAGGATGCACGGCTCTGCTTGTGCTCCTGCGGTTTCCCGGTGAATCACTTGCAAGGAAACACGCGTTCCCATTCCGAACACGAACGTTAAGCTTGCAAGGCCAATGATAGTCCCTACAAGGGCGAAAGTAGGTTATGCCGGGATCTTTCAAATGAAAAGGGTGCCACACTCAGTGTGGTACCCTTTTTTTATGCGCGCGCTGCAGCGAGGCGACGTCGAGCGGCGGATAGGGTCTGTCCAGGTGGGTGGCGTCGCGGCGTGTGGTGCGTCCGACGTTTTGTTTTTTGGGGAGAGAGCTGGTGGGGCTTGTGAGCTGGAGTCCGGAATCGTGGCAGGCAAAAGTTGTTTTGCAGCAGCCGGCCTATCCAGACCGAGACTCGCTGAATGTCGTGTTGCGTCAATTGTCTCAATTTCCGCCGCTGGTGACGGCGTGGGAAGTTGATCGACTTCGCTCCCAGTTGGTGGAAGTTGCGAATGGCCGGGCGTTTGTGCTGCAGGGGGGGGACTGTTCCGAGAGCTTTGATGACTGCGGTGCGAATTCGATTCTGCGAAAGTTGAAAGTGATTATCCAGATGAGCCTCGTCTTGATCGCGGGGTCAAGGCAACGGATTGTGCGGATCGGGCGAATCGCCGGGCAATACGCGAAGCCAAGGTCGTCGGATATTGAGAGCCGGAATGGTGTGTCCTTACCCAGTTACCGGGGCGACATTGTGAATCGGGCGGGTTTCACGCCTGAGGAGCGTCGGCCGGACCCGGCGATGATGCTGCGTGCGTTTGAGCGGTCGGCGATGACATTGAACTTCGTGCGGGCCTTGAGTGAGGGCGGGTTCGCGGATTTGCACCATCCCGAGAATTGGGATATGGAGTTTGTGCGGAACACGCCTGGGTCGAGGCGGTATCAGGAGCTGCTGGACTCGTTATCGAAGTCCATTCGGTTCATGGAGGTTGTTGCTCCTGCGGGCCTCGCGGAATTGAAACGAGTTGATTTTTTCACGTCGCATGAGGCATTGTTGTTGTTGTACGAGCAGGCGTTGACTCGAACTGAGCGTCATCGAGGTTGGTATAACCTGGGTGCGCATACCCTTTGGATCGGTGATCGCACGCGTGCGTTGGGCGGTGCGCATGTCGAGTATTGTCGTGGCGTGCGTAATCCGATTGGGCTGAAGGTGGGGAATTCCATGACAGCGGATGAGCTGCTGGAGTTGATTCAGTTGTTGAACCCCGATGATGAGCCCGGGCGACTGACGTTAATTCACCGGTTCGGTGTGGATTCGATTCGCGACAGGTTACCGGCACTGGCATCGGCAGTACGCGCGAGTGGGCGGAGTGTGCTCTGGAGTTGTGATCCCATGCATGGGAACACGCGTGCGACACGCGGTGGGATAAAAACTCGTTCTTTTGACGATATTGTGTCGGAACTGGTGAGTGCGTTTCAGATTCATCGCGAGATAGGTACTCGATTATCCGGTATTCATCTCGAATTGACGGGGGAGGATGTCACGGAGTGTACCGGGGGGCCGGGGAATTTGACCGAAGCGGACCTGAGTCGCGACTACAGAAGTACGGTCGACCCGAGATTGAATTACGAGCAATCGATGGAGATTGCCTTTTTGCTGGCTGAGCAGATGCGGTAAATTCGGAATTCCGCGGCCTGCCTGAGCTGTGACGGAAGAATTCCTGATGGCGAGAGGCGTGCGGGCCGGTAGCGGTTTGGGCTGCGTCCAGTTGCCAGTTGGGTGAAGCAGGATGCCGCGGACTGATTTCGTACAGTGGAAGTGCTGCGTTTCGGGTGGCATCGAAGAGTGTGTCGAAGCAACCGGGATGGTGAAATTCGCGAGGCTGCGAGAGCGTGACTGCTGTTTGGTCGTTTCGTGGATGGAATCGGATCCGTCCATCAAGCTGTTGGGCAAAAGGCGGAAAGTGGCATTTACTCGGCCATGGTGACTGTTTGAAGGCTGAGTCCGGCCGAGGTTGGTGGCATGACAATCGCGAGGGGGCAGGGTTGCGCTTTGAGAATTGCTTCGCATTTCCCCCAATCGCGAGGAAGCTCATTGCGGTGAGCGGCGAGGATGTCGGAATCGTTGCACTGAGATTTAATTCCTGAGTCGGGCGATGATGCAGGCTATGGCTGTGTCGTGGGACGTGTTGGGAGCGCCCGGGTAGGACAATTCACAGGTAACGCCGAGCGCGTGGAGTTTTTCCTGCAGCAGCAGACCGAAATTGGCGGAGTGAGTGGGGTCTTTTGCTGCCACACCCTTTGCGGGGGGAGCGGTATAGAAGAGGTAAACTGGGGGATCGTCTTTTGAGACCAGATGGAAAGGCGAGTATTCCTCGATCCAGGGCAGGATTTCGTCGCGTTTCTGAAGAAACATGGCGAAGTCTCGCTGTTTTTTACCGTCGACCGTTTTGAAGATGCCGAAGGCGTGGCTGCCGTAAGTGCTGTTGGGAATCCATGCCTGCATTTGAACCGGGTCAAGTGTCGTTTGTGCCCCGGAAACGGCGGCGCAGAGTAATCTTGACGACTCGCGGGCGACGGGATCACTGCTTTGGGGGTCTGCGAGATCGTCATGAAAGGCGAGCCAAAGGCTGGAGCAGGCTCCAGCGGAGCTGCCGGCCGCTGCGATTTTTGTCTTATCGATATTCCATTCGGTGGCCTGGCTGCGAACAAACTGAAGAGCGCGGGCCGCATCATGAAGGCAGGCTTTGACGGGGGGTGTGACTCCATCGGCAATAGCCGCCTCGATAAAGCGGTACTCGATAGAAACGACGGAGATACCTGCTTTGTGCATGGCAGGCACCCACGAAGCCATCCCGGCCATGCGGTTTCCACCCTGCCAGCCGCCGCCATGGATGTAGAACAACAGGGGAGTGGGGGCTTTGGATGGGGCCTTCCAGAGTGTCATCACCTGGCTCGGATGAGATCCGTACGAGATGCTCTCGATGGTTGGTTCAGGAGGCGCGGATTCCCGGGCTTTTTTTTGGGGGGGAGCTGACTGTTTGGTAACGTTCCCGGGGCCCGGCGTCTTTGGGGCCGTCTCATCGGCGAGACAGTGGCAGGGGAGGACTGCACAGAGGAGTGCAGCGTGGAACATCAGGCGACGCGAGGGTGTCTGGTGAAGCATTCCGGGTCCCATGGCTGGTGGAAAAAACGGCGAGGAGATACCAGGAGAAGTAGTTGGAGTGTGGACAGAACTTCTGAAGAAGTAAAACGTGAGGCGATGTTGAAGTGTCGCGGCGGGGTGAGGATCAGCGGGCAATCGATGGTCGTTGGAATTCAGCGAGCTCAGACGGCGTGCTACGTGAGTCAATACCGGCCCCCGGGTGTTTGGTTCGGCACCAGTTCAGCGAATTGAGTTGACAGGCAATTGTCTGTAGCTGAGGTCGAGAAGTTCCATGGGGTGCAGGACGGGAATTTTGTGCCCCAGTTGCTGAAGGTGGGCCTGAATCTGCATGGAGCAGCCAGCATTGCCGGAGACAATCAGTTCCGGGTTGACTTCGAGGAGGCAGTTGAGTTTTCGTCGCCCTAATCGATCTGCCATTTCCGGTTGGGTCAGGTTATAGCTTCCGGCCGCACCGCAGCAGAGTTCGGGTTCATTGATGGGTTGTAGCTGGAGTTCTGGAATGAGTTGCAGCAGATTGCGGGGTTGCTGACGGATTTTCTGGGCGTGCTGCAGGTGGCAGGCATCCTGATAGGCGACGCGGGCCTTGATGTGTCCTTTGGGGGCGACAGGTCCCAGATCTGACAGGAATTCATGAACATCGCGGACGCGGGCGCAGAATTTCCGGACGGCAGTGTGTGGCGAGTCGGTAGCATGATTTTCGTGCTGCTGAAGTTCTTCGGAGATGTGGGCGTAATCTTTGAGCATCGATCCGCAGCCGGCGACATTGACAATGATGGCATCGAGTGAAGGGTCCTGAAATGCGGAGATGTTCTGCTGCATCAGGTTGACGGCAGGCAGGGCGGCTCCATTGTGATAGTGGATAGCGCCGCAGCAGGCTTGTTGGCGGGGGACGACGACATCGCAGCCATTTTCCTGCAGGACGCGAGCGGTGGCCCAGTGAACGTGGCGAAACATGGCGTCAGCCACGCAGCCGATGAACAGGGCGACTTTTGCGCGTTTTGGTCCCTTTGCCGGCAGGAATTCGGGCAATTCCGGCAGTGGCGCGCGCAGTTTGGGGAGTTGGGCCTGCATGCGTTGCAATCGCTGTGGCAGCAGTTTGGTTAATCCAAGGGCGTTGAGTGCTTTGTCGAGTTGGAGGGTTTGCATCCAGCGAGCGGGCCAGAGTGCCCATGCCATACGTTTCCGTGAGGGAAACAAGCCGAAGAGAATCCAGCGTTGGAACCAGTCTGGTTTTCCCTGGGTGGGGTTTGCGGAGGGCGAAGTGTGTGATTGATCGAGGGGCTGGTTCTGCATTTCGACGCGAAATGGTTCCAGCAGTCGGCCGTACTGAACGCCGCTGGGGCAGGCGGTTTCGCAGCTTCGGCAATCGAGGCAGGAATCGAGATGTCCGCGGACGGCGGTGGTGAGTTCGAGTCTGCCATCGACGACGGCTCGCATCAGGTAAATTCGGCCTCGCGGGCCATCATTTTCGTCGCCGGTTTCGACGTAGGTGGGGCAGGAAGCCGTGCAAAGTCCACAGTGGACACAGTCGAGGAACCGATCGTAGGGAATGGACTGCCCGAGTTTTGACGGCGAATCGGCTTGATGTGGTTGCTGGGGAGACACGTGGCTAGTCCTTAAGGCGTTGAATCGTGCTGAGAGGGTTTCTGCAGGGGAACAGAGGGCATCGAGGACCCGGGAGGTCTGAGTGAGGTGCTGGTGACCGGTTTTTGCCCAACATATACGGAACCCGGACTACAGGACGAATTTGAGATTTTCGGGGGCGGCCATGGGTGATTTCTTCGGGTCATCTTCAGTTGCCGAGGGCCATCTGGAGTTTGCTGGCGAGGCTGGTCACGGCATCCGGTGGAATGGAAGACCGCATAGCGACGGCCTTGATAACGTTGACGCTGCCATCGTCTTGCGACGTGAGGCTGTGAAGCAAACCGATTGCGTGGGATTCATCGGGGGGATTCGGCATATCGGGGGCGCTGGACGGTCGACAGATGAGCACGCCATTTCCGGCGCGTCCAAAGACATCGCAGCCAGCCTGATGCATGACGTTGGTGACCGCCACGACGCGTGATGGGCGTGTTGAAATGGCGGCAAGCCAGGCAACGGAGTCATGGGGGAGCGTGGCGGACTGTGCGGTTCTGCACCAGAGATCTGAGGCATTTGGAAGTTGAGCGGGGTGTACCCATGCCGCGTAATCGGACAGTTCGCGAGTGAGAGTTGTGTTTTGCCACTGACAGGCGTTTTGGGGGCCATCGAAGCCGACTACGAGGAATGCGGCGGAATCCATTCGATCTGAATCAGGGGCCAATTCGGGTATGGGGCAGGGCAGGAGTGCCTGTGCAGCGGAGCGGTTAAGGAGATCGAGGATAACGGGGGTGGTAGCGGATGTGTTCAGGGCATTGAGTGCATCTTCGACATTTTTCAGGTTTCGAAAGCCGGCCACCAGCAAGGACTGAGAAGCGGGGCGTGGGCGAACTTTGAAGGTGAGATGTGTGAGCGTGCCGAATCGGTGATTTGAACCAACGAGTAGTCGACAGAGATCGTAGCCGGCGACGTTCTTAACGACTCGCCCGCCGGAATGAAAGCATCGTCCTTTTCCATCGACGGCTTCGAGTCCGATCACATAGTCTCTGAGGGTTCCGTAGCCGTATTGGCGTGGGCCGGCGATATCGTGAGCGACGAGGTCACCGAGGGATATTGTGGGATCGGGGGCATCGACGGGAAGTTGCTGGTTTTCTTTGCCGAGGATGGCATCCAGTTCGCCAGTGGTCATAGCGGCGCCCACGGTGATGGTCATATCCCGGGCGGGGTAATCAATGACACTGGCGGGCACAGAGACATCGGAACGGAATGAGTTCATGAGTCTGGGGTGTCCTGTGGCGCGTGTTCCGGGGCGATCAGCAGTCGACAACGTGAGCGAGTATGTGCATTGAAACCGAATTGGCGGCAGTTTGAAGGGTCGGGAGAAGAATTCAAATCAGCGCGCAAAAAAACCTCCGTCAGGTGTACTGAGCAAACGCTGTTGACGCCCATTGAGAATAAAAAGTGGGCACCCGACGCCCGGGTCATGTGATCCGAGACATGGTCGGCGTGACAGTCGGCCGGGATCAGACCGGGTTCCCTATTGGGTTTATCTTGTAGGGTCAACTTGTTGTGCTGCAGACAGAGCTGGCAGAGGTCTTGCACGGAACGTGCACGCAGACGATACGCTGCCGCCGATTGTGTTGCAAGCCTTTGTCCGAAAGAGTTTTTTTCCGGGTAAATCTGTGGGAATCGTGCAGTTTTTTCTGGTGGTATGAGAGTTTTTGGTGAGATTATCGGGGAGCCATTCGTGTATTTGGGAGTGGTTATCCCGGGCTGTGGGGAATTGGGCCCCGGTTTCGGCGGCAGATGCAGCAATCGGCAGAATGGCATCCGATGGTGGTGCAGCGTGGCGGATTGTGTGAGAGTAGTGAGTGTTGGGTTGGTGACGCGAATGGACTTTCGGGAATAATGTCTGGTTACCGGGAAAGTGTCGGGGATCTTTTTCGATTCGGCGTTGACTGGCGGGCGCGGTTCGGCGGTACGGGCCACGGAATATTGATACAAATGTCGGGAGCGATGGATGAGTGAGCAAAGTATGACAGCCAGCGGAGTTGAGTCTGCTTTTGAGGAGCTTGCGGCGTCTCGGCGAGACTGGATTCAGCAGGTATTGCGTCCATGGTGCCGGACTGCGACGCTGCGTGAGTTACGTAAGGCTGAGCAGGAATGGTTTGATATCGCGGGGCGAGTGGACGTTAAGGCGACACTATGGACGTGGGCCTGGGAGCGTTATCCGGACATCGTGCATGCGGACATGGCAGGGGTTCATGAGGCGTGGGAGGTGGTGGTGCAGTTGAAAGACGGGCGGCAGTTGACTGGTTATCCGGACAGTCGGCAGAGTCAGCGTGGTTTGCTGGTGCTGATCGCGCGACGTGCGGACGGTGGTCTTGAAGAAACTTCAGGGATCAGCATAGATGACATCGCCGGGATCCGGAGGATCTGAAATGGTTGAGTGGCGACGTGACTGAGGGTGAGCAAAGAAAAAGGGGGACATGTCGTGAGACATGACCCCCTTTTTGCGTTTTAGTGAGATCGCTCTGACCAGTTCCCCGCTTACTGCGGCAACGCTGGCGGCTTTGGCGGCTGAGGAACATCAGCAGCGGGAGCCGGATTTTCGGAAGCCGGTGGAACAACTTCGGTTGGTTCAGTAACTGTTGTGCCACCGCCACCGCAGCCTGCCAGGACGAGCAGTCCGGACAGAAGAAGAAGCTTTTTCATGGAGATAGTCCCCGAAAGATAAACAGGAAGGATTTTTGCGTGGAATGCTGCTGATGACTAGAATTCGCCGGTTGTCCTACCGTCGGCCATTCCGGTCAGATACAGGAACGTGTTGCTGTCGATGTTCTTGGAGATCGCGCGAACTGAGCCGTCTGCCAGTGCGAACTGCACGATCCCGGTGTGGTAGCTTTCAAACTGCCACCAGTTCTGGGTGGCGGTGTTGTTCAGGCCCCATGCGGTTGGCAGAGCAGCGCCAGCCATCCAGCGCCAGTTCAGGAAATCACCGCCGGTCGCTTCACCGAAGGCGAGCGTGTTGCTGGTGCCGTCGGTGATATCGCGGAAGTTGGTACGGCGTGAACGAGAAGCGAAGATGCCACCGTAGGGGGCACCCCAGGTAACTTCACCGAAGTAGCCAGCAACGCCGAGGTAGTTCGTTTCCCCGTAATTACGTTCGGTGTCGAAGCCCGCGACCGTCAGGTAGCCGGATTCATCGATGTGCAGCAGAACGGGGCAGTAAGGCGGGCTGGGTTGTGTTTTCTGTGGGTCTGACGGGCACAGGAATGCACTGATTTTGAACTGTGCCAGTGCATTGGTAGCGGTGTCGCTCCAAAAGGGAGTTTCCGGGAGCAGGTTACCGGTGGCAGACGCCGGATCTGGGCGGTGGTCAACGCTCTTGGAAACATTGATCTGGTTGTACAGGTTGTCCTGTTCGACGAAAGGCAGCAGCTGTGGCAGGATGGACATCCACTGATGCTGGAAGAACGTCAGATTCTTGGGGCCAGTGCCGCCGTAGGCCACATTGGACGGTGGACCGTAGTGTCCGACAGGCAGACGGTTGTAGACGTCGTGGTGGTTGTGGCTGGCAAGCACAATCTGCTTGAGATTGTTCTTGCACTGGGTGCGGCGCGCGGCTTCGCGGGCCTGTTGCACGGCTGGCAGGAGCAATGCCACGAGAATGGCAATGATGGCGATGACCACCAGCAATTCGATCAGCGTGAAGCCACGTCGATCTGCAGCACTGATGCTACGAGAAAACTTTTTCACGGAAATTCCTCCAGAAACAGAAAATGGAGAACAAGAAAAGCTCCGTGCGGCGACTTTACAACAGAGATAATAGAAGAACCTCACGGAGATCAGACTTAATTTTTCATGCAGATCGATGATCAGCATGGCGAGCAAAAAATTACGGTGGGCGAGTCCTGATTGAATAACAGCCAGAACTGCTATCGGTAAATGCGCTCGTGGGGAAAAAGTGCACGGGAAGAACCCGTCCACAAGCTCCGCGGAATGCAAATACTGATCCATTACTCAAAAAATGGTTGCTCAATTGAAAGGCACTGCTCACTGAGTGTGAACAAAAAAAGGCTCGAATGCAAAGGTTTATTAAGAAATGTTTGCCGAAAACTCCGCTTTTTGAGAGTTTTTTGGCTGAAGGTCGTGGCTGCTTTCCTCAGCGGACTGCCCGGACATGAGTCAATCGTTGTTCTAATTTGCCTGATTTGAAGGCATTTTGCTTTCTCGCCAGACGCACCGCGCTGTGGGAATTCCCCGGTGGTTCTAGTCAGAAACGCGGATCTGGCATTCTGTCATCTGCGATAAATCGGCTTCGGGGTTTCCCGAAAGGACGCTAGACTGCCGGCGGATGTGACTTGCGGCGGATGTGACTTGCGGTGATGTCTGACGGTTGTCGAGACGCTGGTGGGCATTGCCGGCAGGTGGTTGCCGGGTGTTCGGGCACTGGAGCGCAGGCGGACGGGAATGGAATCTCAGATGAGCAGTTACCGCAGGGTGTTCTGGGTGGTTGTGGTGCTGGTGGGTGTCGTTAGCTGTCGCCTGGCAGCGTGTCCATTTTGTCTGGCGCCGCCGCAAACGTTTTCGCAGCAATTTTTGCTTGCCGACGTGGTGGTGATAGCGGAGTTATTGCGATTTGAAGTGTTGAACTCGGGGACACAGCCCAGAAGCACTTTGCGGATCCGTGAGATACTGAGTGGCGATCGCGACGTGATACGGCGTTGCGATTTAAAGCCGGGCATGTCGGTTGTGATCTCTGCGGAGGCTGCCGGGTCGCCGGGGAGTTTGTTTCTGATGTATGGGGATCTGCATGATCCCGAGCAGACTCCGTTGCGGCAAACGTTTGTGGACGCAGGTGGCGAAGCGGGGGAAACGGCGACTGGGGAAGTGGAGCCCGCGGGCGCAAATGGTCGCCCGATACGTCTGGGGAGTTTCCGTGGGGATCGGGTGATCCGAAAAGTGGCGCTGCGAATTCCTGATCGGATTGACTGGACGGAGCAGTTGGCGATTAGTGGATTGGCAGCTGAATATCTGCGGCGGATGCCGAGCTCCGAGATGCCTCAGGCGCAGCGGCTGGAGTATTACGCGGAGTATCTTGAGAGCACCGATGCTGAAGTCGCGGGCGATGCCTGGGCAGAGTTCGGCGGTTCACCGTATGAAGATGTGAAGGCGAATCGGAGGCTGTATCAGCCTGAGCGATTGCGGCAGTGGATCGCGGACCCATTGATGAGTCCAGAGCGACTGGGTTTGTATGGTTTGATGTTGGGTTTGAGTGGCAGTGTGACGGATGCGGAGTTTCTTGAAACGCAGATGATGGATGAGAAGACCGGCGACTTTCGATTTGGTGCGGAAGGCTTGCTGGCTGGCTTTCTGCTGCTGCGTGGTGAGTCGGGACTGGACGGGGTGGAGTCGGTTTTTTTGTCGGAGCGTGGTTCGGACAAATCGCGGCATGCCTTAGCGATGACTCTGGATTTTTTCGTGAGTTACGAACCGGGTGTGATTTCGAAGGGGCGTGCATCAGGGGTGATGCGTCAACTGGCGGTTGACGCGGTGTTGTGCCAGACGGCGGTGAGTAGTTTGGCGCGGTGGGAAGACTGGGCCAGCCTGCCGGAGCTGGAGCGGATTTTTGGCGAGGAGTTGGCGAAGCGGGAAGTGTCGCCGGGCGAGGGGCTGGATGAATCCGGCCTGCGTGCGATTCTGGAGTTTGCGAGGCATTGTGAGCGATCCGGGGTGACGGCAAACGGAGGGGCAGCCGGTGAGTCGGCGGGGTTTGCCAGCCGGGCGGGGGAATTCCTGAAGCGAGTGGAGTCGATGGCTCCTGGGTTGCTGAAGTCGCAGGCCACCGAATTCCGGGCTCCTGAGTAACCCGCGTGATTTCCGCCGCTGTGTGTAGCGATTTGTCGGCACGGGGACGGCAGGTGCAGGCCTTCCCGGCGACAGAACACGGCCCAATTTGCTGATTCTCTGCTGGTTTTCTGATGACCACGTCGCGTTTTTCTGGTACGAATGGTGGGGTGGTCTGCGCCGTGGCGTCCAGTGAGGCAGCCCGAATCAGGTGATAGCGGGGGGGAGTGTCGTGACGAACCAGGGATTGTGGTGGGCGAGCAGATCCGGTTTGTGGAAGGGCAGGGTAATCATTCCGGCCGTGCTCCTGGCGGTGATGCTGCTTCAGGGAATTGTCAGGGGCCAGGATCCGCAGTTGCGTTTTGGTTCGGATGTGCCGCGGGAGGTGGAGCAGATTTACGAGAAGGGATTGAAGTGGCTGGCTGAGAACCAGGGTTCTACCGGGAACTGGGACACTGGCGACGCGGGACCGGGTGTCGCGGGAATGTGTGTGATGGCGTTTCTGGCGAGTGGCGAGGATCCGAACTTCGGGCCTTATCGGGACCACATCCGGGCCGCTGTGCGAAGCATGATTCTGAGCCAGAGTGCGGAGACGGGTTTTTTTGCCAGCAATATGGGACATGGCAGCATGTATCACCATGGGTTTGCCTGTCTGGGGATGGCTGAGGTGTACGGAGTGCTGGATGAGGAGACTTTGTGGGACGCTTCGGTGGAAGTGAAGGACCGTCGCACGATTGGTCAATCTCTGGAGTTGGCAGTACGGGCGTCTGTCACGTCTCAGAAGAACAACGAATGGAATGCCTGGCGATATTCTCCGGAAGCGACGGATGCGGACACATCGGTATCGGGAGCGGTGCTGATGGGGTTGCTGGCTGCTCGAAATGCCGGGATACGTGTGCCGGATGAGTCTGTGGATAAGGCGCTCGAATATTTTCGTTCGATGACCACCAATCGCGGGGAAGTGGGCTATTCGGGAATTGGTGGTGGCGGATCGGCGAATCTGAAAGCGATAGCCGCCCTGGTGTATTCGATCGGCCGGCGGAAGGACTTGAAAGAGTATCAGGCTGTGTTGGGGCAGTTGACGGTGAATCTGGAGCATCAGGAGTACAGCTACCCGGAGTACTTTCGCTACTACACAGCTCAGGCGTTATTTCAGGGTGATTTCGAAGCCTGGCAGAAATGGAACCGACGCACGGCGAAGGAGTTGAAGGAGCTGCAGGGGGACGATGGAAGTTTTCAGAGTCAGCATGGTGCCGCGTATGGCACAGCGATGTCGCTGCTGGCGATGGCATTGAACTATCGGTTTCTGCCAATTTACGAACGTTGAACCCACTGGCGGGGATGTTGTGGTGTGGGTTGTCGAGTGACGCGCGATGTCGAGGCAGCTCGTTGAACAGGATGTTTTTGCTGGCGGAATTGTGGCGGGATTGGCGAGAATAGAGAAGCCGTGGTGCCATCGTTACGGGCTGTAGTGCGTTTTCAACGGTAAGTCATTCCTCGAATTCTGCCGGGGCAGTCATGGGGCATTTGTCCATGCGAAGCGTGATTCTGGCGCTGGTTGTTGTGACTGGCGAGATCGTGGCGTGTAGTGGTGCGCGCGTGGCCGCGGGTGATCCATCGTTTCGCAACGATGTGATGGCCGTGTTGTCTCGTTCCGGGTGTAGTCTGGGAACCTGTCATGGGAACCAGAATGGCAAGGGCGGCCTGAAGTTGTCGCTGCGGGGCCAGGATCCGGAGGGGGATTTTCTGACGCTGACTCGTAGTCTTGGGGCGCGTCGTGTGAACGTGCAGAGTCCGGACGAGAGTCTGCTGCTGTTGAAGCCCTTGATGGCGGTACCGCACGAGGGTGGTCAGCGGTTTCGGCGTGGATCAGCAGAGCATGAGGTCTTACGAGCATGGATTGCGGCGGGGATGCCTGCGGACGAGGAGTCGGCACCGAGTCTGAAGCGATTGTTCGTGGAGCCGGAATCGGTGACGTTATATGCCCCGCAGTCGGCGGTGGAGTTGCGGGCGAGAGCGGAGTATACGGACGGGACGATTCGTGACGTGGGCGAGCGAGCGGTCTTTGAGTCTTCCAATCCATCGGTTCCGGTGACCTCTGCGGGGGAGGTTCAGTTTCCGGAAAGTCGCAGTGCGCGTCAGACCTCGGTGACGGTGCGATATCTGAGCCAGCAGGTGGTGTCTCGGGTGGATTATGTTCCATCGAGTGCGGGATTTGAGTTTTCGGCACCGGCGCCTGCAAATGGAATCGACGAGCTGGTGTTTGCGCGGTTGCAGCGACTGCGAATCAATCCTGCGGAGGTATGTGATGACGTGACGTTTGTGCGTCGCGTGTATCTGGATGTTACGGGATTGTTGCCGACAGCGGCGCAATCGCGGGAGTTTGTGGAGTCGCGTGAAGAGAACAAGCGGTCGGTGTTGATTGATCGGCTGCTGGAGTCTGAGGAGTACGTGGACTTTCAGTCGCTGCGATGGGCGGATTTGCTGCGGGTGGAGGACAAGACGCTGGATGCGAAGGGCGTGGAAGTCTTTTACCAGTGGATTCGTGAGAGTGTGTCGGCGGACAAGCCGTTGAATCAGTTTGCGGCTGAGCTTGTGGGGTCGCGGGGCAGTACGTATTCGGAACCGCCGGCTAATTTTTATCGGGCGTTGCGTACACCGGAAGAGCGAGCGGAGGCGGCGGCGCAGTTGTTTCTGGGTGTGCGACTGCAGTGTGCGCGGTGTCATAATCATCCGTTTGATTACTGGACTCAGGATGACTATTACGGATGGACCGGCTTTTTTGCGCGGGTGGGCTACAAGATCCTGGAGAACCGTCGACGGGACACGAATGACACTCACGAGTTTGACGGTGAGCAGATTGTGTACATGCAGTCGAAGGGAGAGGTGAAGAATCCATCAACAGGCCGGGTGGTGGAGTTGCGATTTCCTGGTGGCGGTTCCGGGCTGCAAGCTGGCGTAGCGGGGCGAGATCGCCTGCAGGTGTTATCTCAGTGGATGGCGAGTCCGGACAATCTGCGGTTTGCGTCGACGCAGGCCAATCGGATCTGGGCGCAGGTTTATGGACAGGGCATCGTGGATCCGATTGATGATTTTCGGGCCACGAATCCGGCTTCGAATCCGGAGTTACTGGAGTGGATTACGCGGGAGTTTGTGGCGGGTGGGTATCGAGTACGTCCGTTGCTGCGGCTGATTCTGAATTCGCGGACCTGGCAGTTGTCATCGCAGTCGAATGCAACGAATGCGGAAGATGCGACGTTGTTTTCGCATGTGACTCCGCGGCGATTAACGGCTGAGCAGATGCTGGATGGGATGAGTCAGGTGCTGGAGACACCGGTTCGTTATGGCGGCTATCCCACGGGGACTCGTGCGGTGCAGTTGGCGGGCGTGCGGAATGGAGGTCATCGGTACAGTCGGCCAGAGGCGGGCGACCGTTTTCTGTCGCTGTTTGGAAAGCCGGGGCGGTTGTTGACGTGTGAGTGTGAGCGAGCAGCGGAGACGACATTAGCGCAGACCATGGAGATGGTTGGCGGGAACGTGGTGTCGGAGGTGATGCAGGGTGCCGGGGGCCGGATCGAGCGGGCTCTGCGATCAGGTGAGACAACGGAGGCGTTTCTGGAAGACTTCTGGTGGTCTGCGTTGAGCCGTCGGATATCAAACGAGGAGTTACGGGAACTGAGCGAGTATGTCTCGGCGTCTGAGGATCATCGTAAGGCCCTGGAGGATGTGGTCTGGGCGGTTTTGAATTCGAATGAATTCCTGTTGCGTCGATGAGTTGAGTGGCGTTGGCGTGTAGCGATGCTGGTGAGCGGATTGTGGTTATGAAAGACAGTGAGGCGGGCATGCTGGCGGGGATTTCGGCCTTTCATCGTCGGGACATACTGCGTGTGGGTGGAGCAGGGCTGCTGGGGCTGACGTTGCCGAAGTTGCTGCAGGCTGAAGAGCAATCGGGGCCGGGACATTCCGCCGGGCGTGCGAAGTCGGTGATTTTTCTGTTTCAGTGGGGTGGTCCCAGCCATGTGGACACCTTTGACATGAAGCCGGGGGCTTCGGACGGTTATCGATCCTTATATCGGCCGATATCGACGTCAGTGCCGGGGATGCATGTGTGTGAGCATTTGCCGGAGACGGCAAAAGTGATGCATCGCTTCGCGCAGTTGAGAACGGTGCATCACACGATGAATAACCACAATTCGGCGGGCTACACCGCATTGACCGGCGTAGAGCCGCCGGTGGATGATCAGCGTCTGCGGGAGTCACTGGATTTATTTCCCGGCTATGGCTCGGTGGTGGATGCTGTGGCACCCGGGCGCAGCGACATGCCGAGTTATGTGTCCTTTCCGTGGCAGATTGCAGATGGTTCGGTGACTCCGGGGCAGCGTGCCAGTTTTCTGGGGAAGCAGCATGATCCGTTATTCTTCAGGGACGATCCGAATGATCGGGCGTTCCGGTTATCTCAACTGAGCCTGCCGTCGGACATTTCGCTGGATCGGCTGGGGAATCGCCGAGGTCTGCAGAGGCTGATCAATCAGCAATCGCGTGTTCTGGAGGATTCGTCGGCGGCAGTGGGATTGAATTCGTACTATGACCGGGCGTTGTCGATGCTGAATTCGACGCGTGTGCGTGAGGCATTTGATCTGTCGTCGGAGCCGGAGGTATTGCGTGAGGCGTATGGGCGTACGACCTATGGTCAGAGTTGTCTGTTGGCGCGGAGACTTGTGGAGCATGGGGTAAAGTTTGTGACGGTCTATTTTGCGCCCAGTATTGGAGGGCGAAGTCGAACGGACGGCGGCTGGGATACTCATGGATTTGATAACACGCGGATGTACGAAATTCTTCCGGAGTGGCATCTGCCGGTGACGGACCACACGTTACCGGTGCTGATCAACGACTTGAGTGATCGTGGACTGCTGGACCAGACACTGGTGATCTGGATGGGTGAGTTTGGTCGGACGCCGAAGATCAACGCGAACATCAGTCGGGACCACTGGCCGAAATGTTACACGGTGCTGATGGCTGGGGGTGGTGTTCAGGGTGGGGCGGTGTATGGGGCTTCGGACAAATACGGGGCAGTACCGGATCGCGATCCGGTGACGACGGGAGATTTGGCGGCGACGATGTATTATGCGCTGGGGATTGATCATCAGCAGGAGGTACGGGATAATCTGAACCGTCCCTTCCCGATCGCTCGCGGAAGACCGATTACGGAGATTTTCGGCTGAGGCATGGTGGTTGCGGGACTGAGTGGCGATGTTGGAAGTCCGGAGGTTGGAGGGGTGGGGAATGGTGCTGGAAATTGACGGTCGTGTGTGGCGATGTGTGCTGGCCACCGGGATGATTGGAGTGCTGGCCAACGATGTGGCTGCGGTCCGTGGTCAGGAGGTTGCGGTTGAGGCGAAGGTGGAGACGGAAGAGTCTCCGGTGGCGGTAGCGGAGGTGGTTAGCGGGGCCGTGGCGGCTGACCCCTATGTTCCGCGGGACGAAGTGCAGGGGGCATTGCGTATTGCGGGGTCTCAGACCATGCAGCAGATGGTCTCGTTGTGGGCGGATCGATTTCAGGAGTTGCATCCTGGTGTGAAATTTGAGCTGGACTGTCGCGGGTCGGAGGGGGCCTTGCCGTCGCTGGCCCGGGGTGAGGCGTCGCTGGTGGCGCTGAGCCGACTGCTGAGCAATGAGGAGAAGGCTGGGATAGAGCGTGAGTTGGGCAGCACGGTGACTCAAGTCACGGTGGCCTGGGACGCGTTGGGTGTGATTGTGCATCCCGACAATCCGATTGAGGGGCTGTCGGTTTCCGGTGGTCGCCTGGTATTGGGCGGTTCTGAGCGGGCTGATGAGATCAGTGCGTGGTCAGGGCTGGGATTATCGGGAGAGTGGGCTGAGGTACCGCTGGAGATTGTGGGGCCGGGGGCGGTGCATGGAACTCGTACGTGGATTGATCAGATTCTGCAGGGATCTGGTGTGGGTGGGCGGCCTCTGCGGGAGGCTGAGACGCGAGACGAGGTGATTCGGCGTGTGGCGTCGGAGCGTGGAGCGCTGGGTTTTGTGAGTTTGTCGCACGGGGGCCTTGAACCGGTGCGGGTGTTGCCGATCGCAGGAGAAGATCTGAGATTGCGGCGGCCGGTGGATGCAGAGATTGTGGATCGCAGCTACCCACTGCTGCGTCCATTGACGCTGGTGACTGTGAAATCGCCGGGAGATGCCGAAGGGGGTGTCACGGAGGAGTTTCTGTCGTATGTGCTGAGTCGATCGGGGCAGGAGGATGTGGTGAAGGATGGTTTTTATCCATTGAATCGTTCGGAGTGGCGAGTTCAGCGGGAGCAGCCTGGTGCGACTCAGGAGCGTTAAGTCGGTTGAAGCGGTCCTCTGCAAAAGGTCGGAAAGACAATGGCGACAGGAATCATGAGTGTGGTACCCGGGTTGGTATGGCGGGTTCGCAGGCCGTGGCTGGCGATGGCCGTCTGGCTGGCTGTGAGTTCGCTGGTTTGGGGGCAGGGCAGTCGGGATCGGGACGCGGCGAGTGCCGAGGGGAATTCGGCGGGGCAGGCTCAGGGACGTTACGTGGCTCCGGGAGGCCAGACGGCGGGTGCGTGGAAGCTGGGAATACTTTCGCGGAACACGGACACCGGAGTGTTGATTACGCAGGTTCAATCCGGTTCGGTGGCACAGCGGTCGGGGCTGGAAGCCAACGACGTGATCGTGAATGTTGCGGGATACCAGGTGGGGATCGTTGAGGGGCGGTTGTACGACATTGCGGACGAGTTGGCTCGACGTGTGGATGGTCGAGGCCGGGTGAATCTGCTGGTGCGAAACAGCAGGGATGGAAAGCTGGTCAACGTGCCGGTGGTTTTCAGCTCGTCGTTACGCAGCGTGACGGGTGAAATCAGCACCACGGACCGCTATCTGGTAAGTTCAGCGGCGGTGCTGACTGTGCGGCTTCTGGACATTACGAAGCCGCAGTGGAATGACGTCTCAATCGCGGAAGTGCGGATGGATGTTCCACGTAAGTTCCCGGTCAATTATCGGGTGGAGTTTGATCCGGCACTGCTGCGTTCCGGACATCGGTATGGTGTTCAGGCCCGGGTGACGGATCGTGGCCAGACGATTCTGCAGAATGCTCAGGTGGTGGAAGTGAACGTTGCCGGGGGGAATGTGAACGCGAATGTGCGTATGGCGTTGAGTAGTCGACCTGGTTCAGGCGCCATCCTGCCATCACTTCTGATTAATCAGTGGTATTCAAAGTATCTGGGGCGTCAGCCGAATGCGCGGGAGGCATCGGTCTGGGAGGGGACACTGAGTCGCAGTGGCACGCCGGAAGAGATACAGGCGGCGTTGCTGAGCAGTACGGAATACTACGAACAGCAGGGAAATGATCCGGATCGATATATTGATGCCGTGTATCAGGAGTTGACGGGGAAGAAAGCGACGGCGGATGTGCATCGTTCATTGCGACGACAGCTGGATCAGCAGGGGCAGCGTCTGAAGTTCGTTGAGGATCTGATTCGAAAGAATGCCTCTGCGGGATGAGGGAGCAGCGCTGGGTTGCCAGGACGCGGGGCGTGTTGTGTAAGGCGGTTCGGGAGTGGCTGCCGGGGGGGCTTCGCTGTGTTACAGCGAGCGACGAACAGGCAGTTAAAACGCAGAAGCCGGAATGAGACTTCTTTAGAGAGCGATGTCCATGAAATATCTGCCTGTGCTGTTGGCTCTGGTGTTTTGCGGCGTTGTTCGGGCAGATGAGGCGGTGCGTGCGGACTTGCCTGTGGAGGGCGTGCCGCCGGTTTTCGGATGGGATTTCAGTGCGGTTGATTTTCGATCATCGACAGGTGGATTGTCGGTATCGGGTCTTCATGGTGCTCCGACGACCAGTGTGGCGGGACCACGTCCTCCGGAGTTTCCGGGTTTTGCAGAGGGCAACACCGCGTTGCTTCTGGATGGCGTGTCGCGGCTGGAGATTTCGGACGCGGGGAGCTCGGTGCTGGATTTTGCTGACGGCGATGCGATCGCGATTGCGGCGTGGGTCAGGACTGCCGATCTGAAAGAGGGCCAGCAGGTGTACCTGATTGGCAAGGGACGAACAGGGCGCGCTGGAATGCTGCCGGAGAATCAGAACTGGGCGTTGCGACTGCGTGGAATGGGCGGAACAGCGCGTGTGAGTTTTCTGTTTCGATCCGCGGATACTGTGGCTGTGGTGGATTCATCCGGGCAGGAGTCCGTGAAAGTGACGATCGGTGAACTGCATCGCTGGAATTCCGATGTGGGTTTTGCTGTGGATGGAGAATGGCATCACGTGGTGGTGTCCTTTCGATTTGGCAGCAAGGTTGCTCCGGTTGCGTGGATCGACGGAGAGCCTGTTGAGGGGACGTGGGATCTGGGGGGCAAGACATTTCACCGTCCGCCGCATGTGGATGATGATCAGGTCTGGATAGGCTCAGCGCTGGGGGGAAACTCGGGAAATAGTTTTCGCGGGGCAATTGACGATCTGAGTGTTTATCGGAGTGAGTTGAAAGACGCGGATATTCGGGGGCTGTACCGTACGACTCGGAGGACGCAGTCGATTCCGGAGACGGCGGATCAGGATCTGCCGTCAGGGGCGGTCCTGGTGGATATTCGTGAGAACGTGCGGCAGTCGAAGCCGTGGGATCGCGAGCGGACGCGGATTACGATGCAGTGGCAGCAGCCTGCCGCGGCATTGACGCGGCTTCCCCGAAAGTATGTGAACGGTGGGGTGATTGGCGATCGAAGCAGTCCCTCGGTGCTACGCATGCGGACGCAGCTCAGCACAGCGGAGGTGACGACTCAGTTTCTGATCCGGGCGAGGTCAGCAAGTCGCCTGTTGATTGACGGGACCGAAGTGGCCACGCTGACACCGCTGCCATATGCCTCGGATGGTCATCAGGAAGTGCCGGAACCGCCAGCACCGCTGTATCCGGAAATGCACCCGGTTCCGGCGGGTGATCAGGAGGTGGTGGTCGAGGTTCCGTTGTCTGCCGGGCGACATCTTGTGGAGTTCGAATCCCTGGTGGGTGGCCGCAGTATGCGGGTTGAGGCCAGCGAAACGCTGGTGGCGATGGGGTCGGCGGCGACGGGCTTCGAGGTGATTTCGCCCACGGACACGGCTTATCGACTGGACGAGGGGAGTTGGCGTAGTTTGGTGGCCCGTCAGGAGGAATTTCTGGTGGCGCTCGAGGCTCGTGATCGACGCGAGAAAAGTGCTGAAGAGACAGCGTGGTGGGAGCAGCGTCATGCCGAGGTGCGTGCGTTGGTCGGTATGGATGCGGCTGAGATTTCCCCGGAGGAGATCGATCGTCGAATTGAAGCCGGGTTGCAGTCGCGTGGATTTACGGCGTCGCCGCTGGTGGACGATCTGGTCTTTCTGCGACGTCTGTCGCTGAACACGGTTGGAGTGATTCCGTCGGTTTCGGAGCGGGACTGGTTTCTGGCGTTACCCGCAGAGACTCGTCGTGAGCAGGCGATAGAGCGATACCTGGCGGATCGACGCTGGGCCGACCATTGGGTCTCATACTGGCAGGATGTACTGGCTGAGAATCCTGGAATCCTGAAGCCGGAGCTGAACAATTCGGGCCCCTTCCGCTGGTGGATTTATGAGTCCGTTCTGGACAACATGGCCATGGATCGGTTTGCCACGGAGTTGATACTGATGCGGGGCAGTCGGCTGGGCGGCGGACCATCGGGATTCGCGATGGCCTCGCAGAACGATGTGCCGATGGCTGAGCGAGCCATTGTGTTGATGTCTGCGTTCAGCGCGCAGAATCTGAAGTGTGCACGCTGTCATGATTCACCAGTCAATGACGTGTCGCAGCAGCAGTTGTTTGCGATGGCGGCATTGCTGCAAAGGGCGCCCCTGACAATTCCGGCGACCAGTAGCGTGCCGAAGGGGCCGAATGGTGAACGGTCGTCACTGATCACCGTGAGTCTTGAGCCGGGGGCCACTGTTGCACCTGCGTGGTCGTTTGGTGGTGAAACGGAAGGGCGAGCCCGTGGGGAAATCTGGCAGCGTCTTCTGAGGCACCCTGATGATCCTCGCGAACAACTGGCGCTGCATCTGACTCATCCGACGGAATCTGAGTTTGCAAAGGTGGTGGTGAACAGATTATGGACACGATTGTTCGGTCAGGGGTTGGTACAGAATCCGGATGACTGGTACGGTGTTGGCACGGAGCATGCGGAATTGCTGGACATACTGTCTCGGCAGCACATGGCCAGCGGCTACGATCTGAAAGCGACGGCGAGGCTGATTCTGAAGACGCGAGCGTGGCAGCGTGAGTCTGCTCCGGCGGATGCACCGATTGCCAAGTCGTTTGGGGCCATGACCATCCGGCGAATGACGGCGGAACAGCTTGTGGACTCTCTGTACGTTGCGGCAGGAAAGTCCTTCGATTCGGAAATGCTGACGCTGGATCCGGAGGGTCGGAGACCGGATGAGTCGTTCCTGAATCTTGGCACTCCCACACGCGCGTGGCAGCTGTGTTCTCTGTCGAACGAGCGGGATCGTCCGGCACTTGCGTTGCCGGTGGCGCAGAGTCTGGTGGATTTGTTGACGGTGTTTGGTTGGCGCGACTCACGGCCGCATTCTCTGACGGAGCGCGAGACTGAAGCGACGGTGTTACAGACACTGACGCTGGCTAATGGCAATGCCGGGCATCGCCTGGTGCAGTTAAGTGACAATACTGTGGTGACCGAGAATGCCATCGAGGCGGCGTCGCCGGAATCGCTGGTGGAGCACTTTTTCCAGCGGATACTGACCCGTTCACCGAATGACGATGAAACGCGGTTGTTCGCGGAAGAACTGCGTCCCGGATTCGACGGCCGGTTGGTGCCCGGGGCAGTCAAACAACCGCTCAGTGTGCGCAGGAACGCTGTGAGTTGGTCCAATCACCTGAATTCAGAAGCAACGCGACTGAAGCAGGAGCAGGAGGAGGCTGCGAGGCTTGGTGATCCACCATCGGGGCGGTTGACTGAGGAATGGAGGGTGGCGGCGGAAGATGTGATCTGGGTGCTGCTGAATTCTCCGGAGTTTGCGTTTGTTCCGTGAGGCGAGTTGATGCCAGCGGTCGGTTTCTGAGGAGACTGTCTGATTGTTGTCTGCGGTGGGGCAGTGAGCGAATTGCGCCGAGAGTGATGTGTTTCAGGTGGTTGCCAGCGCCTGAGCGATTCGGGCGTTGAGCAGTTCAACGGCGGCGAGGTTGTGGCTGATCCACGGGATCCAGACGTGTGCGTGATAGCGACTGGGCTCCACATAGGTTTCGTGCATGGGGCGGACGGTTTGCTGATACTGCTCGGCCACGGATTGTGGCGACCGACCACGCTCGGTCGTATCACGAATGGTCCTTCGAAGAACTCGCAGATCGGCGGGTGTCTCCACGTAGATTCTGAGATCCAGCTGATCGCGGATTTCCGGAATTGCGAGGAGCAGGATTCCTTCGAGGAGCAGGATCTGATTGGGGAGGATGGTTACGGTGTCAGACTGCCGTTGATGTGTCGCGAAGTTATAGATTGGGCATGGGACAGACTGTCCGGATTTCAGCAGAGCGGTGTGCTGCAGAAACAGGGAATTGTCGAGAGCTTCCGGGTGGTCCCAGTTGCCGGATCCGTCAGGAAGTCTGGGCAGATACTGGAAATCACGATAGTAGGCGTCGTGTGTCAATCGGCAGATCCGATGGCCGAAGGGGCCTTGCATCAATTGATCGGCGAGTGTGGTTTTTCCTGAACCGGATCCACCGGCGAGGCCCAGAACGAGCAGAGGTTTCAGCATAACGGCAGACCGGGAAGTGACAGGGTAACGCGAAGCGACGCGCGTGAAAGTGTAGCCTCACCCGTCATCTCTGTGGAGTGCAGCGTGGTAGGACATAGTGTGTGTAAGGTCTGTCTGTCGCGGTGACTTCGAGGCTGCGAAAATCGGAGTTGGATTGGTAGACTGCTGGAGTGTCACAAAGGTGGGGCGGGTGCAACTGGACATGTCTGTGAGAGGGAGAGAATGATGGCGGCGGCGCATGGTGCGAAGTTCGTTGAGATTGTCAATCAGGCGAGAAAGCAGATTCGTGAGTGCACCATCCCGGAGATGGTTGCTCGACGGGAGGCGGGAGATTCGTTTCTGTTGCTGGACGTGCGGGAAGAAAGTGAATTTGCAGCAGGGCGAATTCCCGGAGCCCGGCATCTGGGAAAAGGGATCATCGAGCGGGATATTGAGAGTGTCGTTCCGGATCCGGGAACTCCCCTCGTGCTCTACTGTGGCGGTGGCTATCGCTCGGCCCTGGCGGCTCTGAATCTGCAGCTGATGGGCTATACCAATGTGATTTCGATGGACGGTGGCTACCGAGGCTGGAAGGAACTGGGGCTGGCTGTTGAGTCCTGAATCGTTGTTTTTCCCCAGCTGCGAATGTGGAACTCACAGTGATTGAGTCACCAGCTCGTGCCCAGTCCGTACGGCGTTTGCCGATGTTAAAAAAGAATGAAGGGGGTGGATTGCATCAGGGTATTCATCGTTTCTTAAGAAACGAAAGGAATCTTCAGCAGGGTGACATGTCCTGGCGACGTCCTGGTGGGGCTGGCAGCATTGATGCAACCTGGAATACTGATCGTCGATGAAGATCGCCACTTTGCGGAAGAGCTCACAGCGGCGCTGCAGAGTTTCGGGCACTCGGTGCATCTGGAAACGGATGGTCGCTGTGGATTGCGGGCAGCGCGAGCGCTGGAGCCCCTGCTCGTAATACTGGAAATCAATTTGCGGGACGGCGATGGTCTGCAGATCTGTCGAGAACTGAAGGGGGATCCGCGGCTGTCAGCGACGCCAGTCGTCATCGTCACCACGCGCACCTCGGAGATGGATCAGATTGCCGGACTGAGTTTGGGGGCCGACGACTATGTTGCCAAACCCGTCAGTTTGCCACTATTGATGCATCGTCTGCAGGCGATTCTGCGTCGAAAGAATCTGGCAGCCGAGATACCGGAACAGTTGGCTCACCTCTCGATCAAGATGAGCCGTCGATTTCATTCGGTAAACGCTGACGGGACGCCTGTTGAACTGACACCGACCGAGTTTTTGCTGCTCTGGACAATGATGACCAGACCGGGGAGGCCATTTAGCCGACACGAACTGATGGAGTACGCGCGGGGTCAGAATACCATGGCGCTGGAACGCACCGTGGATGTGCACATCAAGTCCATGCGCAAAAAGCTGGGCGAAATTGGCAGAATCATCGAAACGGTGCGCGGGATTGGATACCGCATTGCTCAGGGATAAGGCGCCGCCTGCAGCCCGCCGGGCAAATTACGACTCTTGTGGCAATGACAAGAGTGCGCAGCGCGGGGCAGTCATTTCGGGGTCTGAAAACGTCGAGTCGCGATTCGCCGCAGACGTTCATGTCAGGTGCACCATCAGGCTACAGATTGAAGTCTGCGTCGCTCATCGGACTGTAGTTTTCAAATCGCATGAACTCTTTCCGCCACGTCAGCCGAATGATGCCCGTTGGTCCGCTGCGGTGCTTGGCGACGACGATCTCTGCTTCGCCCGGACGATCCTCGGGGTCATACGCATCCGGCCGATGCAGAAACATCACCATGTCAGCATCCTGCTCGATGGCCCCGCTTTCCCGAAGGTCCGCAAGTCGTGGGCGTTTATCTTCCCGCAGTTCCACTCCTCGATTGAGCTGAGCGAGTGCAACGACTGGAACACGCAGCTCTTTGGCGAGGAACTTCAGGCGTCGTGAGATCCCGGCGATCTGCTGTTCACGAGGAGCGTTTTTATCTTCCGGCTCAATCAGCTGCAGGTAGTCGATGATGATGATGCCCAGCGGCGAACGTCGATGCAGTCGTCGAGCCAATGCGGCAACCTGCGTCATGGTGCGGCCGGGTTTGTCATCGATGAACAGGGGCAGTCGTGCGAGGTCATCGGAGGCTTTCACCAGCAGCGTATGCTGTTCCTCAGACAGGTTTCCTGCACGGAGATCGTGGCCGTTGATTTTTGCGGTAATCGCCAGAAAACGCTCAGCCAATTCGAGATTTGACTGTTCCAGGCTGAACAGCAGCACCCCCTTGTTGGACTTTCGTGCGACGGCTTCTGCGATGTTACAAACCAGCGCTGTTTTGCCCATACTGGGACGGGCTGCGAGAATGATCAGTTCGGTGGGTTGAAACCCAGTGGTCTGTTCATCAAGGTCTCGAAATCCGGTTGTGATCCCGGTGACATCACCGGATTTTTGCAGGCGTTCGTCAATCCGATTGAAAGCATCCATCAGAATATCTCCGATGGCGATGCTGGCGGTGCCGCCCTGTTCTTCCACAATGCTGAAGATTCGACGTTCTGCGACCTGCAGGAGCGACTCCACTTCATCAGTGGCGGCGTAGCATTCGGCGAGGATCTCGGTGCAGGCGTAGATGAGACTGCGCTGCATCCACTTTTCGCGGACGATCGTGGCGTAGTATCGAACGTGCGCGGCGTGGGGCACAGATTCAAGGATCTCTGCCAGGTAAGCCGGTCCGCCGATCGCTTCCAGTTCGCCTCGTCGGATCAACTCCTCGGCGAGTGTGATGGCGTCGATACCGCGCACGCCGGCTTCATACAGTTTCTGAATGGCGGCGTAGATCTTCTGGTGAGCATCGCCATAGAAGTGTTCTGCCTTCAGGGATTCGCCGACTTCATCGATGGCCTCGTTCATCAACAGAATACTGCCGAGAACGCCCCGTTCGGCATCCAGATTCTGCGGGGGCAGCCGCAGCTTGTCGTCCGCGGCAGGTGGTGCGTCTTTAGGGGGACGATTGGATTTTCGGGGGTTGGTGGCCATGTTGTTTCCGACCGCATGAGCTAAATGTGATTTGCTGAGCGGCTGTTTCTGAAGTCTGTCAGGGTTGCAAGGAACTTGTTCGCGGTGGCCAGCACCTGACCAGGAGAATCAGTAGGAGTGGGCACAAAGCAGCATTCCGAACCTGGATGTTCCGAGGATGCGGCGTGAAACGAAGGCAGAACGAGATGTGTGGGGCCATCTCCGGTTGGACGGGGAGACGGCCCGGGGGAGCGTCCGTTCGTCTGGAAAAAGTGTCGCACCATTGCGAAAAAATCCTCAGGCACCTGCATGCCTGAGGATCGATAGATTGGTCGGACGTCGCTGGCCGCGACGGTAGTACCGGGAGTGATCAGCCGCTGGTTGCGGAAGGCACAACCCAGACCTTGACTTCGCCCTGAACCTTGTCGTGGAACTTGAGTTTCACGGTGTACATGCCCAGTTCCTTGATCGGGCCATCGAGACGAACATGTTCAGCCTCGACAGGATGTCCAGCGGCCTTGAGTGCTTCGCTGATATCGCGGGCGACCACGGAGCCGTAGAGGTGGTTGTCGGCGGTGGCGTGCGCTTCGATGGTGGCGCTGTACTTGCCCACGGCTTCGGCGATTTTCTGCAGCTGCTTGACCCGAGAGGCTTCGATCGCAGCGAGTTTTTCGCGGTGCTTTTCGACCATGCGCTTGTTGTGTTCGGTGGCCACGGTGGCCTTGCCCTGAGGCAGCAGGAAGTTGCGGGCGTAGCCGGGCTTCACACGCACGATTTCGCCGCGTTGTCCGAGGTTTGCAACGTCATGAACCAACAGGACTTCGACATTTCTGGAGCCAGGAGTTGTTGTGCCAGCCATTTGAGACAGATCCTTTAACCTTAAGCCGGACCACTGGGGTTCGGGAAAACTGTACTAGGAATGCGATTGAAGTGGGTCGTTCTGTTTTGAATGAATCATCAGCACGCGGTGTACAGCGTGTTGGCCCCGATCTGGTCAGAAGGGGACATCGTCTCCACCGGAGGGCATATCATCGTAGAAGGTCTGGTCGGGGGACCTTCCGGAATCTGCACTGGCGAAGCTATCACTGGAGGCAGCAGGCCGGGAATTACCGGCAGGGCGGTTGGGAGCACCGCCAGCAGGTCCACCTTCGCCTCGGCCACCAAGCAACTGCATGCTGTCCGCGACGACCTTCAGTTTAGAGCGTTTTTGACCGGTTTCTTTATCGTCCCATTTATCCTGCTGCAGCCGTCCTTCGATCATGACTGGTCGACCTTTGGCGAGGTACTCGCCAGCGATCTCTGCTGTGCGTCCCCAGAGGGTCACGTCGATGAAGGAGACTTCTTCTTTGCGTTCGTTGGAGCGCTTGTCTGTGTAGTTATGGTTGATGGCAAGTGTCAAATCGCACACGGCAGTTCCGCCCGTCGTGTAACGCACTTCGGGATCACGCGTCAGGTTACCGAGCAGAATGACTTTGTTGAACGATGCCACTTTGGGGACTCCGATCAGACTGAGAAGGCCGCCACCCACCTCAACCTGTGTCCTGAGCGTCTTCAGACCCCGTCAGGGGCACGACATCAGGCCATCAGGCTGCCACAAACTCACACATCAACCAGCGTCGTCGCCATCGGCTTCCGGAGCATCTGTGTCTTCGACAACAGCCGGAGCAGCGCCAGTCATGGCAGCAACGGTTGCATCAAAGATGCTCTGTGGATGCTTGATGGTCATGTGTCGAACGATGGTTTCGCTCAACTGACACTGACGAACGAGGGTCTTCATGCCGGTTCCTGGCATGGTGAACAGCACGAGGTAGTGCAGTCCCTTCTTCATGCCTTCGATTTCGTAGGCCAGTTTGCCGTCCTGCCATGGACGGTGGGCGACAACAGTGGCACCAGCCTTTTTGAGGACGGTGAGGATGTCATTGGTGACACCTTCCTGGTCCGTCGCAAACTTGCCACTGTCAACCAGGAACATGCCTTCGTAAAAATGAGGCTTCACGACTTTTTGAGCTGCGACAGACACGAAACTGATGCTCCCGAAATGAAAATTCATCGAACCGACAGACAGTCAAACCGCCCGATCGGCCAGCAAAAAGACCACTGACACTGAACAGAGAAAAAGCCCGTCAGGGGTTTTCTTCCGTCTTATTGTACCGATTCATTGCCGCTGCGATTCCTTCTTTGAGACAGATTTCAACAGAATCCGCAGCGATTACTCGCATGTGTTCCACGGATTGCCGTTCCTCCGACCGGAACCGGGAGAGCACCCAGTCGGCCGGATCCATTTGTCCCGGAGGCCGGCCCACACCCAACCGAAGCCGGGGAACCTGTTCGGTCCCCAGTTTCTGAAGTATGTCAGCGAGTCCCTTTTGACCGCCGGAAGACCCTGAGGCCCGCCAGCGAAGCCTGCCGGTGGGCAGGTTCATGTCATCGCAAATCACAACAACGTCCGAGGCTTCCAGTTGGAAGAAGCGAACAATCTGCAGGACTGGATCCCCGCTTTTGTTCATAAAGGTCATCGGACGGACAAGCAAAACCTTGTGACCGCCCCAAAACCCCTCTCGGATCTGTGACTGAAACTTTGTCTGTGCTTTTTCAGCACACCAGCGTTCCGCCAACTGATCCACCACGTCAAAACCAATGTTGTGGCGAGTTCCAGCGTATTGGGAACCGGGGTTCCCCAGCCCCACCACAACTTTCATCCCTGCAACCCCCGCCCTGATTGGCCTTAGCCAGCTTTGCGAGGATCGTAAAGTTCAACAATCAACGTATCCGCCGGTGTCTGCAACTGAGCGTAATCAGGCAATTGCAGGTCCGAGGCTCGGATTGCATCGCCAACCTGCAGGGCACCAATCCTGACAGGAATTGACTTCGGGATGCGAAAGTCCGGGCAGCTGATGCTGACGCGTTTGACAGCCTGCCGAAGCAAGCCGCCGTCCTTCAGTCCAACCGGCTCACCACGCAGCTCGACAACCACATCGACCGTTGCACGACCATTGGGGTCGACACGGCGAAGGTCAACATGCAGCACCTGAGTGCTGAACACGTCCCACTGCAGTTCCTGCACAACAGCCTTGTCGACCGTGCCGTCAAGTTCCACATCAACGACAGAGGACCGAGTTGCCACGAGCTTTTCCACCGCTTCACCGCAAATGGAGATGCACTCACCGGGCTTTCCAAATCCGTACAAATTCGCTGGAACACGGCCCTGGGCACGAACATGACGAGTGGCCGTTGACCCCGGGGTCACGCGACGCTCCACCTTCAAAAGCAGATCTTCCGACATTGGAAAAACCCTAAAAAAACACAAACTTGTAACAATCGGGCGCCTGCCGGCTCCGGAATATCATCAACAGCAACCCGTGGTTCCGGACCTGATGGCCCCACACCATTCGAGCTGAATACCTCTTACGACAAACAACTGACTGCCGGTTTTGACCCTTGGGCCACCGCCAGTGTGAGTCCAAACATCTTCAGACGATCAAACAATGTCGACCGTCCCAGCCCCGAATCAACACCAAAAATCCAGTGAATCATCTGCCGGGATCGCCGAACAGGCATGACGCGGGATCGATGCCAGTGACAAAAATCAAACTGCAGAGTCGTATTCCACAGCCAGTTTTTTGGCAGCGCGCGGTTTCCTGCAGCGTTTCAAGGGAAACGGGGCAGGATATCGTCTGGAAATTCAAGCTTCAACAGCAGATTGCCGGTTTCGGAGGAAATCGCAGACGTGGGGTGGTGATTTTAGGCGCCCAAACCAGTTCTGCCGCCAGCTCAAGGCGATTTCCAGCACATTTATGGTCGATCCGAGAATTACTGATAGTCTGTTCAGTTGACCAGGTCGCGGGAAGGTCACCTCCGTCGCTTTCTGCCATGATCGTCCTCGAATGCTCCTCAGACGCTTGCCCGTTCGCTCGCTTCTGAACGACGCTGCCGGAACCTTTCCGAGCCTGCAGCAAGGCCCGGGTCGGTGATCTGATCCTGTTGTGGGCGTTCACTGACCGGTGTTCGGGCTGGGTCTTGCTAGAGGGCGTCTCGCAGGACTTCCTCCAGAACCTGACGTTTGCGGAGGCGTTTTTTGACCTTATATAACCAACGATCTTCTTCGCCATTGGTTTCGCGCAGGAAGGACCCGGACAGGAGTCGGTAGAAAAACAGCAGCGTAAAGGCGCCGAACACCGCCGCAAAAAAGCCTTTGACGCTGATTGGGTCAATCGAGGCATCTCGCCAGAAGAACAGGGCTGTTCCGCAGCCAATCACGCTTCCGCCGATACCGATCAGGACCGTTGTGATGGCGCCGCCGGGGTCGCGGCCCGGCATGATGGCCTTCGCCGCCAGTCCCGTCAGTGTGCCGAATCCAACCCAGCGCAACAGTTCGTTGATGCTGGATTTCAGGATTTCCAGAAATTCTGTTTCGGTCATTTCCGTCTCCTTTCGGTCCGAATTCCGGTTCGGCAGCAGCATGTGCGAGCTGTGTCCCCTGCGATGGACGCCATGGCGAGACCATGCGTGGGGCGCGCAGCGTCCGGAATTCTGACTCAGGCTACGGTTTTTATCGAAAAACCTCGTCCCGGTTGCTGACTCGTTGGTGGAAGGGACGGAATTTGAAGGTGATCGCCGCGGTGTGCCGGAGAGTTTCGGCAATCTCTGCAGTTGAAGCGGGGGAGCGATCCTCGTCGTGGCGGTTTGGGAAGTTTTTGAATCAGGTGTAACGTCTGCAGGCAGCAATTCAGGAATTCATCGCTGAGGTACGCCTGCGCATCTCAGTTCTGCTCAGTCTGCTGGGCGAAGCTGGGGTGGCGAAACAGTGGCAAGCTGGGAAGTCAGGGGCGTTTTTGGCTTGATGGAGCAAAAGGAGTTGAGTGGCGAGTTCGATTGTGAAAACGCTGGACGTTCGTTTCGACGGAGGGAAACGCGACTATCTCCGGGCTCAACACCGTTTCGCCATCTCAAGGCGTGGCTCGTTCCGGGCGTGTTCACGTCGAGTCCGGCGAGTCTTCAACATAGCGGAAGCGCGGCATCAGCGTGCCGTCAACAAGGACCTGCTCCACGAACATCGCTTTCGGCCGGACCCAAAGTGATCGGTCACCGTAGTCGGTGCGATAGACGACGAGTTCTTCCTGGGTCTCGGAGTGGCGAGCAACACCCAGCACGATGTAGTCACGATTCTTATAGTGGCGATAGCGTCCGGGAAGAACGGTGGAATCGGAGCTTGTCATAAACATCCATGCTGATACTTGTTGGTTGATTCAACTCACGTCGCCGGGACACTGACCCAGGGAAATCGCAGCGCGGTATTCCGCGGTGGAGCAGAGCCTGCCAGCTGGATCATGACCATCGCAATCACTCAAGGAAAGGATCGAAATCATCGGTCGCAGGAACCGGAGGTTCTGGTGTTGCCGTCGACTCTGTCCGGCTGGTGCTGCTGCGGTTGAAGTTGGCAGGGGAGTCAACGCTGGCGGCGATGCTGGATCGCGGGGCGTTGGAATTGCGAATCTCGTCCAGCATCTGCTGGGCCTGATTCTCAAGTGCCGTGGTGACTTCTTCGAACAGAGGGGCGGGTGCTTTCCTGCTGGTGCTCTCGGGAGTGACTGAAGTTTCCTGAGAATCCTCCTGATCACCGAAGATTTTCCGCTCAACTTCCAGGGCCTGATCGATCAGCGAATTTCCTCGGGAACCTCCGGAGGATTTGCTGCGGGGCTGTGCGAGGCCTTCGAGGATCTCAGTATCGGAAAACCGTGAGGGCTTTTGGACGCTGGAAGCTGCAGGCGATCGTCGCTGGAAAGGGTCGGCGACTGGCCGGGAACCGGCATCCGAGGGGAACGGGATGGGCTGCCCGAGATCTTCGTGATCGTTCGTGGTGGAGTCACGATCGGCGGAGTCCTCGGGGTTTGTTTTGCTGGAGGGTGCGAGTGTGGACCTGACGAGGTCGACACGGGACTTGTTGAGAAAGCTGCGGAGTTCGTCCAGCGTGGTGGATTCCTCCGACGTGCCACCACTGAGGGAGTCGACTACGGAGCTGGCGATCAGCTCACCGGAGCCGTTGGCCATGAGGGCGCGGGCGAGTTCGGGGCGGTCGGCCCACTGAGTGGGGCTCCAGTTGCGAATATCGGCGTAGGCCAGTCCGATGCTTTGCTGAGGCGATCGGGGCACGACCTGGAATCCGGTTGGAGAATGCACAACGTGGTACTGCAGCGAGAAGAACATCGCCGAAGCACCCAGCGCCGTGCCAATCAGAAACGGCCTGGTTTTGCTCACGGAAATTTCCTGATGAAGAAGGCATCAACGGGCGGGGAAACACTCGGCACAACGCACGGCAGAGAAAGCTTCGAGCAGAAACCTATCACTCCGGCAGAGGCGGACTTTCGAAGATTGGCGGCGGGGTTTGAAATTCGGGGGAAATGAAAACTGGCGGGCCGTTTCTTTTCTCCAGTTGTCAGGCGTGTTGCGGCGGTGATATCCGGCGCTTTAGGAATCCCGGCTACGTGCGGGGTGGAATTTTGCGGAAACTGTTTCGGGGTGTCCGGTTTTCATTGGCCTGGTGGCGGTTTATTCTGTGCGATGGGCTGTGGCGGGGTCTCTGTTGAGGGGGCGTCCGAGTGGGAATCCAGCAGGAAAGCAACAGATGGTGGGCGAATCCGGGAGCGAGCAGGCAGAGACGTGGGTGACGCAGGATGCTGAGGCGGTGGATTCTGCGCCCTCGCGCCGTTCGGGGGTGTGGGTTTGGTGGGTGAGTATTCTGCTGTTACTGGCGACGATGCTTAACTATATGGACCGACAGGCGTTGTCGGTGCTTTCCAAACGCATCACGACAGAGTTGCAAATCAGTAATGAGCGTTACGGGGATCTGGAATTCGGATTTGGGACGGCCTTTGCGGCGGGTTCGCTGGTCTTCGGAATTCTGGCAGACCGTTTTTCTGTGCGGCTGTTGTATCCGCTGGTGTTGCTGGCCTGGTCGGGAATTGGTGTGCTGACTGGGTTTTGCGAGGGCTTTGGTTCGTTGCTGGTGTGTCGTCTGCTGCTGGGTTTTTTTGAAGCCGGGCACTGGCCGTGTGCTCTCCGCACGACTCAGACGCTGCAGACAGGAAGCCAGCGGCTGATGGGCAACAGTGTGCTGCAGAGTGGAGGGGCCCTGGGGGCCATCATCACGCCGTTGATTATCCTGGCGCTGGTGGGTGGGCGCGACGAAGCGGGAGCATGGCGATTTCCATTTGTGCTGATTGGTTCCAGTGGAATTGTGTGGGCTGTGTTGTGGTTGATTTCTGTACGGCGGAGCGATCTGCCGGCGGCAACTGTGCCGCAATCCGTCGACATCTGGGCCGTGGGTGAGGCAAAGGAGCGTCACTGGTTGCTGGAATGCCTGACGAGTCCGCGGTTTTACGCGTTGGTACCGGTGGTCATCTTTCTGAACATGACATGGCAGTTGATCAGGGCGTGGTTACCGAAGTTTCTGCAGGAGGGGCGTGGGGTCAGTGAGTCTACCGCGTTGTATTTCAATTCGCTGTACTTTGTGGCGGCTGACATTGGTTGTTTGTGTGCGGGTGCGGCGGCATTGTATCTGGCGCGCAGGGGCATGGGTGCTCAGCGGGCGAGGGTGCTTATTTTTGCGATTTGTGGCGGTTGCACGGCGCTGGCGACAGTGGCGGCGATGCTGCCAGCCGGGCCGTTACTGTATGGCACACTGCTGATCGTTGCCGCGGGCTCGCTGGGGTTATTTCCCTGCTACTATTCGATGGCGCAGGAAGTGAGTGAGCGACATCTGGGCAAGGCATCGGGCCTCCTTGGGGCGGTGGGCTGGCTGGTGTCCTCGCCGACTCAGAAGTGGTTTGGTCGTGTTGTGGACGAGACGGGGTCATTTGATCTGGGGCTGGGATTGGTGGGGCTGGCGCCATTGCTGGGACTGTTGCTGCTGGTGTTGATCTGGCGTGATGCGGAGCGTTGACCGGCAGCGGCTGGTAGGGGCAGGTCGGCAGTGGCAGACGACGGAGCGGGCTGGATTTGTGGGGGAGCAGCATTCGGGTAGACTGCGGGACCCGGAGTGGCAGGATGGCAATGTGGGGTATTGGTAGTGAGTGAAGACAAACTCGGCGAGGGCCGCGCTTTCTCTGTTGCTGACGGGTGTGACTATGAGTAATAAGCGAGCGATGGCGCAGCTGCTGAAGCATCTGACCGGTGTGGGGGTCACGCATCTTCCGAAGGTGGATCTCGCGCGGAAAAAAGTCCCCGCGGCACGCGGGGGATCATCCGCGGCAGTGGCCGGAGCCAGTAGTGCAGTGACGGTGGCGGAACCGGTTTCCGGGACGCCGGGGTTGGCGCGTCGGCCGGCAAAAGCGGCTCCGGTACCGAGTGCTGTGAAGCCTCTGCGGCGTGTGCCGGGCCTGCTGGATGCTGACGAGCTGCATCCGTCATCCGTGCGTCCTCCGGAGTTGCTGCCGGAGGTGCAGCAGGTTCGAGAGCGGGAGCATTCCACGCGGGAAGCGCGCGAGGCTGCGTTGTGTGGACTGAAAGCCGCGGTGGCTTGTTGTCAGCGTTGTCCTGAGCTGGCCACCCGCCGGACTCAAACGGTTTTTGGGGTGGGCAGTGCCACTGCGCGGGTGATGGTGATTGGTGAGGCACCTGGGCAGGAAGAGGACGAGCAGGGCGAGCCGTTTGTGGGGGCGGCGGGGCAGTTGCTGAACAAAATTCTGGCAGCCAGTCAATTGCGGCGCGAGGATCTGTACATCTGCAACATTCTGCGGTGTCGTCCGCCGGGCAATCGGAATCCGTTGCCACAGGAAGCGGCGAATTGTCGGGAGTTTCTGGAGGCACAGATTCATGTGGTGCAGCCAGAGTTCATTATTTGTCTGGGTGCTGTGGCAGCGCAGAATCTGCTGGGGGTCGACACTGCGATTTCAAAGATGCGGGGGAAGTTTTACGAGTACGGTGCATCGCGCGTGTTGTGTACCTACCATCCCTCGTATCTGCTGCGAAATCCGGCTGCCAAGAAGCAGGTTTGGGAAGATATGAAATTCTTCATGAAGGCCCTCGGTGTGGAGTTGCAGTAGGGAACGCGGAGGCTGCGACGTTGCGGGCATTGGCCGTATGGTTGCGGCGGGGATTCAGAGAGGGGAGAGCGGGCGAGTGTCGGCAACACAGGGTGGGGGCCGGAAAACCGGCAAGGCGGCAGCGGGTGAGCGGACTGGTGAGCGGCTGTTGTCAATTGATGCGCTGCGGGGCTTTGACATGTTCTGGATTGTGGGCGGAGATGTTCTGGCCACAAAGCTGCTGGAGCGGTCGACGTCAGCGGATGCTGCGCGGCTGAAGCTGCAGTTTGAGCACGTGGACTGGGCGGGATTTCGATTTTACGACCTGATTTTCCCGCTGTTTATGTTTCTGGTCGGGTGTGTGATCCCGTTTTCGTTAAGCAGATATCAGCAGCAGCCTTCGCAGGCGTGGTCACGTATTCTGCGACGCACGGCTTTGCTGTTTCTTCTGGGGCTGGTTTGTAACGGCCTGCTGCAGTTCAGATTTGGTGAGTTGCGATATCCCGGCGTCCTGCAGCGCATTGCGTTGTGTTACGGGATCTCTGCCGTGCTGTTCCTGAAGCTGAGTGTCCGCGGGCTGATCGCGACGATTGCTGGAATCCTGTTGAGTTACTGGGCGTTGCTGGCGCTGGTGCCGGCCCCGGGGAGCGTTGCGGGAGACTTTTCCAAAGCGGGGAATCTGCCGGGCTACGTGGATCGGGCCTTATTACCGGGTCGAATTCCAGCGCAGTGGTATGGTGATGGCGATAACGAGGGGATTCTTTCGACGATTCCAGCGGTCTCTACCGTGTTGCTGGGATGTCTGGCTGGCCTGTGGTTACGGACGGACCGATCCGGGTGGGGGCGATTTGCCGGGCTGTGTTTGATGGGGGGCGTATTGCTTTCGGCGGGTTATTCGTGGGGCGTGGTGTTTCCGATCATAAAAAACCTCTGGACCAGTTCGTTTGTGCTGGTGGCCGCGGGCTGGAGCATGCTGCTGTTGTCGGCATTTTACCTCGTGATCGACGTCATGGGATTTCGTCGTTGGGCGTTTTTCTGGGCCGTCATTGGAGTGAATGCGATCACGATCTATGTGGTGCCGCGATTTGTGGACTTTGATGGCATGGCGGCTTTTTTTCTGTCGGGGATCGCACGGTTGAGTGGTGCATGGGGCGAGGTTGTGCTGGCCGTGGGGGTTCTTTCTGCGCAGTGGCTGTTCCTGTTGTATTTGTATCGCAATCGCATTTTTCTGCGGCTGTGACACGCGAGGGCAACGGCTTGTGCCGAGCGGTGATGGGTGCGTCGGGGTGAGCCGGCTCAGATGGAACGGTGCCCTGCCTGAGGATGGCCTTCCCTGGATGTCATGCGTGTCGTGCTGAACGTTACTGAAAAGGCTTGTCTGTTCAGGGTGACAGCAGCAGGTCTCTGGCCAGTTGCAGGGCACCGGCGACGGCATCTGGAACAACGGAGACGCGTGGCGGGGCCGTGCTGAGATCGGTGATCGCCTGAATTACGGCCTGACGATATTGAGGCTGGTGCAGCAGAACGGATCCGGTCAGGGCGAGAGGGAACGGGTCGACAAGCTGCAGCTGGCGAGCGACAGAGGCGGTCATGGTGGCGAGGTCGTTTGCGGCTTGCTGCAGGATGGACTGAACGGCGGTGTCTTCTGCGAGTTCAGGCTGAAAGAGTAGTGGGGCCAGTCCGGCAATTACAGCGCGGGGAATGTCGGCGGAATAGATCGCGGTGACGATATCGGCGGTGCTGGAGATGTGCAGGGCCTGCAGCAGAGGATCACGGAGTGTGGTGGCGCTGGAACGACCATCGGCGGCCATCACGACAGCCTTGATTGCAGCGGTGCCGAGGGCGAATGCGCTGCCTTCGTCACCAAGCAGATAGCCCCAGCCACCGGAGCGAGCGGTCTGACCGGCGGCATTTCGCCCCCAGGCGAGTGAGCCGGTGCCGGCGATCAGAGCGACTCCGATTCCGGAGCCGTGATTGGCGGATAGCAGCGGAACGGCGTCATTGACGACTCGAACGCGTTCTGCGAGGCGGGCGTGTTCGGCCCATTGCAGCACCACCTGACGATCGGCCTGGCGGTCAGCGCCGGCCAGTCCCAGGCAGGCGGCCGGGACAGTTTGTCGTTCAAGCCCGGCGTTGTCGAACGCGAGTTGTACGGCGAGATCCAGATTTTGTGTGGCCAGTGCCGGGCCCACAGCGCGTTGATTGGATGGGCCGGCGTGGCCCTGACCCAGCAGGGGCCCATCGGGATCCGCAGTGCTGAGCCACGCGACGGTTTTGGTTCCACCACCATCAATACCAAGAATCAGAGCGGGGGTTGCGGGCATCATCGGTTTGTGGGTCAGAGAACTGAGCGGCGCACAGCCATGAACACGCGTTGGTTTGCTGGCTGACGAGGACGTCACGCATGACGTTTCCGGAGTTGGAAGTGTCGCCTGGCGTGGACACAATCGCAAGGCGGGACCTGAAACCACAATGGCGACGGTTTTGTCGCTGAGTGCTGCGGGGGTTGGTTTGATGTGGTGCAGGTAGAAATTCATTCGTGGGGACAGCTGGTTTGGAAATCGCGAGAGCAACCGTTGGTGTTTTTTGAGGGGCTTGGGGTACGTGGGCGAGTTTTCGGCAGGAACACGCTAGACTCGGGCTTCACGACAACCTTCCCGCAGGGACAGGGTGACAGGTACTGCGCACCGGAGACAGGAAATGATGAAGACCCGCACAGGAATACGACAACTGATCTGCTGGCTGCTGGCCGGGATCAGTCTTCCGGTGACAAGTTGTTGTCGTGGGGCTGACGACGTCATTCGTGTGTTTGTGCTGGCGGGGCAGAGCAACATGGTGGGCGCGGATGCGCATGCCGAGCGGATCGATGGGTTTCCGGAGTTTCGGGGGGCAGGAGTGCCGCAGGAGGACGTGCGGTTTGCATGGTTGCTGGGCTATGAGGGGCAGCGATCAGGGGGCTGGGAAGTGTTGCGACCATTGGAGAGTTTTGGCCCGGAAATTACTTTTGCGCGTCGAGTGGGGCAGTACAGTTCGGGGCCGATAGCGATTATCAAATCGGCGGTGGGTGGCACGACCGTAGCGAAAGACTGGAACCCTGATGCTCCGGATGACGGCCTGCGGTTGTATCCCAAAACTCTGCAATTGATCCGGGAATCGCTGCAGTCGCTGGAGCAGCAGGGGCTGCGGTATCGGGTAGAGGCGGTGCTGTGGCATCAGGGCGAAAATGACATGCTGGACCGCGGGTTGGTACCGAACTATGCGAAGGGACTGGAGCGGTTGATCGGTCAGTTGCGTCTGGACCTGGGTCTGCCGCAGTTGAAGTGGTACATCGGGGAAGTCAGTGAGAAGGGCATCTGGGGCATGGATCATCGGTCGCAGCTGGGAGAGCTCTTTCGCCAGCAATCGCAGGTGCTCAGCCGGGATGCGCAGACGGTTTGGGTGCCGACATCTCATCTGGCCTTTGAGGTGATGGGCAGTGGTCAGCCGCACTATCACTTCGGGACTCAGGGCCAGTTGCAGTTAGGTCAGGCCTTTGCGGATGCGTGGCTGCGCGATCAGGGGGCGGTACCGGCGGAGAAGGATCGTGGATTTCGCGGGGAGCTTCCAGTGGAGGCTGGCGGGACTGTGCAGTTGTTTGTGCTGGCGGGACAGCGTGGTGTTGAGGGGGAGGGAGCCTTTGCGTCGCAGCTGCGTGATGTTCCGGAGTTCGGGGTATTGTCTGAGGACCAGCAGGATGTTCTGTTTCGGTATTCACTGGGTGGCGGGGTCCGTGTTTCGCGAGACTGGGAGCCACTGGGTTTGACGGGATATCAGGGGACGTTTGGTCCGGAGCTGGCATTGGGGGCAGAGTTGCGACGGGGTATACCGGCGGGCACCGGCATCGCGATTGTGAAGTTTACGGACAGTGGAGCGCAGGGGCCGGACTGGTTGCCGGAAGGAACGAACGAAGTGCATCGCAACCTGTATCCGGAGTTTGTGGCCTGTATTCGCCGAGCGCAGCAGGATCTTGAGCAGCGTGGTTACCGTTGTCAGCTGGGAGGGGTGTTCTGGCAAACCGGAGAGAACGACACGTGGTTTGGATCCTATGCCGCGAAGAATGCCGAGTTGATGCGAACGCTGATTCGTCAGACACGGCAGGACCTTGGGGCTCCGGAATTGAGATGGCTGATTGGCCAGCAGTTTTCAGAGCCGACGTGGAAGCATGTGTCTCAGGTGAATCAGGATCTGGAGGCGTTGGCGGAGGCGGACCCGCGAGTGCTGATCATTTCCACGGCCGCGGCACCTCATCAAACGCAGCATCTGGGAACAGCCGGAACACTCTGGCTGGGACGCGCGATGGCTCAGGCATGGTTGTCCTGGAAGTGAGTCGGATGTGTCTGTGTGTGCGGCCTGCGGTAAGGCGGCTGCGAGTGTTGGGTGAGTTGAGTGTGCCTGTGGGCTGAGTGGGCAGGGGGTGGTGCAATTGTCGGGGAAATGTTTGTAGTGTCGTGCCAGAACCGGGTGTGTTCGGTAGGCTGTGTGAACTGTTGGCCGAGTTTTCCTTTTGTGGATGGTGCAGAGAGATATGTCTGGAGAGTTGCTGACGTCGTTTTCGTTGCGGGGCTTGCCGTTGAAGAATCGAGTGGTCCTGGCGCCACTGACACGGGCTCGGGCTGGTGCGGAGCGGATTCCGAATGCGCTGATGGCGGAATACTATGTGCAGCGTGCGTCTGCTGGAGTGATGATTTCTGAGGCGACGACGATTTCTGAAGAGGCCAATGGCTGGAATGAGTCACCGGGAATCTACACGGATGCGATGGAGGCGGGTTGGCGGCAGGTGGTGCAGGCGGTTCATCAGGCCGGAGGTGTGATATTTCTGCAGCTGTGGCACATGGGGCGGGCATCACACAGCAGTTTTCATAGCGGGCGGGCGTGTGTGGCGCCGTCGGCCATTCGAATTGACGGAACGCACAATTACACTCCGACCGGCGCACAGCCCTATGAAGTGCCGCGGGCGCTGGAGACGGCGGAAATTCCGCGGGTTGTGGAGGATTATCGCAGGGCTGCGGAGCGGGCGCGTCTGGCGGGATTTGATGGTGTCGAGGTGCATGCAGCCAATGGCTATCTGATCGACCAGTTTCTGCAGTCAAAGACCAATCAGCGTACGGATGGTTATGGGGGATCGATTGAGAATCGGTCGCGATTTCTGCGGGAGGTGGTGTCGGCGGTGGCGACGGTCTGGCCGGCCGAGCGAATTGGTGTGCGTCTTTCGCCCAATGGTATGTTCAACGACATGGGGGCTACGGATTTTCGGGAGCAGTTTCTGCATGTGGCGGGGATGCTGGAGCCACTGGGGCTGGCATGGCTGCATGTGATGGACGGTCTGGAATTCGGCTTTCATGGTCTTGGTCAGCCGATGACGCTGGCGGATTTTCGTCAGGTGTTCAGTGGTCCGTTGATGGGGAACTGCGGTTACACACAGGAACGAGCGGATGCAGCGATTGCGGCCGGACATGCCGACATGATTGCCTTCGGGCGTCCGTTTATCAGCAACCCGGACCTTGTGGAACGATTTCGCCATGGGTGGGACTTGGCGCCGCCGGCACCGATGTCTGACTGGTACACGCCGAACGGACCGCGGGGCTACACGGATTTTCCGGCGCATGCCTGAAGCCGTCGGTTGACCCGTGGCGCCACGGTCGTCAGCGGGGCAGGGCAGGGCGGTGGAAGTCTGTCTGTGGTGTGGCCGTCATGAGATGTTGCAGAGATCTGGTTGAATTGAGGTGTGGTTGTGTCGGACGTGGAAAGTTCAAGAATGGGTCATCCGGTGTCAGGGGTGACCACACCGAGTGCTCCGCCGATTTTTCAAACGACGGCGTTTGATGTGCCGGATCTGGATGTCCTGCAGCAGTTGTATTCCGGGGAGGTGACGGGGGACATTTACACTCGGGACAGTAACCCGAATCATTCGGCCCTCGCCGATTCGATTGCTCGACTGGAGCACGCGGAAGCCGGCGCTGTCTTTGCCTCGGGCATGGGAGCGATTGGCAGCATTTTTCTGACACTGCTGGCTGCTGGTGACCATGTGTTGGTGGCGAGTTCGCTGTATGGCAAAACTCTGCAGCTGGCGTCGCGAATGCAGCGTCTGGGAGTGACGGTGACGGCCTTTGATGTGTCCCGACCTGAGCAGTTGCGGGCAATGATTCGGAGCGAGACGCGATTTGTGCTGGTGGAGACTGTTTCCAATCCGTTGCTGGAAGTGGCGGATCTGCCGGCGATTGTGGATTGCGTGGGAGCGGTGCCGGTGGTGGTGGATTCGACATTTACGACGCCGGAATTGATACGACCATGTGCTTTGGGGGCGGCGCTGGTGTTTCACAGTGCGTCCAAGTATCTGAATGGGCATGGGGACGTGATGCTGGGGGTCGCTGCGGGAGCGCTGGAGTTGGTGCGACCGTTGCGGGAGACAGCCAGTATTTTCGGGCAGAATGCCAACCCGTTTGAAAGCTGGCTGACGCAGCGAGGACTGCGGACGCTGGCGCTGCGAATGAAGCAGGTGTGCGAGACCACTCGGCGACTGGCGGAATTTCTGGCGAGTCAGTCGGGTGTACGACGAGTGTACTATCCTCTGTTGTCGGATCATCGTTCCGTGGAGACCGCTCGTCGTCTGTACCCGAATGGCACAGGCGGCATTATCTCGGTGGAATTGGCGGGGACGGGGTTTCAGTGTGTGAATCAGTTTCTTCGACACCTGCCGACGATCCCCTTTTCACCGACTCTGGCCGATGCTCGGACGACGATTTCGCATCCGGCCACAACATCGCATCGGTTCCTGACGTCTCAGCAGCGGGGAGAGGCGGGGATCTGTGACGAGCTGATTCGAATTTCTGTGGGTCTTGAGCCGTTTGAGTTATTGGCGCAGGAGTTTGCCGCCGCGCTGGGGCGTGTCGGGGTTTGAGAATTCAAATGTTGTAAGTTCCTGTTGCCGCGGACAGCATCTTAGGCACGCATGCTTTTTCGTGCTCGTGCTCGTGCTCGTGCTCGTGCTCGTGCTCGTGCTCGTGCTCGTGCTCGTGCTCGTAACGGTGACGGCCTCCGCGTTGTCATCATCGAGCACTGGAGCCACGCCTGTCGTTGCTGTCCAAGTCCATCCTGAAGTGATGGCCTTTGATCACCTCGGATACTAAGCCGAGGTGGATGCTTCACCGGGGGCTGATCTTTGTATTGTGGTTGATCAGGCGTTGCAGCAGGGTGTCGTACTGATCGATGCAGGACTGCCATGTCAGATGTGTGCGGACGAAGGAGGCCGCGGTTCGAGCCATCTGCTGGGCTTTGGTGGCGTCATGGAGTTGAGCGGACAGCAGCTGGACGAGGGCATTCACATCGCTGCAGTCGAACAGCTGGCCGGTGATGCCGGGAGTTATCAGTTCGGTGCAGCCATCGGCGCGGGAGGAAATGACGGGCAGGCCGACGGCTTGTGCCTCGGCAATGACGTTGGGCAGTCCTTCCCACTCAGAGGCCAGCACAAGAACATTGGCGGCCTTCATCAGGCCGGGAAGATCGGCTCGCCAGCCGGCAAATCGCACATCCTGTTCAAGGCCGGCGCGTTGAACGGACTGCTGCAGAGATTCTCGTAGTGGGCCCTCACCGGCGAAGATCAGTTTCGGGGGGTGTGGCAATGGTGTGCTGCGTGCCAGCAATTGCTGAAACGCCTGAAGCACCAGCTGTGGATTTTTCTGCGGGGTGAGTCGACCGGCGCAGAGGATGACGAAGTCCTGCGACTGAAGATTCAGGAGGCTGCGGCTTGTGGGGGAGAATGCATCCAGTTCCTCGAAGTCAACACCATTCCGAATTGCGGATATGCGATTCTCAGGGATATCGCAGAGGGTTTTGTGTACCTGGCCGACGGCTTCACTGACGGCGATGTAGTGATCGGTCCAGGGGCGAGTGAGTTGTTCGGAGAGGGTGACGGAGAGTCGTCGGTCGGCGACGCGGACGCCGGAGATGCAGAGTGGAACGTGGGCGAGTCGACCGGCGAGTCGGCTGACGATGTTGGCCTGGTGCAGAAAAGACAGGATCGCGGTGGGGTGGATGGTGTTGAGTACCGTGCGAAGTCGTGTGATAGCACGGAGATCGAGGAATCCGCCGCAGTGCAGCGCGGTCACGGAGATGGCGTTTTGTTGCAGTGTGGCGGCGAGTGGGCCGGGATCGCGCAGGCTGACTACGTGGATCTTCCAGTGTTTCTGTTTCAATCCGGTGGCGATGCGAACGAATGCTTTTTCTGCGCCGCCGACATCGAGTTCGGTGATGACCATGCACAGGGTGCGTTCGTGCGGGGGCTGGATTCCCGATGGGTTTTGGGGGTGGAGACTTGTTTCGGGGTCAGAGGGCATACCTGGGCATTCAGAAACCGGGGGGGCGACGATGTTGGCGTTTGTGGCTGAACATCCAGCGGGTGTCTATTATAGGGGCTGGAAAACGAAAGTGTCGGGCCCGTGTGGGATTCGGCAGAAGATGCGATTGTGATTGTAGAGTGGTGGCCTGTCTGCATGACATCTCGGGATTTTGATTTATTGTCGTCCTGGCAGTTTGAGTTGCCGGTGGAACTGATCGCCAGTCGTCCAGCGGCGCGGCGGGATGATTCGCGACTGCTGGTGATTGACCGGGCGAGTGGTCGAATTGTGCATTCGTGGATTCGGGAGTTGCCGCAATGGCTGACTTCCGGAGACTTGCTGGTATTCAACAACACGCGAGTTTTTCCGGCGAGGTTATTCGGTGTACGCGTATTGACGGGTGGTCGTTGGGAGGGGTTGTACATTGAGCAGCGGGAAACAGGCGAGTGGCACCTGCTCTGTGAGACTCGGGGCAAGCTGACAGCGGGTGAGCGAATTCGGGTGCTGCCTGTGAAGTCACGTGCGTTGCCCGGGGCAGCGCCGGATCCGGGGGAATCCGGGCTGATCCTGCAGCTGACAGAGAAGCAGTCGGATGGCAGTTGGCTGGCGACTGTGGATGACAAGCGGGGTGTGCGGGAAATTCTGGAACAGTATGGTTCGATACCGCTGCCGCCATACATGGGGCGAAAAGTGGCCGATGCGGAGGATGAGGAACGTTATCAGACGGCGTTTGCGGCGGAGCCGGGGGCGGTGGCAGCACCGACGGCAGGATTGCATTTTACGGAGGAGTTGTTGCAGCGATGTGAACAGCGGGGGGTGCTGAGAACGGAGCTGACGCTGCATACCGGGCCCGGTACGTTTCGGCCGGTCTCTGTCGAGCGACTGTCGGATCATCAGATGCACGAGGAGTGGTGTCGACTTCCGGCAGAATCTGCCGATGTGATTCGTCGGGTGCGTGGTACGGGGCGGCTGGTGGCCGTGGGCACGACGTCGGTTCGCACACTGGAATCAGCGGCTCTGGCCGATCCGGAATTCCCACGGGGTTGGGAGGGGCGTACGGCACTGTTCATCCAGCCGGGTTTTGAATTTCGTGCGGTGGACTGCCTGCTGACCAATTTTCATCTTCCCGGAAGCACTCTGTTGATGCTGGTCGCGGCTTTTGCCGGTTTTGAACTGATCATGGAGGGATACCGTCAGGCAATTGCTGAGCGATATCGATTTTTCAGTTATGGAGACGCCATGCTGATTCTGTGAGTGGTGACTGCCGTGTGCGGAACCGTTGAAAGCGATACAGTCGGGAGTATCCGTGAAATTCGGCAGTTTGTGCTAACTGGTACTGCCTGTATGCCGGGCCCTGCCTGTGGAGAGAAGCGAGCGGTGTGGGAACAATGAACCTGATTCAGTCAACACCTGATGCCGAAAAATGCTGACACAGGCGCGATGTGGCCGGGAAATATTCGGATAAGTTCTGATTTGCAGAGCTGCGGCCGAATTGCGAGCTCCCGGAATCCGATGGAATGCGTGTGTCTGAGGCGCACGAGGGAGGGTGTGTACCATGGTGTTTCGGAAAGTGCTGAGCAGTGTTCTGGCGGTAGCAACGACCCTGGGGGCCCCCGTGCTGGGATCGGGCCCGGTTGAACTGCGATCGCGAGACGTCGTGCTGAACGGCGGGAAGCTGGAGGGAACGGTCGTCAATCGTGAAGCACAGCCAGTGTCAGGGCTGACTGTGCGGTTGTTTCATGGTGAAAATCTGATTGCGACGACGACCAGCGACGAGCGTGGCCAGTTTTCAGTCACCGGTCTGCGGAATGGTGGACATGTATTGTGCACTGGTGAGGATCGGCAGAATGTTCGGTTCTGGGGAACCCAGGCAGCACCTCCGGCTGCATTGAATCGAGTGACGATGGTCGTCGACGAGGCGGTTGTGCGTGGTCAGTGTGGGGATGCCTGCGGCGAAGGCAGCGGGGGGTTGCTGACCAGCGTGATGGGAAATCCTGCTGTGTTGCTGCTGATTGGTGGTGGCGTGGTGGGCGTTGTGGCCCTGGCTGCGAGCAACGACAATGACGACCGGCCAGCCAGCCCGTGAGCTGTGTGCTGTCATGGTGTTTGCTGAATGAGTGACCTCGTTCGGAGTGCTTTGCTACAGAATTGAACGCCAGAGAATCGTGATCACTGAGAACGCCGGCGGTTTTCGTCGGCGTTTTTTCGTGCGCGATTGCCAGGACATCAGGATGTGGCCAGTTTCATGAGTCCAGCTGGTAGGGTGGTGTTGGTGACGTTGCGCTGGAGCGAAGCGTGACGCGCCGCAGATTGAACATGGTTTCGCCATCTGATGTCAGGGATCCAGTTGCGCTGTGGAATCAACTGAGCCGCGGATTCATCTCGTGATGGCGTTGATTCGCAGCGAAGCGTGCCCTGTGGCAGTTTTTATGCGGTCTGCTGCCACGTTTGGGCTATCCGGACGGCGTCGCGGCTCATGTGGAAATTCGCCCTCCCGACGTGTTACAGGGCTTGCGGGCGGAATATTCGTTAGATCTTGACTCATTGATACACCGTGCGCATTCCGATAATCCCGAATAACTGTTGATTCCGGAGTATTTTGAGAGTGTTGCCCTGGGGCGAGGGTAACGGGTAATGAGTTCCTGCCACGTTGAATGGGCAGGAAGTCGGGTCAGGCGCCGGAATCCAGTGGCTCCTTAAAAGCCTGCCTTTTTTAAGGAAATTGACGGTGAAGCGTCCGGGACTTGTAGCAGCGGGGCTGATTGGATCTGCGACCACTCTTTGCGTGCTGTTGAATCAGCATCTGGAGCTTGGCGCGTCAGAAAACGGAAAGCGATCGTTTCGGGAAGCGCTGAAGGGCTCTCCTGAACCGGAATTGGTGGAAAAAGAAGACGGCATTCGGCTGAATTACTTTGACTCCACCTGGGAACGCGTTTTGAAGAATGTGGCGGAGAGTCAGCAGTTGACTCTAGTCATGGAGCAGGCGCCGCCGGGACGTTTTGCCCGACGTGACCGCACGCGTTATGACCTTGCCTCCGCCATTCGGATTCTGAACAGTGAACTGGAGCCTCAGGGCTACCGGTTGCTGCACCAGAACAATTTCCTGATTGTGCTGAGCCTGGACAAGGCTCGTACGGAGTATGCTCGTCCCCGGATGACGGAAGAATCCGGGAAGCCTCGAGCTAAGGCACCGGACCGCATGGTGCATTCCGCCGCTTTGACGTCTGAAGAGTCCGAGTCTTCAGAGGACATGGTGGAGCAGGAGCAGATGCCGGCGCGCTCTGCGAAGCATGCTGTGGCATCTTCCGAATCAGCGGCGTCCGGCAAATCACGTTCGACGCGGGTGCGACCTGTTTCCGGCTCAGACAGTCCGGTTGCTGAGGTTGCGGGACCGCTGTCTGTGCAGGACGTTCCGTTGACAGCCGGGCGGGCAACGGATGTCGCGCGCACGCTGTTTGTGGTCTTTGAAGGTCGGGCCGAACTGGAAAAGCCGGGTTTGAATGGTCTGCCGGGCTTTGTTGTTCGCAGCAATCCGGTCGATGCAGCGACCGACGAAGAGCCGACGGTTCTGTTTCGGGTCGGGATCAATCAGGAAGAGAACACGCTGACCTTTGAGGCTCCGCAGAAGCGACTGCAGCATCTGAAGCGTCTGGTGGCCGACCTCGATCGTCCAGCCGATGTTGACGACGACACGTCAGTCAAACTGGTACCCAACAACGGGGTGCCGGCGCAGGCGGCGAAGCAACTGACGGAGCGAATCCATCAGTTGGTTTCGATGGGCGATGAGGAGCGGGCTGAGGGGCAGTCTGCAGATGATGAATCACGCACTCTGGCCGGGGACGGCACGGAAGACGGGCCGCCGATCAATCTGCGCGGGGATGTGAATATCCAGGCACTGGAAGACCTGAAGCTGTTGATCCTGAAGGGGAACGCCGCGGATGTGAAACGCGTCGAGCAGATTATTGAGCAACTGGAGAAGGTGAGTGTGGGTTCACTGCCCAGCATTCACGTGCTGACTCTGGAGAACGTCGATTCTGAAGCGCTGGCGACGCTGATGACGGACGTGTATGAGCAGTTGGCTGAGCTGCGTCAGCGTTCCAGTGGAAACAACCAGAAGACGGCCGCGTTTCTGCCTGTGGTGCAGCCCAACGCGTTGCTGATCATTTCTTCAGAAGTGGAACGGGAATCCATTCTTGAGCTGGCTGAGAAGCTGGATCAACCGCTGGTTCCGGATCTTGAATTCGAAGTGTTTCCGCTGAAGAGTGCGATCGCCTCGCAGGTTGTGACCTCGCTGACGACGTTTTATGCCGACCGTCCCGGACTGGGAACGGCGCTGC
>CAIYBH010000111.1 GCA_903924405.1 uncultured Planctomycetaceae bacterium | reverse complement strand
TGGAGCTGATGCAGCTGGTTGCAGACCAACTGGGAGTCAAAGCGGAGTTCCGTCAGGGACAGTGGGACAAGCTGCCCAGTCTGCTGGACCGCGGCGATATTGACGTGGTGATGAATGGCTACGAATGGACACCTCTACTGGCAGCGGAATTCGGTACTTCCATTCCCTATTACATCTACGAACTCGTACTGATCGCGCGCCGCAATGACACCGAATTGCAGGACTGGGAGGATCTGAAACGACCTGAGTTCCGTGATCGCAGGAATGTCGTTTCGGTACTGACAGGTTCTGCCGCCGACGACTATGGTCAGACCTTTTCCGACACTGTCACACTGCGAGGTTACGATGGAGTGACAGACGCACTGCGGGCCGTTGAACAGGGGCAGGATGGCGTTCGCGCCAACATTCAGGACCGGCCCATCTGGATCACATATGCCGACCGATATCAGAAACTGCATCAGATCGGTCGCCCACTGGCCCCCGGATTCTACGTCGCACTCACACGCACAGAAGATCTGAAGCTGCGGCAGGCCATCAACGAAGCCATCCTCCTGCTGATGCGCAACGGAACCCTCCGCAGACTCTGCGAAAAATACGGCTTGTGGAATGAAACACAGTCGCTGCGTTCAATCGAACTGGATGAAGCCGACAAATTTTTCGCCCCCATCTCCGCAAGCTCCGCCGAAGCCCCAGTACGGCCGCAAATCGGAACGTCACTCTGGCCCAGTCGCAAAGCACTGCTGGTCGCATCAACATGGACCATCCTCCTGTCACTCTGCGCCATGCCCCTTGCCATCGCAGCCGGGCTGGGCCTGGCACTGCTGCGGCTGTATGGCCCGGCACCTTTGTCTCTGTTGTCACGACTATTCGTCGAGATGATTCGCGGCACCCCCCTCGCACTGCAACTGATCCTGATCTACTTCGTGCTGCCGGAATTCCTCGAGTGGCTGCCGGGAGATACTCAATGGAGCCTCAGCAGTTTTCCATCAGCCGTGCTGGCTCTGGCACTCAACTATTCCGCCTGCGAAGCAGAAATCTATCGGGCCGGTCTTCAGAACCTGCCCAAAGGCCAGATGGAAGCCGCACTATCGCTGGGAATGACACCCGCTCAGGCAATTCGCAGAATCCTGATTCCACAGGCCACACGCCACGTGATTCCCCCGGTCACCAATGACTTCATCGCCATGTTCAAAGACACGGCGGTCTGCAGTGTGATCGGAATTGCGGAGCTCTCCAAGGCCTATTACATCGAAGCTCAGAACACAAGCGCAGTGATCGAACTGGGGGCGACAACCGCCCTGATTTATCTCGCGATGAGCTATCCGCTGTCTGTTCTCTCCGGGCGTCTGGAAGACCAGCAGCATCGAAGAAAATCCGCCTGAATCAGCGTATCCTCCGGCCGCCTCGATACCACCCGGCAGCCAGTTCAATCGCCCCTGCCTTCTCGGCGCGTCTTCAACGGAATGGACAACGTCCCCAAACCGTTTTCGCCGGATGCCCCTGCATTCTTCGCGTCGGTCGCTTCATCAGTCCGACCGCCAATCTCACTTTCACGCACAAAGCCTCGCGTGCGGCTGGCTGCGATGTCGCGAGTATTCCGGCCCGGCAACAGCACCTCCGTCTCCTGCGATGACACCTTGTTGCCGTCGTCCCCCTGAAACTCCACCTTCAACGCACAATTGACCTGATCCTTGTGGCGGTTGGTGTACGGGATAAAGACGCTGTACGAATGCCCCAACGTTCCCTCACCACGGTGCGCCTCCCAGGCTTCCGCATCAAATTCAAAGCGGTGCAGCAGGACCGGATCGGTGTCAGCATCCTTGTCATAGTTGTCGTACAGGGAAACCCAGACTTTGCCACGAACCCGCACGCCACTCTCGCCCCCGGGTCCGAAAAACAGAATCTGCCCGGCAAATCCACGAGCGTTGCGATCGTCCATCCCCTTTCCATGGGATGGTTCCCAGATCGTCACGATACGCATCACGTGCTTCTCGATACGTGGCTTGCCTACCAGACGCCCCGGATCCCGAACCACTTCGCCGGGACTTTTGAGAAACATGCTGGTCGATGAGCAGCCGGTCAGACACAGCAGCAGCACTGGCACGAGCAATTTTGACCTACCGAGAGCACACATCCGTGAACCTCCACATCGCACCACAGGAGTTAAACTCCCTATAGCGGTATGATGCCGCCTTTCCTGATTCCGCTCTGAATTGTTCTTCCAGTCAGGCTCATTTCAGTCTCCGTGAGGCTGCTCATCGCAGCACTCACGGCCCTCGCCCCTGCCCCGGCACAAATCACTCGCCGGATGGCGCCGTCGTCGGTGGGACTCGCGGAACACGATCCGGTTCCAGCAGTTCCCGAATCGGCATTTCCGGAGACAGGACTGCGCCTTCCTGAGGCTCCGCCTCTTCTGCAGACGGCGTCGCCGGCACGCTGTACAGCGGACCGTGAACTTCCTCCGCTTCGGATTCCACGAAGTGCAGTCGCTCCGCTTCCACCTGCTTCATCAATTCTGAATCCAGATCGCTGAGCACAATGCGCGGTGTCAGGAAGATCAGCAATTCTGTTCGCGAAGTGGTCGTTCCATCGTAACGGAACGCTCGCCCCACGACCGGCAGGTCACCCAGCCATGGCACTTTACGTTCCAGCGTTGAATCGTTCTTGGTGATCATCCCGCCCATCACAATCGTCTGGCCGTTGGGCACATTCACGGTCGTCACCGCCTGCGACTGATTGATGATCGGAGAGCTGAAGTTGTTTCCGACAGAGTTGCCGAAAATCGGGACCGTCTGGCCCGACAGCGAGCTCTTGTCCGCGAACACACTCATGGCAATGATCCCATCCGGCGTGATTCGCGGCGTGACTCTCAGAGTAATCCCGACCTGCTGCTGAGTCACATTAGGATTCGCCAGGCCCTGGGCCGTTGTGTTGACCCCGTTCACAATCGGTACCTGCTGACCAACCGTCACGTAGGCTTCATTATTATGAGTCGTCCGGACCTGTGGTCGGCTCAGAACATGGACCGTTCTGCGGGAGGCCAGTGCCCGCAGCAGAACACTGACTGCATCAGATTGAGCGGAGAAGACAAAGCCACCAAAGCCGAGGTCCGTATTTTGCCGACCCAGCGAGAAGTTACTGATCCCCTGTGTGGCCACAATACCCGTGTCGTTACCTGCCGAAGTGTTCCCCAGAGGCAGCGCTGTGTTATTGAAATTAAGACCGGGTGTTCCACTGCCACTCAGCGTGGTCGTCGTTCCAGTGGTCGTCGCCGTCAGACTCCGCTGCATCAACAGCGGATCCTGGAAACCCAGCTCCAGTCCAAATTCATCCGTCGCGGTCAGAGACACTTCCACCAGCAGTGCCTGAATCACCACTTCGGGCGGCTGAGCGTCCAACTGGTCGATGATCTGCACAATCTGGCTGTAGTACTGGGGCGAGGCACTGACGATCAGCGAATTGCTGTTGGCATCAGGCGACACCAGAACTTCCTGACGAATCCGCTCGATGTTGCTGATCAGATCCTCAGAACTGTCCTGCAGAGACTGCTGCTGCTGCAGAAAATCCAGCAACGTCTGTGACACGAGATCCGCCGGGGCATTCCGCAGAGGAATGACCGAGGTAGTTCGCTGTCGGGTATCATCAGAATCCAGACGCAGCAGCACCGCCTCGACAACCCCCAGTGACTCGGCACTGCCAATCGCCAGCACTGTGTTGGTCCGAATGTCCGCAGAAAACCGCAGCGGAATCAGACTGCTGGAGGAACCTTCCGTACCTGCCAGCTGAATTCCCAGAGCGTCCTGCTGATTCGTGCTTTCGAACAACGTGGTCAGCAGATCCACAGATTGCTGTGCGTCCGCATTCTTCAGTGTGAAGACCTTGATCTCAGACACGGCATCCGGATTGCGATCCAGTTCCGCCACCAGGGCCTCCATCAGACCCATACTGGATTCCGGAGCCGTCACGATCAGGCTGTTGGATCGAGCGTCAAAGCTGACTCGCACGTCCGCCAGAATTCCGGACTTGATCAGCTCCTGAACCCCACCCGCAGACGCCAGGAATTCGAGAGC
>CAIYBH010000110.1 GCA_903924405.1 uncultured Planctomycetaceae bacterium | reverse complement strand
GTGCATAACGACATTTCAATTGCCGTCATCCTGAATCCCATGCTGATCTGCCTGATGCTGGTTGTCGTACTGGTCGCTCAGTCTGACAGGCCACCTGTCACAGACTCCACTGGATCTGCGACACCCACCTGAGTCAACAGAGGAACGTCACTACGGAACTCACCGCCACTTTCCAGTGACCGGCACCATCGTTAACCAGTCACGGCAAGGTAGCCTCGTTCGAAATCATACTCAGGCACGGCCGTGAGCGTGTCCAGCTGGGCACACCGCGCGAGATCCGCGTCATACTGAAGTTCCAGCAGATTGCGCCCCCCCAATGTGGATCGGAAAAACTGGCAGACCGCTCCGGAAACATCGGCAGCATCGCTCGCCACCGAAAGCCAAAGGCGCCGGGCAATCTCCGCGCTGTCATTCATCTCCCACTGCTCCGCAGGGCCGCCATGATCCAGTAATCCCTGCACCACACAGCCGGCAAACAGCACATCTTCTCCCGTGACCGTCCCGTCAGTTCCGGCACACACCAGATTCACTGAACTTCTCGCCGCCGCCAGACGCTGCAGCAGGCAGCGACGATTCAGAAAACATCCCACAAGGATACTCCGAGCCACCAGGGCTTTCAGCAGAGCCCTGGTGCCGTTCGTGGTGGTGAACGCCAGAGTCCTACCGCGGACAACACTACCGGAATACTCGGCGGGCGAGTTCCCAAGGTCGAAGCCGGCAATGCGCACGCCGCCGCGTTCTCCACCCAGCAGCACGCCTTCCGTTCCGGAAATGGCCTGGACCGTATGCGCCTGCTGCGGTGTTGCACAGGGAAACACAGCCTCAGCTCCATTCTGCAAAGCCGTGGCAATCGTGGACGACGCCCGCAGGATATCGATCACCACAGCCACGCCGCCTTCAAGGCCTTGTTCGCTCAGCAGTTCCGGGATCAGATGGACATTCAGAGATCTGGTCATGACGTGATGAGTTCCTGTGGACAGAGTAACCGGAACGTAGGGTGTGAAATGACATGCTCCGAACAATTCGCTAGAACTCCGAGAGGTCCGCGTTCAGTCACAACTCCGGGCCCGCAGTATCGCAGCCCGGCCAGTTTGCCTCAATCCGGACACCGTCCACGGCACTGCTGTTTTTTCCGTTATTACCCTCAGGAGTCTCTGATGAAGTTACGCCTCTTCCTGCCTCTGTGCCTCGGGATCGCCATCGCTGGTCATGCCTCAGCACAGGAACCAGCCCCTGTTGACACCAAACTGCCGACTGCGAATATTGATGGCCAGGGACCCGGCTGGGTCTCGCTCGGAAAAGATGACTTTGTCAACGTCAACTGCGACGAATCCACATGGTCTTTTCCCGACGGAGAAATTCACTGCACAGGAATACCGGTCGGTGTGATGCGGACGAAACGGGAATACCGCAATGTCGAACTTGTCGTTGAATGGCGTCACCTGAAACCCGCAGGAAATTCCGGTGTGTTTCTGTGGGCCAGTGAAAAAAATCTCGCCAGCCTGAAACGCGGCGGCCTTCCCGAAGGCATCGAAGTCCAGATTCTGGATCACGGGTACACAGAAAACTATCGTAAACAGACAGGAAAAGAGCCTGACTGGTTTACCACGAATGGCGACGTGTTCCCCACGGGCGCCGCAAAGATGACACCCTTTCCACCAGTCGCCCCCGGAGGAAGTCGCAGCTTTCCCCGCAAAAACCTGTCAAAGGGGACTCCGGAATGGAATCACTATTACATACGGGCCATCAACGGCGAAGTTCGATTGTGGGTGAATGGCGAGGAAGTATCCGGCGGAACCGGCTGTTCTCCGGCCAGCGGATTTCTCTGCCTCGAATCTGAGGGATCACCCATTGAGTTCCGTAACCTGCGTGTCCGTGAACTGCCATAGCCCGCAGTCACACGCTTGCGCTGCAACTGTCGCACAGACGCCGGGTCGGAATCAAAACTCCGGCTCGGCGTCCCGACGAAGGCTCAGACTGCCGTTTTTTTCTGAAACAGGTAGTGCGAAACAAACCACTCGCGGCCACCGTGATAGCCAAACAGTTCCGCGCAGGCCATGAAGAACATTCGCCAGCGACTCTGCCAGCACTTCCAGTCGCGTCCATACGTTGACTTCAGGATTTCAGTCACCGCCCCGACTTCCTGATCCATGAGTGCCAGCCAGGCATTGCTGGTTTTTTCGTAGTGAGTGCCATCCCACAACCAGTGATTCGTTAATGTCAGACGCTGCTGACAATTCAGCAGCAGACTCTGGCTGGGCATGATCCCCCCCGAAAAAAAGTACTTCGCCATCCAGTCGGACTCATCACGTACTTCGAAGGGGTATGAGTAGCGATGGTGGCAGAAAATGTGCACGAAGAGTTTTCCGTCAGGTTTCAGCCACCCGTCAATTCGCTCGAACAACAGCGAATGATTACGCACATGTTCCATCATTTCCACGGATACCACTCGATCGAACTGTCCTTCAGCTCGAAAATCATTGATGTCACAGGTGATAATTCGAAGATTTCTCAAGCCTCGCCGCGCCGCTTCTGCCTGAATGTACTCACGCTGCGAGTTGGAATTTGAGATGGCCGTGATACTGGCGTTTGCATAATGCTCGGCCATCCACAGGCTCAGCGACCCCCAGCCACAGCCCAGTTCCAGAATGTTCTGCCCGTCCTGCAGGTTTGCGTGCTCACACGTCAGACGCAGTGAATCCCGTTCTGCCTGATCCAGATCCGTCACCCCCGGCGACCAGTAACAGCAGCTGTACTTCCGATGGATTCCCAGCACCTTCGCGAAGAATGCCGCCGGAACTTCATAGTGCTGCTCATTCGCCTTCTCCGGCAGTGCCGCAATCGGCCCCTGACTCATCGAATCGAAAAAGCCGCGAAAGCCCCGCATCAGATCCTCCGGCGGCAGCGATTCCAGTTCATCCAGCCTCGCTTTCAGCAGTCGGCGAATTCCCATGCGAACCAGCGGATCCGGCAATCGTCCATTTTCGGCCAGACCGATCAGCGGGGTAACAAGATGCACCATAACCATCGCAATACACTCCGAACCCGGGATTCCTGTGAAGCACAATCTGCAGTACGGGGTTACCTGTCAGAGTCCGCAGCCTGCCAGGGAGAACACGTCAGCGTTCTCACGCAGACCCCAGTGACGAACCGGGCTTGGCCCACAATACCTGCACCAATCCAATGGCACGCTCCAGAAACGCAGCCTCGCAGTAACACAGGTAGTATCGCCACATCCGAATGAACCGGTCATTGAATCCCAGCGCACGCACCTCGTCCAGACGCTCATGGAACTTTTCGTTCCACAGACGCAGCGTTCGAGCATAGTGCAGTCCGAAATCATCCAGCGCCAGCATTCGGAGCGATGTTTTCTGCGCCACGTAGTGCTGCATCATGGAAATCGATGGCAGAAAGCCACCCGGGAAAATGTATTTCTGTATGAAATCCACGGATTCTTCGTAGCCGGCATAGCGCTGCTCAGGCAGAGTGATCGCCTGAATCATCATCGCGCCGTCATCCTTCAGCAGCTGGTCACACTTCTCAAAATAGCCGGGCAGATACTTTCGCCCCACAGCTTCAATCATCTCGATGGAAACCAGCTTGTCGTACTGCCCCTCAAGATCGCGATAGTCCTTTTTCAGAACACTCACGCGCTCTGTCAGCCCCTCGGCGCGAACTCTTTCCGTCGCCATCCGGAACTGCTCTTCGGAAATCGTCGTAGTCGTCACTCGGCAGCCGTACCGACTGGCCGCATGAATCGCAAACGTCCCCCAGCCCGTACCAATTTCGACCACATGATCCGTGGGCTGCAACTTCAGTTGCCGACAGACTCGATCAACCTTTTCAATGGAGCCTTCTTCGAGTGACGACTGATCCGTCGGAAAAATTGCCGACGAATACATCATGGTCGGATCCAGAAACAGCGAAAAGAAGCTGTTGCCCAGATCATAATGTTCCTGAATATTCCGACGGCTTCCCCGGCGGGAATTTCGATTTCCGTAATGCTGGAGGCGATTTCTCAGATTCGCCAACTTTGTCAGCGGCGACGAGAACTTTGCCAGCACATGCTCATTCTTCAGCAGGACTCGAAACACATCGGTCAGCTCATCCGAGACCCACTCGCCTTCCAGATACGACTCGGCGGCCCCCAGGACCCCATCCGTCAGGATCCGCCGAAAGAATTGTGGGGACTTCACTCGTACATGACCTGACATCGCCGTCTTCGCCAGGTTGCCAAAACGCTCCGATGTCTGGCCATGCTCAAGCACCAGTTGCCCATGCTCCAGATTTGCCATACTTCGGTGCAGCATCTGACGCGAAAATCGCTCCATCAGACATAACCATGAGCGACCGACTGGCGGCGTCTCATTGACAGCAGCCGGCATCGATAACTCCGGATTGGAATCCGCATTGCGAAGCGGCGCCCGGTCACATGCAAACGGAGACAATCGTTCTGACGGTTTCGACATGATCTTTCCTGTTCCGATAAAAAAACTTGCTTTCGTCACACCCGACGGTTCCGCCAGCACTTACTTCAAACAGACACCCGTTCCGTTACGTCCACCTTCAGGGCACGGCCTGCAGTCACGTTGCCCGCCCCCGCAGATCGCACAGAGACACCACCAGAACTGCCGCCGGCCTTTGGCGTCAGCGACACATTCATTGGTACTGCCGCAGATCCCGGATGCGGCACAAACGGCACTCGTTTCCACCAGAGCCTCAGTGCCTGCCAGTAGATTGCTGCGACGACCTTGAGTGTCATACACGGGGACGTCAACAGCGTCGACCTTAGTACCGCTGGAGTGATCTCGACTCGCTCCAGTTGCATCGTTACGTCAAATAATGGCAGCGCAGCTTCTGAGGAATTGTGGCTATCGCTCACCGTTGCAGCAGTCACTACGGAAGCCCCCATCGCGTCGGGCCCAGTCGGCGGAACTGACCGTTTGCGTTGGAAATTCTCAATGTGAATCGCCAGAGATGTGCCGGGAGGCGACAGTTTCCAGCGATATTCCATGTCCATCTGCATGAAGGGTGAAACATGGAAATCCTTGACCGTTCTCAATTCAACTGTTTTCAGATCAATCAGTTGACCAGCTGCGTCCGAGGGCGCCGACAACACATAACAGTGGCGCTCTCCCCAGGGTGTATTATGAACTTCCGCGAGGACTGATAATACCCGAGTTCCAGTTTCATCAAAGCAGTAATAATAACTCACTGGATTAATCACATACCCCAGATATCGCAGGTTGGTCAGCAGCCGTATCGGGCCACGCGGACGATCTCCCGTTTGCCGCTCCACCTCGTCGCGCACACAGTCTTCCAATGGCCGTGTCGGATCCCCCAGATGGTCAGCACGACGAAACCAGGCCGCAGCCGGACGAGACGCAGACCACAACCACGAGCCGGCAAACACGCTGTCCAGTTCGCTCAGATCGAGGTACATCTGAAAAACGGAGTACCGAAAATGGTTTGCGACCGGCACGAATCGACGATGACGCACCCAGCCTCGGAACAGACAGCTTTCCATCCCGTTATCCGCCGCAGGCCGAAAGCGAACCAGAACTGACCGCGGGATTCAGTGCTTCAGCCGCCCCCTGAAGTCGCCCTGTCACATCTGCGATCCCAAAGGATCGGCAGACAGCCAGCGCACTACGCACTCCGTCCTCGTGAAATCCGTTGCCCCAGTAAGCGCCACAGTATGACGTCCGATTGGCACGAATCAGAGCCTCATGTTCGGCCTGCAGTCTGGACCGCTCGGTGGTGAAAATCGGATGGGAATATCGGTGCCGGGAGATGATCCGGTCGGGGTTGATCGCTGCCGTTTCATTCAGCGTGACACAGAACGTCTCTTCCGACTGAATATGCTGCAGGATATTCATGTCGTAGGTGATCGTCGCCCGCGTCTCCGGGCCTGTGCCAATCCGATAATTCCAGGCGGACCATGCCCGTTTTCGCCGAGGCAGTATGCTCGTGTCTGTATGCAGAACGGCCTCATTCGATTCATAGGGAAATCCTGCCAGAATTCGCCGTTCGACAGGCGTCGGATCTGCCAGCATCCCCAGGGCCTGATCGCTGTGGCAGGCAAAAATCACTTCATCAAATCGCATTTCGTCACTGTCTGTCAGCACAGTCACACCGGACACATCGCGACGCACCTGACGAACCGCAGATCCATAAAGAATCTGCGAAGCAAAGGGAGCGATCAGCCTGCGGACATATTGCCGCGAGCCCCCTGGAATCGTGTACCACTGCGGTCGATTCGTCAGACTCAGCAGCCCGTGATTGCGATAAAACTCTAGAATAAACCGAATCGGAAAATCGGCAAAGGTGCCTCTGGGGCAGGACCAGATGGCCGCCCCCATGGGAAGCAGGTAGAGGTCGCGAAAACTGCGACCGTATCGCCGCCGATGCAGGTATTCTCCGACTGTTTCCTCCGGGTGCACTGTGTCTGCGTCCGACGTTCCCTGAGAATTGAATCTCAGAATATCCCCAACCATCCTCAGGAACGACGGCCGAACCAGGTTTCGACGCTGAGCAAAGACGCCACTCAGACTTGTCCCACTGTATTCCACCCCGGTCCGATCACAGCGAACCGCAAAGGACATTTCTGTGGGGACGCCCTCAACCCCCAGATGCCCCAGCAACTTCATGAAATGCGGATAAGTCCGGTCGTTGTAGACAATGAAGCCCGTGTCGATCTGGTAGGCCCGCCCCTGCAGAGTAAACTCCACGGTGTTGCTGTGACCACCTGCCCGATTATCCGCCTCAAACACGGTCACGTCATGATGGCTGTGCAACATACGTGCACAGGACAACCCCGAAATCCCGCTCCCAACAATCGCCAGCTTCATGCTTCGTTATCCGCGACACGGGACATCTCAAATCGCAACAGAACCGGTACTGCCGCTCACCACCACGACCCCAAATCGTTCACCCAGAACAAATTGTCCACTGTTTCTAGTCATAAAAACGCTACTGTCCATCATCAATCGACAAAAAACGTTCAAAACGGGCTATTTACCGCTCATCTGGAGGCCTGTGTCCACCCGCACGGAGTGCCTGACCAAATCTCTGCCCCCGGTTCCTCACCGGATCAGGTCCGAATAATACGACGCGGTTGGCTCCGTCCGCAGGCTGCCCGTCAGTGACCTGTCGCTGCCAAATTCCCTCCTGTCCCCGCGCTTTTCGGAGATTGCATCAAACGACGCATTCACCTCAATCACCAGATTCTTTGCCTGCTGAAGAACGCAGAAAACGAGACGTCGCCTGTCAGACATGGGATTGCCGCGGGACTCGACGAAGGCTGCCGCCCTGCCGACTCACACCTGCCGGAGTTCATAAAAAGGGATTTCGGTGGTCCCGTGTTTTTATGCCGCTTCGGTTGTCCTGAACTCAATCCGCTGTCATTATCCGAATATCTGCGGTCGGTTCGCCACGAAGAATGGACACTTCACCCTATTTCAAAAAGGTTTCAGATTACCGCCATGAAGACTCGCCTGTTTGCCATGATGTTTCTGGAGTTTTTTATCTGGGGAGCATGGCTGCCATTGATTTTCGGGTATCTGCCGGCCCTGAAGTTTTCTGCCGATCAGCCACCTGCGTTGATTGCTGATTTGTTTCAGTTTCCAATTCTCAGAGACATTGCTCACCTGTTTTCTGAGCAGGCACTGATTCTGAACGCATTCCCCATCGCTTCCATTATCGGAATGTTCTTCAGCAATCAGTTTGCGGACCGCAACTTCTCGGCTGAGCGTTTCCTCGCCTTCAGTCACCTCGTTGGTGGTCTGTCCATGGTGGGACTTGCCTTCACGACTTCCTTCTGGCCCTTCTTTCTGCTGATGGCTGTGCACTGTCTGCTGTATGTGCCCACAATCTCCATTACGAATTCCATTGCGTTTGCCAACATGCGTGATGCACAGAAGGAATTCGGTATCGTTCGACTGGGCGGAACCATCGGCTGGATCTGCGCCGCCTGGCCATTCACGTTTATCCTCGTCGACTGGGCCAGGGTTAAGGCAGCAAATCCAGTGGGTTTTGTAAGTTGGATGGGAACGGTGCTGGGTAGCGGACTGTCCGGTGCCGAATTGCAGAGCGCAACTCGCTGGACCTATGTCGTGGCCGGAGTTGCCAGTCTGCTGCTGGCAGCCTACAGCCTGACCCTGCCGCACACGCCACCCAAGGCAGCGGCACCCGGCAGTGGCCCGGAGACTCAGGCGTGGCGACAGGCCCTCAGTCTGCTGAAGCATCCGTTTGTGCTGGTGCTCTGGATTGTCGCGTTCATCGACAGCTTTGTACACAATTGTTACTTCAACTGGACCGGCACATTTCTCACGACCCCGGCGGTCGGTATTCAGGGGAACTGGGTCATGCCAGTCATGAGCATCGGCCAGATCGCAGAAATTCTCACCATGCTGATCCTGGGAGCCACGCTGAAGGCAATGGGCTGGAGAACCACGATGATCGTGGGTGTCCTCGGACATGCCTTCCGCTTTGCAGTCTACGCCTACATGCCCAACCAAAGCCTCATCATTCTGGTTCAGATCGTGCACGGCATCTGCTATGCATTCTTCTTCGCAACCGTGTACATCTTCGTGGACGAGTACTTTCCAAAGGATGTGCGAACCAGTGCGCAGGGGTTGTTCAACGTGATGATTCTCGGTCTGGGCGCCCTGGCTGCCAATTCACTCTGCCCATGGCTGATGCAGTCTGTTTATACCAAAGACGACGTGACGGACTTCCGCGGCCTGTTTCTGGTACCAATGGCCGCCTCCATCGTTGCGGCCCTTGCACTCGCCCTGTTATTCCACCCTCCGAAGAAGTCAGCAGAAGCCTCAGGACCAGTCGTCACCGGGCATTGATGACGCCATTAAACATGCCGACAATTTCGTTCGGAGACTAAAGAATCGCGCAGCCCGGAATCAGGCAACTGACCCGGGCTGTGTTTTTCAGTGTGTTCGACTTTGATCCCAGCATTCGCTCGTACCCGGACATCACTCGTGGCAGGCGTGGGCAGTATCGGCGATTATCAGGCAGTGAACGACGGTGGCCGCCGTTCGCGTCGACCAGCTTCCGATCCTCGGCGTTCCAGTCAAGGGACTGTTCTTGCCGTTTTGCTGTTGGTTATCTCACTCGGACTCACCGCAGCCATTTTCGGCCCCGAAAATATTCCGCTTGGGGTCGAAGGAGAGTGGCTCTGGACACGACACTCGCTCCCGGAAGATCTGACCAGTTTTCTGGATCGCAGCTTGCCGGCGCTGGTGGCAGCAGCCGTTCTGATGATTTACGGGTCTATTCTTGAACGCCGGATCACCGATTTCAGACGCCCTGCCGTGGCCGGCGCGCTTCTGGTACTCACGCTGCTCACCGGATACTGGCAGTCCAGTGTGCTGCAGACGGCCGCCACGCCGCACAGAGAACTTCGCCCACTCTGGGTGCTTTATGACAAATATGCCACGGGCTATTTTCTGCAGGCAGTTCAGGAACCACGTTCCACTTTCCAGGTACTGCAGCAGTATGAACGTGAAATGTCCGCTGGCGACGTGCTGCACAAGGGAACACATCCCCCCGGGCTTTTTCTGTTCAACCGTCTGGCCCTCTGGTGCACCGCCTCACGCCCGTCGATGTGGACTTATCTGCCACAATTCATGAATGGGCAGAGTATCACCACATTCCGGCGACTTGAGGCAGAAGCTTCGCTCGCCGCACCGCTGCAGCCCCCGCAATTTGCCGCTCTCATCCTGACGGCGGTTGTTTCGTTCTGGGTTTCCGCCTGCCTGCCGGCAACGCTCTTTGCGCTGCTATCACAACTCACTTCGCGGAGGGACGCATGGCGTTTCGCTGTGCTCGCAGCCACGTTGCCCGCAATTTCCGTGTTTCAGCCTCGCTCGGATGTCCTGTACGCCGTCTCCGGAATTGTCCTGCTCTTCCTTGTGACAATGTCAATGCGGCAACGCGGTTTGATCAAGGTGCTACTGAGCGGTTGTCTTGCCGGATTCTGGATGTTTGGCTGTCTCCTCGTCAGTCTGGCACACGTTCCGATTGCGCTCGCGGCCGTGTTCTTCTGGTTATTCGCTCTGATCCGTGTGCGCAGCGATGTAAATGCTGAAGTCCCGCCGCCGGAAACAGGGGGCTCACCTGGTTTCAGTGATGTCACGTTACGAGTGCGGTTGTTCCTCGCGGCCCTCGCCAAGGGTCTCGCATTTGCATGCAGCCTGTGGGCGTTTTCTCTCAGCACCGGTTGCAACATGCTCTCGATCTGGACCTGGAATCTGAAGAATCATGCTGCGTTTTATGGACAGTTTCCGCGTACGTGGTGGAAATGGCTCCCGGTCAACGTCCTCGAAATGATGCTATCCGTCGGCCTTCCGGTGTGCCTGCTCGTTCTGTACGGGATAATCCGCAGGTTTTTGAGCAACAGAGTGGCTGCAGACAACGTGAGGAATCTGGAAACCAGTGAAGACGGGGCCATTCCCGGTGGCAGGACAGTTGCGCGGAGCAATCTCACCCCACTGCGGCAACTCAGCATAAGCCTCGCCGTCACGTGGATCCTGCTGCTGGTCTCTGGAAAAAACATGGGAGAAGCAGCTCGCCTGTGGTGTTTTGTCACGCCATGGTGGCTGATTCTCCTGGCCGACGTTGGCCTTCCGGGATTAACAGCGTCGGGCGGCCGCCGGATCTGGGTCTGGTTACTATTTTGCCAACTTCTCGTGTGTGCCGTGACAACAGCGCGAGTCAATGGATATCTGCAGATGTGATACGATCACCTTCGCTGATGGCAATGTGCCGCAACCTGATTCTGACGCGTTCGCGGTTATCCGTGTGCTGTCTCACTTCTCTCGCAAAGCCGGAATTCGGCAAAAACCGCCGATCACCGAGACGCATGCGCCCATCTGCCACTTTGCACCCCACGTTACCGGGAGTTATCCCCAAATCAATCGAAAACTCACCTCGCCGCTCAAGTCGACGGTGTGCTAGTCTGCCTGCCGGCAGAGCATGATTGTGCATCGGGCACGGTTGCCTGCCACGAATCACCCGTAGCTCGAGAATCCTTCCATGCCGTCAATCTCCGCGCTTCTGCTGCTTGCCTGCATCGGATTTCCGGTTGATAAGCTGAACTCGGGCACACAGGTTTCAAACTCAGCACAGCCAGCTGTCGCCGACGTCGCGGCCCCCGCGGCCAAATCTGATGCTTCGGACCAGAAAACAGCCACCGATGAAAGGACTTGGTCCCTGCGGTATCTGTTTCAACAGGGACAGCAGTGGCGTTATCAGTCTGATCAGAAGATGACACTCGAAGCGCAAGTGGGCGAGAACCGTCGCGTAGACGTCTCACAGGTCCAGCAGGTGCGTCTGTTTACCGTGCAGTCCGTCGAGCCTGACGGAGCCGGGACATTTGCAATGCAGTTTGAAAAGGTCTCGATGAAGCGACAGGTCGATGATCAGCCGGCGGTAGAGTTTCACACAGGCATGAAGCCCTCAGAAATCCCGGAGGTCTATCGCGGAGTTGCGCACAGCCTTCGCGGCAGTGCTCCTGAATTTCGACTGACGACGACAGGTCAAACCGTTCGGAAGCCACAGAAGGCAGCACCGACGGTCGTACAGGCTGCGGTTCCATCGCCGGTCGAAACGACCGAACCATCATCATCCGAGGTCAAACCGGTCAGCGCAGCAACAACAGAATCCTCAAAGCCCAAAGACCCCGGGTCATTTCTCATGCCCCTTCCGGAAAATGCGGTTCGGATCGGGGACTCCTGGAAGGAAGAGTTTCCCCTCACGGTACGTGGAAGCCAGGATCTGAATCTTCAGGTTGTCGTACTGCGAACTTACCGCCTGGAAAAAGTGGAAGGCGACACTGCAACAGTCACGTTCCGTTCTTCCGTAAAGACGCCGATCCGCAGTTCAGCGGTACAGTCACAACTGATTCAGGCGACTCCGTCGGGACAGTTTCGACTGGATATGAAACGCGGCGTTATGACCTCGAGAGAGTATCGGTACAGCGAAACGGTCATTGGCGCCCTTGGAGCCGAATCCCTGTTGACCTCCTACGGAACCCAGCAGGAGACACTGCTGGAAGCCGTCGCGCAGAACTCACCTGCAGCGCAAAAGTAAACCCCACGATCAGAGGCCACGGTCACGATCGTCACCTCAGCTGACGGCCACCGGCTGCCAAACTATTTCACTTTCTGGCGTTTTGGGTGCCACCCACCTCGCGTTTAGCCGTTTTGGGTGCCATCCATCTGTAAGCACGGGTTTTGGGTGCCATCCATCTTTAAGGGTGCCCGTTTTGGGTGCCCGTTTTGGGTGGGGTGCGTTTTGGGTGCCATCCATCTGTAAGCACGGGGCATCCGATCGAATATCGCGGTCCCACGGATTCTTCTGAATTCAGCAATCCTGACGGTCGACCGGATTTGTTACCCCGTGACAAGCCACGCCAGCTTGAAGTTCTCGGACGCCCCCAAAACGACGGTGCATGGCACCATGAGCGACGGCAGGGTGCCGTGATCTGGGTGCCACCCATCTTTCGTGTCCTGGGCTCAACCTTCGTTTAGGATAGGTATCCCAGGCGAATATCGCAGCCCTGCAGGTTCGTCCAAAGACAGTGAAGCTAACGGTTGTCCGGACTTTATCACGCTGTGGCAAGCACTCAGCGCGCGAGGCTCGAGGCCGTTCCGACATGCCGGCGACGTACCGGTGCATGGCACCTGACGGGCAAGTGGCACCCGGTTTCATCCTTTGCGACCCGGCCGAGATCCCGTCTGCAGGTATGGCTTTGCCGCTGCGAAGTCACGGGGAGCTGGACTGTGGGGACTTGCGGAACCCGCAATCCAGCAGGAGAACTGAGGGGACGATGCTGGCGATCCTGACGATGATTCGGGTGATACCGTTTCCGCGGGATAGGCCGATTTCATAGATCCGTGTGATCCGGAAAACAGCGGAGGATCTGAGATTCCGTCCACATTCTTCCGGCACTGCAGTATGAGTCCCTGCGGGTTTCGCCGCAGGTTGATGCAGCTGGAGGATTGTTGTGCTCAGAGATGATTCAGCCATGCCACGGGGTGCCGTAGTTTTTTCGAGACGTGTGGCTCCGTGGGTATCGCTGGTACTGATGACTGCGCTGACGTGGTGGCACACACTGCCATATGGGTTCGTCAACTGGGATGACGGTGCTTATGTCCTGAATAACCCGCTGATTCGCGGCTGGACTCTCAGTAATCTGCAGGGAATCGCAACCGAAGTCGTCACGCGTAATTATGCGCCACTGACGATATTCACGTTTCTCGTGGATCACAGCTTCTGGGGACTGGAGGCGTGGGGTTATCGACTGACAAATCTACTGCTGCACTGCGCGAACGGACTGCTGGTCTTTGCTCTGATGCAGCGATTCTGTCGTTCCACCTATGCGGCGTGGCTGACGGCCGCGTTATTCATCGTGCATCCGGTACAGGTCGAAAGTGTTGTCTGGATTTCTTCTCGCAAAAGTCTGCTCTGCAGCGCCCTGATGCTGTCGGCGTTTGTCATCAGACTCAGGGAGCGACCCGCGCCGCGGGACGAGGGGTGGTATCTGCTCCTGCTGGTCATGGCACTGCTCGCCCGCGCCCATGCGATTATTCTGCCGCCGATTGTACTGCTTTATGACCTGCTGATCGCCCGACGTCGAACTCCGGAAGCAATCTCTGCGGCAATTATTCCGGGACTGCTGGGTTTGCTGTTGCTGATCATGACGATGGGAGCTCAGAACACCGTGGGCGGAGGCGTTCGGGCCCATATGGAGATTGGTTTGTTCCGGATCCTTGAGGCCGACAGCCTGATCCTGTGGGAGTACATCAGGATGCTGCTGGCCCCCTCTGTACAGTGCGTCATGTACGACCCACCCATTTCAGGGATTCATCTGAGTGCCTTTGCGGCCACGACCGCGTGGGGGGTGATTGGTGTGACAGCATGGCGAACGCGACACAGATCGCCAATGTTTCTGTTTGGTTTGCTGACCGCGTTGCTGCTGTTGCTGCCCGTGCTCAACATCACACCGATCACCACTTTGATGAACGATCGGTATCTCTATCTTCCTTGTCTGATTGTGTTTGGCATGGTGACAACATCACTAGCCACAGTAACCGGCCTGCAGCCCAATGGCGAACGCAGTCAGGTCCTGACAATTGGTGTGCGGACGCTTTCGGCGGGATTGCTGCTGGGCGGCTGTGTGCTTCGCACCATGGCATACCAGCCTGTCTGGCAGGACTCATTCAGTCTCTGGCAGCATGCACTGTCGCAGTACCCGGACATGCCTGTTTTTCGCATACAGGCGGCCGTCACAGAATCCGAGCGGGGGCGCTTCAGCACGGCTTCGGCACTGGTCAGGCGGGCCCTTGAAGAATGTGACGTGGATCAATTCGACGAACAACGCATGCGTCGCTGCGCCGCAGAATGGCAGCAGCAGGCGGATCGCCTGCGACTGGCGCAACATACCGACACTCCGATCAGTCTGACAGCGGACGCACACTGACTGAAACAACGATCGAGAGCTTTACGACAGAGCCTCTGTTTGAGTAACTCCACAAGGGATGTTGAGAATCATAAACAGCAGTGTCACTGACTTTGTTTCCATACTGCATCAGCGCGTTAAAGCCTGATTTTCGCCAGGCGGATTCAGATGACGAAAAGCAGTAAAAAGTTTTTGACGTGGTGAAACGGTGACCTAGGTTCAATAGTACGACGGCGAGTAAATCCCCAGGCGACAGTGAGACCGGGGGATTCGTCGTGAGGGGATCCTTTTGGTAAGGATCTGTACCTGCGGGTCATCCGCTGTGAAACACATTGCCCGCGAGAGCGGCACAACGAGAAGGAATGAGCAATGTCCAAGTTTGCAAGCAGTGTAAAGCGATTTCTGGTGTCTGAAGATGGCCCGACAGCTGTCGAATACGCAGTCATGCTGGCACTGATCGTCGTGGTCTGTATCGCAGCTGTGACGACTGTCGGTACGAATGCCAGTGCGAAGTTCACCAGCGTGTCGAACAGCCTGTCATAATGGCGAGTCAGCGGGAGCAACCTGATCCTGCTGACATTGAAATTCGAGGGGATGCAGCATCATGTCTGCATCCCTTTTTTTATCTGAGTTTTGATCTCCTCTGAATACCGGGCCCCGTGGCCGGTGACTATTCGCGTCCGGGATACAATCAGAACGATGATGTGGCGTCATCGGGAGCGAAACACGGAGCGAGGAGAACTGCCTGAAGACAGTCACGGCAGAGACAACAAGCCTGGAAGGGCCGATTCCAGGCTGGGAATTCATGATTCTGAAAAGGAGCCTCTCAAAAATGCAAGTCGCTGATTTCCTGATGAACAACTGGCATGTGAAGACTGTATCAGTGATTCTGATTCTGGCAGCCTGGATCGATGGCCGGGATCTGCGTGTGCCGAACTGGATTACTTTTCCCATGGTGCTGGCGGGCCTGGCCTATTCCACGTGGACCGGCGGAGTCACGGGCTTCGGCGGCGGAGTGCTGGGAATGTGTGCAGGACTGCTGACGCTGCTGCCATTGTATTCGGTGGGTGGCATGGGCGCTGGTGATGTGAAGCTGATGGCGGGCATCGGAGCATGGATGGGTTGGCAGGTCACCCTGGCAGCATTCGCGGTCTCCGCCGTGCTGGGTGCCGGCATGGCGATCGTCATGGTGCTGTGGCGTCGCAGAACAGCGCATCACTACAGCAATTTCCTGATGATTCTCAGCGAGTGGATGAGCATTCGCAATCCAGTTCAGCTTTCGGTCATCGCAGCCGAGCGTAAGCCGCGGATGCTGCTGCTGCCCTACGGGATTCCCATCTGCATCGGGACTATCGGGTATTTCTGGTTTCAGAACATGATCTGACCGCGGCCGAATGCGGCAAATTCTGCCGCTTACCCGTCTGCATTTGTCGTCGCCGCCGAAGGTCGGCTCTCGCGTCATCAACTCTGTGGCAAGTCAATTGTCTCTGCTTGCGTGTAAGTGAACGACTTTAAGTTTTCCTGCCAGCATTCGGTGAAGCCTGCAATCCAGTGTGCCGATCATGATGCTGGGGAAGAATAGAAGGGTTGTTCGCTGTGTATCGATTCTGACAGCATGACCTGCGGGTCAGCGCTGCAGTCGAATTCAGCGACACACGCAATGCGAGTGGGAAAGAAAGTTCGCACCCGCTATGAAACCTCAGGCTGTGGTTATGCTGGCCGTGGCAGTTTGCTGCGGATTACTGTCGATGCTTGGCGTTCGCCATGTGCTGAAGAAAAGCGAGGAGAATCAGGAACCTGTTGTAAATGTGGCAGTCGCAATCAAAGATCTCGAACCGGGTGTTACGCTGAACGAATTGACGGTTCGACTGGTTCCTGTTCCGGAGACCCTGGTCCCTCCCGGAGCGATTCTGACACTGGAAGAACTGCAGGACCGTGGATTGAAAGTCCCCGTCAGTGCAGGCGACTGGATCCAGAGAAGTAAGGTGGGAGCGAAGGGTGAGTATGGCGCGATGGCAAAAATTCCGCCAGGAATGGCGGCAGTGACGATCCCGGTCGATGCGACGACAACGCACAGCGGAATGCTGCAGGCTGGAAACAAGATTGATTTGTTACTGACTTATGATGACCCGAAGGTCAATGGAGCACATCAGAAAACCATCACTGTCCTGGAATTCGTGGAAGTGTTTGCCGTGGATGCTCAGACTTACGGTTCAGAGGCGAATGTCGCAGGAACCCCCAAGAATCTTTCATTGCTGGTCACTCCGGAGCAGTCCAAAGCTGTCACTCTGGCGGGAAAGATCGGCACATTGTCCACCGTGATGCGAAAACCGAAGGAGTCACAGTCAACCGATGGAACTGATGGCGCGGCCTCGGAGACAGTGATTTCAAATGACTTCGAGAAACTGCGAGGCGATGGTGCTGAGGAATCTGATGCGGAAATCGGTTCACACATCAATGTTGAAGGTGGATCAAAGGCCACAGATGCGGATTCGCTCGGCGAGGGGATTCCGGATCTGCTGGAGAAAGAATTGGAACGACAGGTGAATTCAGATACGGGGACTACCGGACCTGTGTCCGGGAGCGCCGATGACAGCGAATTATGGACGATTGAGATTTATCAAGGGAAGACTGTACGACGGGAGAAGGTCAGGATGGCGAATCCATCGACAGCCTCAACCGTGTGGGACTTTTTTAAGTCTCTGAAGCGCTGATCCCCTGACACGGGTTCAGGCGACTTGCTGGCCGATGCTGGAGACTCAATGCAGACAGCCGTTTGCAAAGGGCATCAGCAGATGCAGGCAACACTCTGCATGATGGAACATGAGAGTACAGTGGGCGGAGTCCCTTTTGGGCCACTGAGCTTCGGTCCGGGAGCGGTCTGAAGGGCAGCGGGAATTCAGGGGTGCAGGGATGCGGGTGGGACAAGTGTTGTTCAGAATTCTGGTATTCATGACGCTGTTGCAGTCTGACGTCGCGGAAGCGGTGCTGCAGGCCGAGCGGTCATCACCAGTCTACGTTGTCCAGGAAGGGCGAAACGAGATTGCTCTGGTCGAGCGGTTCTCGATGTTCATTGAACACAGTGCCCGCATCCGACGTGTCATGGATTTTGATGAAGAGGTACTGACAGTACAGACTGTCGGAGATAACCCTCAGCAGGTCCGAATCTACGCCCTGCAGTCCGGCGTCACGTCGCTCACCATTGTGGATGAGAATGATCGCACATTTGAGCTTGAGATCCTGATCCGCGGTGACGTTCGCCATCTCGAATCCTTCATTCGTCGGCTGTATCCGGACAATACGATTCATGTCGAAGAGATCAGCGATGAATCTGTACGCCTGGATGGCTGGGTGACCAAGCCTGAGCACGTCAGCGAGATTCAGGCGATCGCGGAGCAGTTTTATCCCGAAGTTCTGAATCACATGCAGGCCGGTGGCGTGCAGCAGATCATGCTGAAGTGCACCGTGATGGAGGTGCAGCGATCCAAGCTGCGTCGCCTCGGCATGAATTTCTCCATGGTACGCCCGGACGGCTACCTCGTGTCTACTCCCGGACCGATCACGCCGATTTCAGGTCTGGAGGTGGCTGGCGGAGCCGCTTCAATCACACAACGCGGATTCTCCGACAGTACCATCACCTGGGGTCTGACACGTCCCAATAGTGTGTTCCAGGGCTTTGTTCAGGCCATGCTGGACGAAGGCATTTTCAAGACTCACGCAACCCCGATGATTGTCACAGACAACGGTCGTCCCGCCAACTTTCTGAGCGGCGGAGAGACACCAATTCCAGTGGCGGGTGGCCTCGGCACTTCCGGCGTGCAGTATCGGGAATTCGGGATTCAGTTGAATGCCGTGCCGTACATTCTTGGCAATGGGCGCGTGCGACTTGAGGTGGAAACTCGCGTCAGTGATCAGGACTTTTCACAGGTGGTGATCATCAACGGCGCACCGACAACGTCGTTCCGCACCAACAGCGCGAATACGCAGGTGGAAATGAATTTCGGCGAGGCTCTGGTAATCGCCGGACTCGTCTCACGTCGCTCTTACGGCACAACTCAGAAAGTCCCGTTCCTCGGGGAACTCCCATGGCTCGGGGCCGCTTTCAGTAAAAAACAGCACACAGAGTCAGAAACAGAGTTGATCATTCTGGTAACACCGGAGCTGGTGGCCCCCATGACACCGGAGCAGGTTCCAGCCATCGGCCCGGGAATGTCCACAGACATTCCAGTCGACCGGGAGTTGTTCGCCTACGGAATGCTGGAGGTTCCGAAGGTTGGGGACGAGTGTGAACAATGTCGGACTCAGCCGGCAGCGGCCAAACGCTGCAGCGATCCGAACTGTCGCAACTGTCGCGAGATAGACTGCACGGACGCCGGGAAATCCGGAAAACGAGCACCGACCAGCAGTCGCACCGCTGGCCAGGAACGGCCGACACCAGAGCCGGCTGACGCGGGGGGCGGCGGACGAATAAAGCCAGCCAGCCGTTCGAAGATCCGCGAAACAGATAAGTCGGAAACTGACTCCGGAGCCAAACTACGGATCCCTGATGACGAGGGGCTGATCTCACCAACAATGAGATAGAGGACCTCAGAGACGCTGCTGAAACGTACACAGCACTTTCACAGATGACGGGCATTGGCTATGAAAAATGTACTGAGACTGGTTACGGTGGATCCTGATGAGCGTTCAAGGAACGCCCTGAAGTCCATGCTGCTGGGTGTAGAGACGGTCTGGCTGGAAGCGGAGTGCTCCCGCTATGAGAGCTTTATGGACATCGCTCGTCAGACACTTCCGGGAATCGTGCTGATCAACCTCGACTCGAATCCCACACGTGCGCTGCAGCTGGTGGGAGAGGTCGCCCGCTCCCAGATCAGTTGTGCTGTCCTCGTGGTCAGTTCGTCACAGGAGGGCAGTCTGATTCTGCAGGCGATGCGAAACGGCGCCCGTGAATACCTGAATCTTCCGATCCAACTCGAGGACTTTGTCTCAGCGCTGGACCGTATCCGAGTGTCTCTGGGTGGTGGGACCAGCGAAGGCAACTCTCGTGGTGGTCAGGTCATCACAATCGCCGGTGTGGCCGGCGGAGTCGGATGCACAGCAATCGCGGTGAATGCTGCGGCGGTGCTGGCGCAGGAGTCACGAAACTCACCGGTCGTGATTGACCTCGATCTGACGCTGGGAGATGCAGACGTCTGGCTGGATATCATCCCCGAGCACTCCATTCGGGACCTTGCGGACAACATGAGCCGCCTGGACTATGGACTGCTGAAACGATCACTGACGCGGCATGAGAGCGGAGTTTTTCTGTTGCCGCGTCCTCTGGAAATGGAGCACGCCGATGTCATTCGGCCGGATGACCTGCGAAGAATCATGGCCTTACTCAAGGCCACCTTCTCGCACCTGATTGTGGATGTGAGCAAGATGTTCGGCCGCATGGACCTCGCGGTGATGGAAGTCTCAGATCGGATCCTGCTGGTCACACAGCTGGATCTTTCCAGTCTGCGTAACGTGATTCGGATCATGCAGTTTCTGGAAAACTTCCCAGCCATTCGGGGCAAGGTGGAAATCGTAGTCAATCGTGTGGGACTTGAGGATTGCGACATCAGCCTGACCAAGGCGCTCGAAGCAATTGGACGGAGCGTCTTCTGGCAGATTCCCAATGACTATCCGGTGATGGCAGGAGCCCGAAACAACGGCGTGCCACTGTGCCAGTTCGCTCCACGAGCAAAGCTCACCCGCAGTCTGACCGAAATGATCACTCAACTGACAGCCACAGAGGCATCGCCGAAGGGCGCCGAAGAGCCCGTGAAAAAACGCGGTGGCCTGTTCGGCCTGTTTGCCGGACGCTAGCTGCCCTGTCAAGTCAGAAAAAGGGGTCAGGAACGGAACTCCGGGGACATGGAACAAACAATGCTGAACGGCACGCACACAGCAGGATGCTGGACAGGATGCATGGGCGTGGGTCTGGTGTTGCGAACCGTCGTGTTCCTGGCGGGGCTCTGCCTGCCTGCCGTTGGTGGAACCCGGAATCCAGACCTGGCAAACGCGGGTCGCGTCACAATCGCCGACCGGGCAAACCAGCCAGAGCCATCATCAAACGAGAACCTGTCAGAGGATTCCTTACGGTATGATGGCACAACAGGGGACGGCGCATTAACCAACGAACTGGAAACGCTGCGACGTCGACTTGAGCAATTGGAGGCGGCCGAGCAGGCTCGCGTTAAGAAAGATGCGGAACGGGTAGCGGCCGAGCAGAAAAAAGCCGCCGAACTGAAGGCCGTCCCCGTCGACAAATGGAATGTCAAGCTGGGCGGGCATGTGCAACTTGATTATGTGAACTGGGTGGATGCGGATCCCGACATCACCGGAAACCCAGGTACCTCAGACTTTTTTGAGTTTCGACGCCTGCGGCTGGTCGCTGACGGTTCCGGGTACGAGAACTGCGATTTCCGGCTGCAGATGACTCTGGAACCGGAAACTGTCGGCGAGAGTGGCAACACCGTCACCTCACCGGACGTGAAAGATGCCTACTTTTCGGCCAACGAGATTCCCGGGCTGGGACGATTTCGAATTGGTAATTTCTTCGTGCCATTCAGTCTGGAGCAGGTGACCAACGATACAAACAATCTGTTCCTGGAGCGTTCCATTCCCAGCCAGGGCATTTTTGCCGTGGACCGCGAAGTCGGGATAGCTCTGTACAACTGCAGCGAAGACGAAAGCGTGACGTGGAGCACCGGGGTCTTTTTTGACAGCATCAGCGAGTCTCTGAAGGAGCGGATTGATGACAGTCAGGGGTTTCGTACCAGTGGTCGATTGACATGGACACCCTACTACGACGAGGCATCCAAAGGACGCTATCTGGTGCATACGGGAGTTGGAGTGTTGTACACCAACGATCAGGATGATCGGGTACGATTTCGGGCGCGGCCTCAGATCCATGAAGGACCGCGGCTTATCGACAGCGGAGTGATCAGCACGGAGACTTACACGACAGGGAATCTGGAGTTTGCGGCGGTCATGGGACCGGTCACTCTGCAGAGCGAGGCTTTTCTGTCCGTCGTGGATCAGTTGAGTGGCGGGAGTGAGTCGGCGACCGGGGCCTACGCTCACCTCAGTTGGTTTGTGACGGGAGAAAATCGGATTTATGACCGTTTTGGGCAGCATGGGGCACAGTTCGCCCGCAATGTGCCGAAGGCGGCTCTGAGAATACGGGACGGGATCCTGAGCCCTGGGGCGTGGGAACTGAAAACAAGGTACTCCAATCTGAACCTGGATAATTTTCAGAGTGGCCAATACAACGATCTGACCACGGGAGTGAATTGGTACTGGAGTGATCGAACGCGATTCATGTTTGACTGGATTCACCCGGTTACGACCCGTGCGGCCAGCTTCGGCGGAACGACGTCAGACCTGCTGGCGCTGCGATTTGATTTCAACTGGTGAGGTTGATCGGGCTGCCACCGAATTACGTCGTGCCAGCATGAGTTTGAGCCACGAGAGGCTCTGCTTCAACACGAATATCGATGGATTTGAAAGCCGGCGTTTTCGACAGCGGATCCACGCGATGCGGAATCAGCACGTTGGCTTCCGGATAGTACATCGCCGCATTGCCTTCACGAATTTCGTAAGGTCGGGCGAGGATATATCGCATTTCACCGACGTCACTTCGGACACGAACACGCTGATCCGGCTGCAGATTCAATCGCTTCAGGTCGGCCGGATTCATCAGAATCACATCACGTCGCTCCTGACCGCGATACAGATCTTCTTCGTCGTAAACAACGCTGTTGAACTGACCTTCAGAGCGTAATGTCATCAGCTTCAGCTGACCGGGATTGTGCTCTGAATTGCGGGGCACGACCTCTGGGGGCGTAGCCACATGGAAGCGTGCTTTACCGGACTTTGTCGGGAACTGGTAATTCCGGATGGCTCGGCCCGGCACATGAAATTCCTTACGTGAACGATCGATGTCGCGGAGTGCCTGATAATCCGGAATGAGGTCTGCGATAAGTTCTCGAATGGCAGCGTGGCTCTGCAGGGCATTCCAGTCAAGCCGGGCATCGCCGGGGAACAGCTGTCGTCCGAGTTCCGCGAGAATTGAAGCTTCGCTGCGGGCATTCAGATGCCTTGAGGCTCCACCATCGCTGAGCCTGACGAAACTGAACATGGATTCCTGGGACGTTGGCTGAGGCTCTTCGTCACGTGGCAGCACGGGCAGGATCAGCGTTTCTTCGCCTGTCCCCCACGCATGTCCGGTATTCAGAGTGGTGGAAAGATAGACGACCGTCTTCATCCGGGAAATGGCCTGGAAAGCGCGTGCGGCAGCCGGATTGCTGCCATACAGGTTTCCGCCAAGGCACAGAGCAAAGTCCATGCGGCCTTCCCATGCAGCATCCATGCACGCCATGGTATCCAGTCCCGGGGAGCTGGGAGGTGAAAAGTTCAGTCGCTGCTCAAATCGTTCGAGCAAATGTTGTTTGAGTGCCGGTGTAACGCCCACGGTTCCGAGCCCCTGCACGTTGCTGTGTCCACGAATCGGCATCAGTCCCGCATGGTCACGTCCCACCATACCGCGGAGCAGCGCAAGATTGGCGATGGCGTGCACATTGGATGTCCCGTGCAGGTGATGAGTGATGCCCATGCACCAGCCGATGACGACATTGCGGGCTTTGAGATAGCGTTGCGCAAGACTACGGATTTCGGCACGAGAAATCCCGGAGGCGTTGACCAGTGAGTCCCACGACAAGGCGCTGACAGCCGTGGCAAATTCCTCGAAACCCTCAGTATGTCGGGTAATGAAATCCGTATCCTGTCCCCGCTGCTCAAGAATCTCTTTTGCCAGTGCATTGAGCAGTGCCAGATCTCCGCCGATGTGCGGTTGCAGGTATTCACTGGCAATTTCAGTACCGAACAACAGACTGCGTACATCGCTGGGAACGCGAAATTTTACCAGCCCGAGTTCACGTACAGGGTTGATGACGACAACATCGCCGCCGTTTCGCCGAATCTGCATCAGCGAACGCATCAAACGAGGGTGATTGGAGGCGGGGTTTGCGCCGATGAGCAGGTACAGGTCGGTGTGATCAAGGTCTTCCAGCCGAACAGTTCCGGCGCTGGTTCCCAGGGCCATTCCCAGCCCGACACCGCTGGCCTGATGACAATAGAACGAGCAATTATTGACGTAGTTCGTTCCGAATCGACGTGCCATCAACTGAAACAGAAAACCCGCCTCATTGGATGCTCGACCGCTGGCATAAAAAAACGATCGTTGGGGGCCGGCAGCCTGCATGCGATCGACAATGATCTGCAGGGCATGTTCCCATGTGGTCGTCTGGTAGGCCTTGCCGTTGGGTGGCAGCCAGAGCGGATCAGCGATGCGCCCCGAGTTTTCCAGTTGCCGGGGCGTCATCGCCCGCAGTTGCTGCAGCGACATCGCTTCAATAGCCTGTTTCTGCAACGCTCCCTGGAGATCTGACGCCATCGCCTGAAACGATTTCTTGCAGACCTCCGGGAAATGGCCGCCTTCATTCACCATGCCGCCGAGTTGCCCACCCATGCCGACCGCGCAGGTCTTACACGTGTTGCGGGAGCGCATGGCCTTCCACATCTTCCACCAGCCAACGCGTTGCGCGAGTTTCAGACTGTAGGCAATTGCCTTCCAGCCACCACCGGTTGAAGGACGCTTCACTGGAGACATTGAGCACCCGAAAATGCCGGCAGGTTGGTCGACAGCGAACTGAACTGCCAGCAGGGACTGAGGAAGCAGAAAAACATCTGATCTCCCCACAGTATACTTTGAAATCCAGACCTTGCGAATCAGAAACTCACTACAGACCGGATGATTCCGATGCCCAGGTGTTGATTGCCGCAGTCCATACTGACGCAAGGCCTGAAAAGCTCAGGCTCCAGTGTTGAGCGAATGCGAGGACGGTCTCTGACCAGTGCCTCTCTGCCAACGGATCGCGGCGAAATGCATCTGCGATGCTCTCATTCGTGATCCGACCAATGACTTCACCAATCAGCAGGATTGCAACAGCGTGGAAATCCTGGGACACTACGAGAAGCTAAGCAGTCCCAATGGGAGTCGTCCGGCGTCGGCCGCCGCGGGGCCAGTCGAGATTCTGGCCGATGAGCGCGGATCGTGGCACTGCAGAGTCTGGGTCAGAGGAGAGTCATGACATGAATCCATTGGACACGTGGCAACTGCAGCAGACTCGGCGTCAGTTCTTCGGCGACCAGGGCCTGCGCATGGGCGGTGTCTTACTGGCAATGCTGGCAGCACAGGGAAGGGCGAGTGCTGCGGCAGCGACCGAACAGGTGCACCCCGCGTTGCCCGGATTTCCGCACTTTGCACCGCGTGCTCGCGCGGTGATTTACCTGCACATGAACGGTGGTCCTTCACAACTGGATTTGTGGGACCATAAGCCCGGATTGAAAGCCCATTTCAACGGTGACCTTCCGGATTCCATTCGCCGGGGTCAGCGCATCACCACGATGACCAGTGGGCAATCGCGTCTGCCGGTCGCCCCCTCCATGTTTCAGTTTTCAAGGGCAGGGCAGTGCGGCATGCAGGTGAGTGAATTGCTGCCGCACACTGCCGGTGTGGTCGACGAGATCGCTCTGATACGCAGTGTGCACACCAACGCAATCAATCATGATCCAGCGTGTACGTTTGTCACCACGGGCAGTGAAGTCCCGGGAAAACCGAGTCTGGGATCGTGGCTGTCCTACGGTTTGGGAAGTGACAGCAACAACCTGCCGGCCTTCGTGGTGCTCACTCCGCGCTGGTCATCAAAACAGGCCGCACAGGCCTTGTTCTCGCGCATGTGGAGCAGTGGGTTTCTGCCATCGCGATACACGGGGGTTGCTTTACGCAGTTCCGGCGACCCGGTGCTGTACCTCGACAACCCGCAGGGCGTTGACAGCCACAGTCGTCGAGCGATGCTGGACGCGCTGGCACAACTGAATCAGCAAACACTCGAAAAATTCGGCGATCCGGAAACTCGCACGCGAATGCTGCAGTACGAGATGGCCTACCGCATGCAGAGCAGCGTACCGGATCTGGTGGATCTGAGTGGCGAGACACAGGCCACACTGGACATGTATGGCCCGGAAGTCACCAACTCCGGCAGTTTCGCGGCCAGCGCTCTGCTGGCTCGACGCATGGTGGAACGAGGCGTCCGCGTCGTACAGATTCTGCATCGTGGCTGGGACCAGCATGGCTCTCTGCCCTCAGAAATCCGTCATCAGTGCGGAGACGTCGACCAGCCGTGCGCGGCGTTGATCCGAGATCTGAAGCAGCGCGGCCTGCTCGACAGCACACTCGTCGTCTGGGGGGGAGAATTCGGGCGCACCGTCTATTCCCAGGGAACACTCACCAGCACCAACTATGGACGCGACCACCATCCCCGCAACTTCTGCATGTGGATGGCCGGAGGCGGAATTCGCGGGGGGCTCGTGCATGGAGCCACGGATGACTTCAGCTACAACATTGTCGAGAACCCCTGTCATGTGAATGACCTGAATGCCACCATTCTGCACTGCCTCGGAATCCAGCATGAGCGTTTCAGCTATCGGTTTCAGGGCCTCGACCAGAAACTAACCGGCGTCGAACCGCAGCGTGTCATCTCGGAGGTTCTTGTCTGACGGCAAAATCAGCTCAACGCTGCAGCCAGCAGCAGGACTTCAGCAACCTGGCGGCGGTCTTTGTCGCCGGACAACCCAAAGTGCACAACCCGAAACGAGGATAAACGTGACCGACAACCAACGGGACTCATTGTTTTCTCAGCAACTCCTTCAGGGGATTTCCCGATCCGGAGTGATCTCCGTGCTCGTGATCGATCAGCCGCGTCATGCTGTTCAGGTGGCTCGAGCCCTGCTGGCAGGGGGCGTTCGAGCGATGGAACTGACACTGCGGACCGCTGCAGCGCTCGACTGCCTCAAAGCGGTCACCAGCGAAGTTCCTGAAATGATTGCCGGCGTGGGCACAATCATTTTCCCGGAACAGGTGGAATCGATCGTGCGTGCCGGGGCGCAGTTCGGTGTTGCGCCCGGAACCAATCCTGAGGTGATTCGCGAAGCGGCCCGCTGCGGACTGCCGTTTGCCCCGGGCGTTGTCACACCCACCGATATTGACGTGGCCGTGCGAAATGGCTGCCGGGATCTGAAATTCTTTCCGGCCGAACCCAGTGGCGGGTTGCCCATGCTGGCCAGCGTCAAAGCGCCGTATGCGCATCTGGGCGTGCGTTACATCCCGCTGGGAGGCATTGGGATCGGAAATCTGGCGACGTGGCTGAAAGATCCGGACGTATTGGCGGTCGGTGGTTCATGGCTGGCGAAGAAGGAAGTGATCGAATCGGAAGCCTGGACGCGCATTACGGAAACAGCTCGTGAGGCCTGCGCGGTTGTTCAGACCGTGCGTGGCGGCGGCAATTCCGCGGACGCCTGAAGCGGAACTTGCAGGAACAGCATTTGGGGAAAATGCAAGCAAATTCCCATTTTCGGTGAACCAATTCCGAAAAGCAGAACGTGAGGAATCGGCGTTTTTTCCGTATTTCCCCAACACCAGCGGGTTTTTGCCCTGCGGATGATGCGGCCTGACGACGGTAATGTTTGCGCAGACGGCAAGGTTTGCGCGACCGTTTTTCTGGTTGAATTCGGACCTGCGTTATTTCGGATTGGGGCCGCAGCGATGTTTCCTGTTTTGCAGGCGGCCTTCGGCGACGATGAACACAGCAGCGCGCAGCAAGGTTGCTGTGCGGAGCCTGCGGAACAGAGCCAGGTTGTCAGGATGACGTCCATGAAGTGTGTCGTGTCGGTTGCTGTGTTCGTGTTTGCTGTGCTTGCGGTTCAGCAGTCTACTTCCGCTCAACAGTCACCGGTCCCCCAGGTCCCGGGTGGCGGCGTTGCAGTAGCGGCTCAGGAAGTGCCTTCGGGCTTTCTCCCCAGCAACAACTCATTGTCAAAATTCACGCAGAAGCGAACCGCCCCGGCAAAGCCTGCGGCGGAAACATTCAATGGGTTCTCCGTGCAGCGCGTCGCCCCGAACTATGGCGCGCCAGGTTCAGCAGGAAGCGGCTTCCGGCACTACTCCTCGCCCATGGAACGCTACACAAACTGGTATCGCCCGAAGGCTGCAACACTGACTCAGGCTCAGCGGTGCGAACCGGATGCGTTTCGCCCACGAGGCATGGGAAATCTGTTCAACCGGCCCTACGACGGTTTCCGTATGGACTATGAGCCGTACGCCATTGGCGACGCCGCCTCAACCTACGGACCGGCTTACATTCTTGGAGCGCCTGATCCTCGCTGTGCCCCGGAGTGCTGTCTGGAGGAGCGTTGCGACCACTGCAAGCAGTGTGACAAAGGCAGCCATCGTCACTGATAGCGGATTCGGTCCTGCGGATTGCCCCCCGGTAACGTGGTGAGCACTTCCGGGTGAATCCAGCCCTGAACCTCGAGCCACAGAGGCAGGCGGAATCGACGCAGATCAGGAATAACAACCGGCAGTGATCCCTTAACGCGGGTGCATGGCGAGTCGATGTTCGAACCAGCAATTGTGATTTCGGGTGTCGGTCTGATCGGGGGGTCGATTGCCGCTGCGGTACGACGCCAATCCCCGGCGACCCGAATCACGGGAGTCGGACGCAGTCAGCAGCGTCTGACCGCCGCGAAGCAACAGGGTTTACTGGATGAGATCACCGACAGCGCGCGGCCGGGGCAAATCCCGGCTGGGAGCCTGGGGGTGGTCTGCCTGCCTGTGGAGCAGATAGCAGACTCTGCTCGCGAACTTCTGGACGCGGGCTGCACCGCTGTGACGGATGCGGGCAGCGTGAAAGCCACGATCTGCGCGGCACTTGCCACCGAGCCGCGTTTTGTCGGAGCACACCCAATCGCAGGCAGTGAACAAAGTGGATTTGAGCATGCGATTGGCGACCTGTTCGAAGGACGCATCTGCGTGCTTTGCCCGGAAGCGGCTCCGCAGGCGACCGTCCAACGTGTCGCCAGCTTCTGGGAAGGGTTGGGAATGAAAATTCGCCACCTGACCGCAATCGACCACGACAGAATTCTTGCCTTAACCAGTCACTTGCCGCATGTGATGGCCTCAGTGGCCGCTGGCAGCGTGACCGTGTCTCAGCTGGAGTTCGCCGGCACGGGGTTTCGTGACACCACGAGGATTGCCGCCGGAGCCTCCCACATCTGGACGTCCATCCTGCTGGAAAATCGCGAGGCCTGCCTTGAAGCCCTGGAAGTTGCCGGACGAAGACTGGACGCGTTCCGCCATGCAATCGCTGACCGGGATGCAGACCGACTGGCCACACTCTGGGAGGCAGGCGCGGTCAATCGCAGACAGTTGGAAGTGAAGACTGATCGGGAGACCTGAGCGGCCGCTGTGGCAGGCAACCGGGCAGCAGAAATTCTGAGACGTCCTGAATAATGCGTGGCCTGAAGGTTGACGACAGCGAACGGTGGAAATGAAGATAAGGGAAGGGCACAGAAACCACGGGCCACGTCGCTGTGGGCCATGCTGACCTGATATCGAGTGTTCTGAAGATGAAGCCATGAGTTCACCCCGTGGAGACGGTGTGCCCTGAATCCCGTGGAATATCAAGCCCGGGCGGGAAGGAAGACCAGAGGAGAGTATGCCGGAATCAGACAGACCGCTCCGCACGATCACTCTCTCCGACACGGAACGCATCGTGCCCTGGGAGATCCTGCTGGATCGTATCGCCGAAAGTCGTGCGGATGCGTGGATCAGCACTCGGAGGTTTCTGCATCAGAACCCTGAACTGAGCGCGAAGGAATTCCAGACCACACGCTTCATTATGGAACGCCTGCAGACGCTGGGACTCAGCCCGACCACCACCAGTCGCGAGGTGGGGTGTATGGCTGACCTGACGCTTGGCCGCCCCAGTGCCGACTCCCCGCTGATCGCCATTCGAGCCGACATTGATGCCCTGCCGCTGCAGGATCGGAAACAGGTCGACTACGCCTCATCGATTCCCGGCATCACCCACGCCTGCGGACACGACGTGCACACAACCATTGCGCTGGCGGTCGCCGAAACCATGGTCGGCCTGACTGAGACACTGTCTGATTCGGATCCACCCTCGGTCCGACTGCGGTTCGTCTTTCAACCAGCCGAGGAGATCGCCGAAGGGGCTGGCTGGATGGTGGAAGCGGGTGCGTTGCAGGGTGTCAGCTGCATCCTCGGCCTGCATGTCGATCCCACGGCGACTGTCGGCCGCATCGGGATTCGTTATGGTGTGCTTACTGCCCATGTTGATGAAGTGTCGCTGACCGTTAAAGGCAAGGGGGGCCACGCCGCAAGACCGCAGCATACCTCGGACCCGCTGCTGACCGCCGCGACGCTGGTCACCACGCTGTACCAGCAGGTCTCACGTCAGGCGGATGCGCTGCACCCCACGGTTTTCACCATTGGCTCCATTCACGGGGGCACGGTCTCCAACGTGATTCCCGATGAGGTGCAACTGGAGGGCACGCTGCGCACGACGGACGCGGATGTGCGAACCCGTGTGATGGACTCCATTCGCCGACTCTGCCGAGGTCTCGAGGAAGCCACTGGCAACCGCATCGACGTTGATTTTCGCTGCCCGCTGGGCGCGGTACTCAATGATACGACCGCGACTTCGGCCTGTGAACAGGCCGCGATCCAGGTCCTTGGCAGCTCCAGCGTCACGCGAATTGAAAAGCCCAGCATGGGCGGCGAGGACTTCGCCGTCTACCTCGACCACGTTCCCGGATCACAGTTCCGTCTGGGATGCGCAGCCGAACCGGGAGAATGGCCGTTGCTGCACTCCCCATTTTTCGACGTCGACGAACGCTGCGTCTCCATTGGCGCCCGTGTCATGACACGAGCCGCACTGCTGCTGGCGCTGATGCCCGCAACTCCGTAACTCACGAAACGCAACGAAAACCCGGATGCCAACACCGGATTCCCGACTTTCGGAGTCCAGTTTCTCACTGACGGCATTCACGTCCCACCTTAGCGTCCCTAAGTAACGTCACGGGCTGTACGCCACCAGGAGAGGCAACCTGCAATGCTTGCACAGTCTGGCAAGTCCAGTGAACCAACAACGTCGTAATTTGGCGGGGTCCTGCCCATCCGTCGGGATCCGCTTGCATCTGCATCCGGGCCGCCGGAGGCTGCCGTGCGACTGCTCCGTCCCGCTTGAATCATCACAAAACCGCCGAAAACCCAGCTGATTCCCGCACGCACCTCACGCCCAGCCGCGCCGCAAATGCTCGCTTAAACCACCCGCAGGAATTGCCGCTCCACCGCCACTGAAGATCAGTGAAAAGCACAGATTGCCCCAAAACGTCGGCCTTCACCTTGACCGGGCGGAACAGGTTTGAGACAAAACGGGGACGTGTGACCTGACTCAAAGGTTCAGCAGCGTGACAATTCCGCCCCATGGAACCGGGGCATCAGACTGGCGAAGGAGTGCCCTCAACGTGAAAAAATTTGCACTTGCTCTTACGGCTGCCCTGGCGGTCGCGATTCAGACCCCTGCAGGGGCTCAGGAACCAGCAGCCAAGCCGGCTGCCAAGCCAGCCGCAGCCGCGCGTGAACGCACCCCCAGCCGTGTTGGCCTGATCGATATGGCCAAGGTCTTCGAAGGCTACTCCAAGTTCAAGGTTCTGCGAGAAGAACTGGCAGCAGAGATCGAACGCAGCGATGCGGAAGCCCGCGTCATGGTCGAAAAAATGCAGGCCATGCAGAAGGAAATTCAGGAAAGCGGCCTGCAGGCTGGCAGCGCTGAATACGAAGCCAAAGAAAAGCAGATTCTGGACGCAAAGGGCGAGTTTGAAGCCTTCCGTGCCGCCACTCAGCGTAAGCTGGCACGTCGCGAATCCGAGATGTTCAAAGAGATCTATGCCGATACCACGGCGATGATTCGGAAGTACGCCGAATGGGCCGAGTACACCGTGGTCATTCGCTTCGACAGCAAGGACATTGAAGACGATACCCCACCGGCCGAAGCTGTTCAGCGCATGAACAAGCAGGTGGTGTACTACCAGCCAGACAACGACATCACCACAGTGGTTCTGGAATCGCTGAACAAGCAGTACGAAGGTTCCGCTGGAAAGACTCCGGTACGAACAACCGGCGCGACCGCTGCCCCGCGAAACTGAGAATCTGCTGAGCCATTGCAGAAACAGCAATGTGCTGATGCCAGACAAGTCTCTCACAGCAGCGGGGCGTCATGTTCCCGCTGCTGGTTTTTTTGGCCTGGTTCCCACACTGGCGTGGAACACATTTCGGACGTGTAATTTCCGGGGGGCATTAAGAATGCTGACGGGCATATCTTCAGACGTCAATCAGCGCACGCTGGCACGTCCCGCGGTGATTGCTGGCCCGGGACTTTTTCACGGCGTGGATTGTCGCCTGCGACTGCTGCCCGCCGCTGAAAACACGGGCATTATTTTCCGGCGAGTGGATTTGGCAGCACGCCCGGAAATTCCTGCAAACGTTCGATACGTTATCCCCGGGTCACGACGAACCATTTTGTCCGCGAACGGTGCCACGGTCGAAACCACTGAGCATCTGATGTCGGCACTGGCTGGGTTGCAGGTCGACAACTGTGTCGTTGAGATCAGTGCCCGGGAACTGCCCGCGGTGGACGGATCCAGTCTGCCATTCTGCGAAGCGATCCTCGAGGCCGGACTCAATCAGCAGTCAGCACTGCGACGCACAACAAGCATCTCCGAACTGCAGAGAATCAGCGAACCATCAAACGGTCAGTGGATCGAGTGTATCCCCGGTTACTCCGAAGATCTGGTCATCGATTACCTGCTGGACTACGGACCGGAATCACCGCTGCCCTCCCAATCATGGGCAATCCAGGTGACCCCGGAACTCTACATGTCCGAGATTGCCGGGTCCCGTACCTTCGTGATGGCCGCCGAAGTGGAAGCACTTCAGGCCGCGGGATTTGGTCGGCACCTCACGGGCAGGGACCTCGTCGTCTTTGAAAAGGATGGTTCCGTCATTGACAATCGGCTGCGCTGGCCGAATGAGCCGGTTCGGCATAAGATCCTCGACTGCATCGGCGACCTCGCGTTGAGTGGTCTGAATTTCTCCGGTCGGATTGTGGCACGTCGAAGCGGACACAAATTGAATCATGTTATGGCGGAATTCCTGTCGACGATAGAAAATAACAGAACAGCCGTGGGGCGAGCTGCTTAGGGCATCTGCACTCCGAAGTGCACAGCATTGATTTCCTTGCTGTGGAATACCGGTCAGAGTCAACCCTGACCACAATCAGATGTTCGTCAGCCTCAGTCAGTACAACGCAGGATGCGTTTTCGGGTGAAATCAGGGTTCAATCACGCACACCGAACAGATCAGGATGATCGATATGCAATCAGGGATCTCTCCACTGTCACAGGTTGACCCGCGAGCCAAAATCGGGAATGGGGTACAGATTGGCCCCTTCTGCCTCGTCGGTCCTGACGTGGAGATCGGTGACGAGACGGTTCTGACCAGTCATGTTGTGCTGACCGGCAAGACACGGATCGGAATGAAGAACCGCTTTTCCCCCTACTGCGTTATCGGCGGTGATCCGCAGGACGTCAGCTGGCAGGATTCGGAGACTGAGATCCGAATTGGTGACAACAACATCTTCCGCGAAGGCGTGACCGTGAATCGCGGTGCCGAGAAGGAAGACGGAATCACCCGCATCGGCAATCACAATATGTTCATGGCGAACAGCCATGTGGCCCACAACTGCAACATCGCCAACAATGTGATTCTGGTGAATGGCGTGCTGCTGGGTGGACACGTGCACGTGCATGACAGTGCCATCGTCTCCGGAAACTCGGTCGTGCACCACTTTTCCACTCTTGGCAGACTGAGCTTTGTCAGCGGTGGCTGCCGCGTTCCTCACGATATTCCTCCTTTCATGCTGGCAGCCGGCAGTGACAATCCGGAGCTGAAGACCATCAATATTGTGGGAATGAAGCGAGCGGGAATTTCCGCGACCTCCATCGACCTCGTCAAGGAAGCCTTCCGACTGCTGTACCGGCGTAATCGATCGCTGGAAGATGTTCGTCAGTATTTTGCGAGCACTCTTGGCGACATCATTCCGCTTGAGCTGAGTTCGCTGTTGAATTTCGTTGAGAACCAGAAGGCAGGCCGGCTGGGACGTGCACGTGAGGCCATTCGCAATAAGCCATCGGAAGTGAAACCTCAGGCATCAGAGGAACGGAAAGCCGCATGAACCCGGTAAGAATTGCTGTGATTGGAGTGGGTGCGCTTGGTCAGCATCACGCCCGGATTCTCTCGACGATGTCGGGGGTGGTTTTAACCGGTGTCGTGGACTCCAGAGAACCGCAGGGACGAGAGATCGCAGCCCGTTTTGGCACCCAGTGGCACGCGACTTCCGAATCGCTGATTGACCACGTGGATGGGGTTGTGGTCGCAGTACCGACCGTAGCGCACGATGCCGTTGCCCGCCCATTTCTGGAACGCGGCAACGCGGTATTGATTGAGAAGCCCCTCGCTCACGATTACGAGACCGCGCTGAGAATGCATCGGCTCGCTCAGTTTCGTCGCGCTCTGCTGCAGGTGGGTCACGTCGAGCGATTCAATCCGGCCTTCGAACTGCTGCGGGAAAAAATCGGCAGGCCGCTTTACGTCCGCTGCCAGCGGGTCAGTCCGTATACGTTTCGCTCTACAGATATCGGTGTGATCCATGACCTGATGATCCATGATATCGACCTTACGCTGTCGCTGACTGGTTCGACTGTCGAAACCGTGGACGCTTTTGGCGCCGTTACCTTTGGTCCTCATGAAGACCTCGCGATGGCTCGACTGCGAATGGCCAATGGCACCGTTGTCGATCTGACAGCCAGTCGCATGAACCCTTCGGCAGAGCGAACCATACAGGTCTGGAGTGACACCGGATTTGTTTCAGCGGACCTGCAGACACGTAAGGTCACGAGCTGGGCCCCGTGTGCAGCGATGGCCGCCAATCCCGGCATGATTCGGGATATTGTGGCAGCCACACCGAATCCGCTGACGCTGAAGGACGAAGTGTTTTCAAAATGGATCACGAATGAGCAGTTGCAGGCATCGTCGGCAGACGCCTTGACGGCTGAACTGCAGGACTTTGTGTCGTGCATTCGTGAGCAGCGTCGTCCCCGTGTTTCGGGAGAGGATGCTGTGGCAGCGATGGAAGTCGCCGATCGTGTACTGGCCGGTATGACCAGCTGGTCGTGGCAGACGGGAAGTCTGCAGGGCGACCGACGGTTTGTTGCCTGAGTCCTGCCAGACAACCGGACAGCCAGAGGGAACGTCGTGTGACCGCGGGAGCTCATGGCAATCCGCGATGCCCTTGATTTCCCCGGATTCTGACCGGTTTCCGAGGGAAAAATGCCGCGAAATTCAGTAATGTGTTGCAGAGGGCACGTCGTATGGTAAGCGTGCGCCAACACAGACCTCAGTGACGCGGCTGACGGGCGGACCATGGCTGAAAGACAACTACCAGAGAATCCGCTGGAATTGGTCCAGTTTGGCGGTCTTGAGCTGATAGCGCGTCAGCTGGTTGAAGGGGTGATGATGGGCCGCCATCGCAGTCCCTTCAAAGGCTCCAGCGTCGAGTTCGTGGAACATCGTGAGTACTACCCCGGCGACGAGATTCGGCATATTGATTGGCGTGCGTTCGGCAAGACCGGACGGTATTACGTCAAAGAGTTTGAAGACGAGACAAACCTTCGTGCCCACCTGCTGGTCGATGCCAGCGGCAGCATGGGCTATGCCGGGCGACACATCAGCAAGTTTCGTTATGCCCGACTGATCGCCGCATCGCTGGCGTGGTTGCTGCTGTCTCAGCGAGATGCCGTTGGGCTGACGACCTTCGACACGCGAACACGTCAGACGATCAAGGCCACCAGCAACCGGGACACCTTTCGAAGAATGGTGGAGGTTCTGGAAGGGACGGTCCCCGGACAGGAAACATCCCTGTCGTCCGTCCTCGAATCCCTGTTGCCGGGGATTCCGCGGCGAAGTCTGATCATCCTGATCAGCGACTGTTTCGACTCCCCACAGTCACTTCTTCGTGTTCTGCAGCGTTGTCGGCATGCCCGGCACGAAGTGGCCATTCTGCGCATCGCGGCCCCGGAAGAGGAGGAGTTTCCCTTCGACCGGCCGACTCAGTTCTGCAGTCTTGAGCGCGCGGGGGATCAATTGCTGGTGGACCCCGTACGACTGCGACAGGAATACCTGCAGCAGTATCAGCAATTCAGTGAGACGCTGCAGAAGGAATGCGGTGCGATGGGCATCAGTTACCGGCGAATTCTGACAAGTGAGCCGCTGCAGACATCTCTGGGGCACTGGCTGGCGGAGCGTATGGAACAGCGGGCCGGCGGCTGAGCAATTTCATCCGGCAGTCGTTCCCGTCCGATTGCCTGCCGGGATCAACGGGGCCGATGAGTGTGTTGGGCGGGGGCCGGCTGTGGAGTGTTGCGGACAGAAACGACAGGTGACTAACCGACTCAGAGTGGAGCGTGGAGATGTGGCGACAGGCGTTCGGAATACTGCTGGTGCTCTGGTCACTGGGTTCGGTAATTGCATTGGGCGACGAACAGCGCCCCAACATTCTGTGGATCAGTTGCGAAGACATCAGCCCGCACCTGGGTTGCTATGGAGACCGACACGCAGGAACTCCGCACCTCGACCAGATGGCAAGTGAAGGGATCCTGTTCACGCATGCGTTTTCCTGCCATGGCGTCTGTGCTCCCAGCCGGACCGGGATTATTACGGGCATGTCACCGATCACACTTGGAGCGAACCATATGCGATCGAAAGTGCGGCTGCCGGCGCACGTCCGCCTGTTTCCATCACTGTTGCGGGACGCGGGTTACTTCTGCACCAATAACAGCAAGACGGACTACAACCTGGAATGGAAAGAGCAGGACGTCTGGGACGAGAACTCCAGCAGGGCTCACTGGAAGCATCGGAAGCGTGCGGATCAGCCGTTCTTCGCGGTCTTCAATCTTGCGATGACACATGAAAGCAAGGTCTGGCCCACGGGCTGGGAAGCGGTGGTACGGGACCTGCCGGAAACCGCAAGACAGAACCCCGCGCAGATGGAAGTACCGCCGATTTATCCGGACACAGCGGCTGCGCGTGAGGACCAGGCAAGGCTCAGAGACCTGATCACGGTCATGGATCAGCGCGTAGGGGAGCTGCTGCGGGAGTTGGAAGACGCGGGGGAATCGGAACGGACCATTGTCATGTTCTGGTCGGACCACGGCGACGGACTTCCGCGGGCCAAACGCTGGACCTATGACTCAGGCACACGCGTTCCGCTGCTGATGCGGATTCCGGAACGATTTCGGCAGCAGACGGGGGTGTTGCAATCCGGTGTAAAGGATGAGCGTCTGGTGAGCCTGCTGGACCTTGGCCCCACGGTGCTGGAGCTGGCCGGAGTCCCCCGACCGGACCACATGCAGGGGAGTTCGTTGCTCGGGGAATCTCAGCACGCGGGATATCGGTGGATTTACGGAGCGCGTGATCGGCTGGACGAGCGACAGGATCTTGTCCGCAGCGTACGTTCCCGGCAGTATCGATATGTGCGCAATCTGATGCCGTGGTATCCGGCATTGCAGCACGTCAGCTATGGCGAACAGAACGAAACGATGAAAGCCATGCGTCAGATGCAGGCGGCCGGGACACTGCCGGACAGCAATGGGCAATGGTTCAGGCCGAGGGCGGCAGAAGAGCTGTACGATCTGACGGCGGATCCGTGGGAGCAGACGAATCTGGCAGGGCAAGAGGGACTGCGGACGGTACTGGACGAAATGCGTGCGGAATGTGATCGTTGGCAGGAGTCGGTGCTGGATGTGCATGTGATCCCGGAAGTTCTGCTGGACGAGGAAGCACGACCGTATGGGGGAGTGCGTGGGGCAATTTTTACGGTGTCGGACGGACAAGTGCGGTGGAAGAGAATTCTGGAAGCGGCGAAAGCGGCTGCACGGGCACCAGAGGAAGATTCCCTTGCCGCGGTGTGGGACGATGACCGCGTTGTGTACTGGTGGAATCTGCTCGGACGAATTCACGGGAGCAAATTGCGGGAATCGGTGGCGGACTTTCGGGTGGCTCTGGGGAATTCTGAACCGGCCATTCGGTTACTGGGAGCGATCGGGCTGGCCCGGGCGGGTCAGCTCGACGAGGCGGCTCCTGAAATTGAGAAGGCCCTGAACTCGACGGACGTGTTCTTGCGTCAGGCAGCAATTCGGGAGGTAGACGAAGCGGGGGCCGAGATTTGTCGGCGATTTGTTCCCGAAGTGAAGAACGTGGGGAAAGACGAGTATTTCCAGCGGTTACTGGACCACGCTCGAACACGGTTATGAGGTGGGCGGGACTTCGTGGAGCGGTAAGGCGGGTTGGGCAGACTGCGAAAAAGCCGCATGATGCAGCGGTTTCCTGAACAATCGGGGCTTCCCAACGTCAAGAGGGGTGGCTGGCTGGTTGCGTCTGGTTGGCGTAACCCTATAATCAAAGAAGTTGATTCGACGGCGGGTTCCCTGCGGAACCTGAGGGCTAGATGCGACCGGAGATCGTTGCCGATGTTCATGTGGTTTCGCAATGTCTGGATGGCAGTCTTTACTGTACTCCAGGGGATGTATGTCACCCTGCTGACGATGGTTCGGACGTACAATCGTCGGTCATTTGCAGAGGTGTACGAGTATCCTGAGGTTCCGGTGAAGGTGAAGCCGCGTTATCGGGGCTTTCATCGTTTTGACCTGACCACGTGTATTGGCTGTGAAAAATGTGCCGCGGCCTGCCCGGTGGACTGCATTTACATTGACAAAGAGAAAAGCCCGGTTGGTAAGGGTTTCCGTATCAATGGGTTCACAATCGACTACACGAAATGCATGTTCTGTGCATTGTGTGTGGAGCCTTGTCCGGTGGACTGCATTTTCATGGGGTCCAACTACGACCTCAGTTGCTTCAGTCGTGACGGGTGTATCGTGGATTACGCTCGGTTGCCACTGCAGATTGCGTGGGGCAAAGCGACGTTGAATCCTGCTGTCGTGGCAGAATCCAAAGTCCTGCACCAGCCAGTCTGGGTCAAGGGTGAGCCAAGTCCGTTTGAATTCGCCGGGGCGGAGCACTAGAGCAGATTCGCAGGGTGGTGAGTCGGTGCTTTGAACCTGAACGGCTTTTTTTTCACCCTTGTTCAAGGGTGCCAGGAAGTGCAAGATGGTCGCCGTTCTCTCGATCGAAGATGTGAACAATCGTCTGCCTTTGGTGCGGGCGATCATGTCAGATGTGATGGTGCTGCATCGGGACCTTGAGATGCGCCGTAAGCGGCTGGAGGCATTGCGGGAACGCTACCCTTCGGCAACATCCGGGGATTCAATCTACGAGCAGGAAGTGGTCCAGATGGAGCACGAGCTTCAGCGTGATGAATCGCGGATGGAAGGTTATGAGAAAGAGTTGCGACAGATCGGCGGCAGCCTTGCGGACGTCGATCGCGGTGCGGTGGATTTTGTGGGTGAGATTTCGGGCGAACGAGTGAAGTACTGCTGGTGTGTTGGCGAGGCCGAACTGGCCTACTGGCATGGCAGTGTGTGTGCCGAAGCCGAGCGACGTCCGTTGTTGCACGAAGCAGGGTTTGCAGGCGGTGGTTTGAGTGATCAGGCCTTCTGACTTGTCGTGGGCTTCCGGAGTGACTGGCACCGGTGTCAGCACTGAAATTGGATGGATGTGTGGATGGGCCAGAGTTCAGAAAGTAATGGGAAATGACGGATCTCGTTGGTCATTTTTTGATATTTGGGATTCTGGCAACGGCCTTTCTGATGGGGCCTTTGGTGGTCGGTCGTTTGTTGCGTCCGCGTCTGCCAACGCCGGAAAAGGACGCCATTTACGAATGCGGTGAGCCAGCGATTGGTTCCAGTTACATTCAGTTCGACTTGCGGTTCTACGTGGTGGCCCTGCTGTTCATCATCTTCGACGTGGAAGTTGCCTTTTTCTTCCCGTGGGCATCGGTGTACGGAAGTGTCATGCAGCTGGCTGATACGCGTCTGGACGAGGCAGCACGTCATCTGTTGAGTGCCCGTCTGCTGAGTGTCAGCCCGGAGAACTTGCCGGCCACGGAAGTGATCTCGGCTGAAACGGCACTGCAATTGGGCTGGCTGGGTGTGGCGGACATCCTCGTGTTCTTCGGTGTGCTGCTGGTCGGGTTTGCATACGTCTGGAAACGTGGTGACCTGGATTGGATTCGAGCCCTGACAAAGAAATCAGTCCAGGCGGCGGATCAATCCGCAGTTGTCCCGGCTCGGTAGCCTCTCTGAGGTCGGATTGCGGCGGTAAGGCGGACAGTTTGGGGTAGAGTTCAGAAACGATAATGATGCGGTGCTCTCTACTGCGTCATGGGGCGGAAGGCAGAAAGAAGTCATGAACATCGACCAGATACACGCAGTGCTGCTCGAGCGGTTTGGCCAGTCGGTCGTGGGATCGGAGCCGAAACGGGCGATTGATCCGTGGATCGAGGTGCACGTTGATTCAATCCTGGAAGTGTCTCGCTTCCTGCACGATGACCAGCGGTTGCTGTTTGATCACCTGAACGACCTGTGCGGCGTGGATTATCTCGAACCGGACGCGAAAAAAGCGGCAAAGTTTGGGCATGAACCGCATGTGGAAGTTGTTTACCACCTGACAAGCATGACGCATCGACTTCAGTTGAAGATCAAAGTTCTGGTGCCACGCTGGAAAGACGGCGTTGCCGGGCAACTCCCGGTCGTTCCATCGGTCAACTCTGTCTGGGGTATTGCCAACTGGCACGAGCGCGAAGCGTACGATCTGATGGGTATCGAATTCTCCGGACATCCGAATCTTCGCAGGATTCTGTGCCCGGAGGACTGGTCTGGACATGCTTTGCGGAAGGACTACGAGTTCCCTCTGGAATATCATGGTGTGCGCGGACGGTAGCCACGGTAAGCTCGCTGCGGATTCAGAGAGCGGATCGGGCGGTAGTGAAACGTTGAAAATGTTGGTTGAGTATCAGCGTAACAGGGTCATCGGGGCTGAGGACGAAGCACCTCAGAGCACCGTGGTCACTGTGTGTTGAACAGGTATCGGCAACAGCAGAGTCGACCGGGGCGAGATCGTCTTCCGGGAAAGAACAGTAAAGAACGGGTGACAAATGAGTCTGGTGATTGAAGATCCTCGAGTTGTGGAATTCGACGTTCAGACCGACGAGATGCTGGTGAACATGGGTCCCCAGCACCCCAGCACTCACGGTGTCTTGCGGCTGTTGCTCCGTACGGACGGTGAGATCGTCCACGAGTGCACTCCGCACATCGGCTACCTGCATCGCTGTGCCGAGAAGATCGGCGAGAATCTCAGCCCACCGCAGTACATCCCCTACACCGACCGCATGGATTACCTCGCGGCGATGAATATGAATCTTGGGTTTGCACTGGCAACTGAGAAATTGATTGGGATGCAGGTTGGTGAAAAAGCAGTGCACTTGCGAGTGTTGATTGCCGAGCTCGGACGCATTGCCAGCCACCTTGTCGGGATGGGCGCCTACGGGCTCGATCTTGGAACCTTCAGTCCGTTCCTGTACGCGTTCCGCGAGCGTGAGATCATTCTGGATCTGTTCGAAGAAGCGTGCGGCGCTCGGCTGACCTACAGTTATCTGACGATCGGCGGGGCAACTCATGACCTGCCCGAAGAGATTGAGATCCCCGACGGTCTGGCATCACTGACTGGTCGCAAGCCGGGCGAGCGGTATCCATTCCTCGAAGTGCTTGAGATGTTTCTACAGTGGCTGGAACCACGAATCTGGGAATACCACACGCTGCTGACCCGAAATGCGATCTTCATTAAACGCACGGCCGGACTGGGAGTGCTGACCCGTGAGATGGCCATCAGTTACGGCTGCACTGGACCCGTGCTGCGGGGCAGTGGAGTGGACTTTGACTTACGCCGCGATGGCGAACAGATATACACACGGATGTACGAAGGCTACGAATATGAGATCCCGGTAGCACCATTCGCCGAAGCGCCGCGAGAAGTGATTGTCGGTGACAATTGGTGCCGCTTTTACGTGCGGATGATGGAGGTTGTCCAGTCAATTCGGCTCGTGCGCCAGGCAATGCCGCGATACAAAGCGGCCGCAGGGACGCATCGTGAGGGGTTCAAGATGAACACCAGGTTGCCGAAGGACGAGGTGTACCTCGAAACAGAATCTCCGCGTGGCCAGATGGGCTTTTATCTTGTCGGTAACGGAGACGCGGCTCCGTTGCGACTACGAGCCAAGAGCAGTTGTTTCTGTAATCTGTCCGTGACGGACAAGATCTGCGAAGGGGTGCCTTTGGCGGACATTCCGGCAATCGTCGGATCGCTGGACATTGTGATGGGTGAGATAGACCGGTAGAGTTCATGGATGACGTTTTAATGTCCTGACGGAACTCAGACGACGCGGTCAGTGTGTTTGGCCAGTATCAGTTGTTGATTCCTGTTTGAGTGTTTTCTGAAACCAGAGCGGGTTAGTGTCATGTCTGTGCAGGCGATAGCAGGAGTCAGTCCGACCAAAGAAGCCCGGATTATGACTGAGTTTCCATCGGTTGGAGCATCTGTACCGGGACGCTTTATCGGACGGCTGATGGACAGCATTCCGGTGAAGGTGTGTGGGATTAAGTTCTCCTACCTGCTGTTTGGCCTGTTGCTCGCTCCACTGGGTGCTTTGTTGTTCTTCGCTCGCTTGCTGGGATCTCGCTACATCCTGACCAATCGTTCGGTTCAGATCTGGTCGTCTTTGGGTAGCCAGCGGACGAATTCCGTGGATTTGGCAGAGATTGAGACCGTGGAACTCGATCAGCAGGCGGGGCAGGCATTTTTCCGCGCATCGGATATTCGGCTGAAGGCGAAGAATGGTCAGACGCTGCTCCGTCTCGCCGGGGTGGCTGATGCAGGAGCGTTTCGCAGCAATATCGAACGGGCCGTGCAGGCGCGACGCCTTGTCCAGGCGTCACTGGCCACAATCAACGCCCGTAAGTAGCCGATACGACTTAGCCGCATTGAATCCTCAATGCAAATCGTCAAGCCTGTGAACGCCTCCATCAGGGCATCTGCCTCCGGTGAGCTCTGATGACACTGGGGTCAATCCGGTCCCAATCACGAGATCGTCATTCTCCCTGGTGGTTCGACGTCTGATGCGGACTCTGCTTGCATCTGCGTGAGCAAGTGGCCGGATAATCAGGGCGACTTGGTCGAACGGTTTCCCAGGACTGTGCGTAACTCGGCTGAACTCAGGCGAATATCACTCCAGTACTGTGCCGTGGAAATCCCCGGGGAATTGTGTTGAGGTCGATTCATGCCACTATCGACGCAACAATTGATTCAGTTCCTCACGGCCTCATTGCTGATGACGATCGCTCCCGGACCTGACGTGATGGCCACGCTCAGCCTTGGGCTATCGAAGGGCTGGCGGATCGCGGTGTGCTTTGGAATTGGTTGTGGGCTGGGGTGTTTGTTCCACACAAGCCTTGCAGTGCTGGGTGTTTCCGCGGTGATCAAATCATCCGCGACCGCCTACAGCCTTTTGAAATACTGCGGGGCAGGGTATCTGCTGTGGCTTGGGATTGGACTGCTTCGCACCAGTGCAGGGTCAGCGGGGACCGACGGTGTATCGGGGCCCCTGCAGCCGGAATTATCAGCACGTGGTTACTTTCTGAAAGGGCTGCTGGCCAACGCAGTGAACCCCAAAGTCGCTTTGTTTTTCACCGCGTTTTTACCCCCCTTTGTCAATGAATCTGCCGGGAATGAGGAATGGCAACTGGCGCTGCTGGGGCTTGTGTTTACCTGCCTTGCGGTACTGGTATTCGGCCTGCTGGGCTTTTTTTCGGGGCGGATTTCCCAGGGGCTCAGATCCCAACCTCGTGCAGTCTGGTGGCTGGACCGCATGACGGGGTTGGTATTTCTCTGGCTGAGCATCCTGATGCTGATTCCGGAGCATTGAGCGTGGCCAGGGAAGCTTAACGGTGGCCTTAGATTCAAGCGGGCACCAGCGGCGTTCAGAAAACATTCGATCATGTTCGTGAAACGGTCTATGATTCACCGTGAGCCGGGCACGTAGCCTGCGGTCATCGATGATGTCCACTGGATGTACTGGAATCACGCAGGGTAAAAGCAATCAGGAACACAGGGAGAAGCAGATGGCTGAGCAATTGGATTCGATGCATCACGTGGCAATTGAAGTTCGGGACATTGCCGAATCCGTGGACTGGTATCGGGCGGAGTTTCGCTGTGAGATTGCCTACCAGGACGCCACGTGGGCCTTTTTGAAATTTGCCAACCTGCATCTGGCCCTTGTGCTGCCCGGACATCATCCTCCGCACATTGCCTTTGTCTCTGCGAAGGCCACAACGCATCCGGGATTGAAACCTCACCGCGACGGGACGCGTTCGGTCTACATCAGTGACGTATCCGGCAACGCGGTCGAACTCATGGACCCTACAAGTCTCGGCTAGTCGGCCGACGTGTGATCCCGACGGTGCGCGGCCATTCCGGAATGAGCAGCCTCACTCCATGAAGGCCAATCACGAGTTGGCATCCGTCAGCGTTTGATGAACTGCCGCGCGACCACGCTCTTGTTCTTTGACAGGGCGTGGCACCGGATTCCACGACGACGTCTGTCGCGCGGGTAAGGGCGATTGGTAGCGTGGGCTCGCGGCATGGAGCGAAGGTTCAGCGGCATTATGAACTCAGGGCCTGAAGCACATCCTCGCTCGCCCCAGACGGCGCCCGGATCGGAGCAAACCGATAACTCGACGCCCAGTCAGGTGTGACGTGGATATCGCGGACAGCGCTCGTCACCGTCTCCGTTCTGTGAAAGCCTTCCTGCCTCCAACGATTCAGCAGAGCGTTAAGACCACACAACCGGGGGAAAACACAGGATCGGACTGTTTTTCGGTCGCTACTTTTCCACGGTATGTTTTCTTCCATCGGAGTCAGTGCGATGGCATTGGTGGCGGAGAGCGTCGGAAATACGCCTGGCCATGGTGCGGCGATTGCCATTCAGTGCTGAGGAGTGGAGAATTCAGGCCGAGCCAAACCGTCGACAAACTGAAGAGACCACCCGCATCAGCCGGACTCTGTTTCCAGTGATCTTCGGCGCGGAGCAATCGGGATGCGATTCCAGTGGAGCAACCGTGATGTCAGGTGATGGAACGTTGCAGACAGACAGCGCCAGTGCTGAGGCTGCGGTGGCGGCACTGGCTGCTGGACTGGCCGAGCACCTGCTGCGGGCGGCCGGAGAGCGGGAGCGATTGATGGTGGCGATTGCCGGTGCTCCGGGGGCTGGCAAGTCGACCATTTCCGCGGCTCTGGTGCAACTCTTTGCTGCGCGGGGTGAACGCGCCATTGTCGTGCCGATGGATGGATTTCATTTTGACGATGTGGTTCTGAACCAGCGGGGACATCGTTCTCGGAAGGGCGCCGCGTTTACGTTTGACTGCGCGGGGTTTGAGGTCTTGCTGAAACGCATTCGGCAGCGAGAGTCGGAGATCGCGATCCCGGTGTTCGATCGGGATCACGAGTTTTCGCGGGCGGGTGCTGCCATCGTTGACGCCGGGGCGCGAATTGTGCTGGTTGAAGGTAATTATCTGTTGTTGCGTGAGCAACCGTGGTGTCGGCTGTACGAGTTGTTTGATTATCGGGTGTTTCTGGAGGTGCCGACAGAGGAGTTGAAGCGGAGGTTACGGCAGAGAATCCTGTCTCACGGTCATAGTTCTGAGTTTGCGGAGCAGTGGCTGGCGGGTAATGATCTGTTGAATATCGAGCATGTGCTGAGTGGCAGTGGTGTGGCCGATCTGCGTCTGCCGGGATGAATTCGGGGGGGACAGCGTAATGTCGACATTGAAGATTTGTGGTTTGCTGGCTGGGCTTTGTGCAGGGGTGGTGTCACAGCCGCAAACTGTTGCGGGGACGGCAGCACAGCCTCCGAATGTGGTGCTGGTGATGGCGGATGATCAGGGCTGGGGCGATACCGGTTACAACGGGCATCCGCAGCTGAAGACTCCGCACCTTGATGCGATGGCGGCGGCAGGGCTGAGGCTGGATCGATTTTACACGGCGCACTTCAACTGTTCGCCGACGCGGGCCAGTATCATGACGGGGCGGCACCCACATCGGATGGGGACGTTTGCCCCGGGGCGTCCGATTCGGGCGGAGGAGCTGACAGTGGCTCAGGTGCTGCAGGGGGCCGGATACGCGACCGGACATTTCGGCAAGTGGCACCTGAACGGAAAAAACGGGGATCGCAACACGAAAACGCCGCCGGGACGAGCCATTCTCGCCGAGGATCCGCTGTCTCCTGGGAAACTGGGATTTGACGAGTGGGTTTCAGCAGACAACTTCTTTGATCTGGATCCGGTGCTGGGCCGCAATGGTGTGCCTGAGAAGTTTCAGGGAGATGGTTCTGACGTGACGATGGGCGAGGCGTTGAAGTTCATTCGTCGGCAGGTGGAAGCGGGCAAGCCGTTTCTGGCGGTGATCTGGTTTGGAAATCCGCACGTGCCGCATCAGGCACTGCCCGCGGATCGGCAGCTGTATGCCGATTTGCCGGACGACCTGCAGAACTATTACGGCGAGATTACCGGGATTGACCGCAACGTGGGTCAACTACGGTCGGCTCTGCGTGAACTGAACGCCGCTGAAAATACTTTGCTCTGCTACTGCAGTGACAACGGAGGTGCGGCGGGGCCGCGTTCGACCGGGAATCTGCGGGGTTCCAAGGGAACTCTCTGGGAAGGTGGACTGCGGGTGCCTGGACTGATTGAGTGGCCGTCGCGAATTCGCAGTCCGGCAGTGGTTGACCTGCCGTGTTCCACGCTGGATCTGTATCCCACGATCCTGGCAGCAACGGGGGCGGCAGCGAAGAGTCAGATTGAGCCACTGGATGGAGTCAGTCTGTTGCCGCTGCTGGAGGGGCGGATGGACACGCGGGGGAAAGCGATTCCTTTTGTCGGAATGATCAACACCGAGGATTCGCATGCGGCATTATTGGACTGGCCGTGGAAGCTGCACACGAATCCTCGATCCGGCAACGGAAAGAAGCAGCAGGCCGACACCGGGGCAGTGGAAGCAGTGATGCTGTTTGATGTGCAGTCGGATCCTCGGGAAACGACGAATCTGGCCGCTTCTGAGCCGGAGCGAGTGGCAAAGATGAGTGCAGAGTTGCTGGACTGGAAGCGATCGGTGAAGCGAAGTCTGACCGGGGTCGACTATCCAGCGTCCGCCGGCAGGTGAGTGTTCAATGGACGACTCTCTGCAGATGGCGTCACTCAACCCAACACTGAATGCCAGCCTGAGCTTCGTGCTGCGGCGACCATCATGGTGGCTCTCCCTGCTCCGCAGATTAAGCCTTGAAGCGATAAGATGCGAGGGACACCCCATCTACGAAGACCTTCGTTTTCAAGCCACTCAGACTTCCGGCGCTTGCCTCCGGCTGCGTGAATCGCGATATTTCGCGAGTGCTGCGAGCCTTCCTGCGGCGATGTTTTCTGCTCTGATCACGGGGGCATAGGTAGCAAATCTGCGGGGAGTTTTCCGGCTCTAAGTGTTCCTCTGACTTATCCGGGCAGATCAGGTTGGTTGACAGGCGGGACTGGTGGGCGATTGACTCAGACAAACCAGCCGGCCTCAGTGACACGCTGCGGCGGAACGCAGTCGCTTCAGACGGGTCACTGCAGATTGTCAGCAGCGACGCTCACCGGACTGGTGTTGAAATGCACTGGGCAAGTCCAGGGAAATCAGGCTCGCGGTGTGCTGTTTTCCGCGGATTCCGGGATTTATCGCAGTTTCCTCGGCACTTTTGTACGTCATTTCGGTTTCTCGCTTGGGCGTGTCTGAAAGGTTTTCTCGTCGGTTGTGTATGCGTCCGGCGGGCAACGCGACAAAGTGAGTAAGGCGGTTGGTTCAGCAGGAGACGAAACAGGATGTCAACGCGTAGAGGGAAAACTGAGCGGCGAGAGTTGCTGCGTGCGGCCGCAGTCGCGGGATGCCTGTATTCAGTTCCTGGACTGTTTGCGGAAGAGTTAGCCACCCCGCCGATGACGGAGGGGCCGTTCTACCCCGACAAGTTACCCCTGGACACAGACAACGACCTGCTGATCCTGAACGATTCGCTGACCCCCGCCGTCGGGGAGATCACCTACCTGAGTGGCCGTGTTCTGAGTGCAGCGGGCGAACCGATGCGCAATGCATTTGTGGAGATCTGGCAGGTTGATCATCTTGGGTCTTACCTGCACACGAATGGCCGAGTTGAAAAGGGTGTGGATAGCAACTTCCAGGGTTACGGTCGTTTTCTGACGAACGCGAACGGTGAATATTTCTTCCGGACGATTAAGCCCGTTCGGTATCAGGCAGGCAGTACGTACCGGGCTCCGCACATTCACGTGGCGGTCAGTCGGAATGGCCAACGCCTGCTGACGACCCAGATGCTGATTGCCGGAGATCCGGACAACGATCAGGACGGGGTGCTTCGAGGACTGCGGGACCCCAAAGTGCGGGAGCGTGTTTTGGTCCCCTTCAAACCACTGGAAGGCTCAAAACTGGGCGAATTGACGGCGCACTTTGAAATCGTTCTGGGTGTCACTCCTGAGGACGATGACGGAACTGTGCGTGGGGGGATTTCAAAACCGGACCGTCGCCGGGGCTGACGGAAATTCACAACGTGTTCTGCGCGGCCACCTGAAAAACGGGAAGCTGCTCAGTATGAGAACAATCACAGCCGCATCTGAGAGCGACCTCGTGATCGCTCGGTAACGTGGTCAACCAAAGCAGGATTCAGGGAGCGAACAGCGATGATATTCAAGCGAACCATCTGGCAGTGGATTGTGTGCAGCGGACTGGCGATACAACTGGCCGCCAGCGTCACTCAGGGCTCCGACTGGCTGCGATTTCGCGGGCCGAACGGAACGGGCATCAGCCCCGATCAGGAGCCATTACCGAGCAGCTTTGGAGAAAATGAAAACCTGCAGTGGAAAACGCCGCTGCCGGGCGCGGGCGTGTCATGTCCGATCGTCGTGGGTGACCGGGTGTTTGTCACCTGTTACTCAGGATATGGTCTGGACCGTCAGTCACCGGGCGAGATGAGTGCGTTGAAGCGACACATGGTCTGCATCAACCGGGCAGACGGGAAGGTGTTGTGGGAGCAAACGGTCGACGCGGTGCTTCCGGAAGACGAGTACTCTGGCATGGGTGTTCCGGAACACGGTTATTCGTCGCACACACCGGTCTCGGATGGCACACATGTGTTTGGATTTTTCGGGAAATCCGGAGTGTACGCCTGGGATCTGGAAGGGAAGCAGATCTGGCATCAGGAAGTGGGCAAGGGTTCCGATGATCGAGCGTGGGGATCCTCCTCCAGTCCGATTCTGGCGGGCGGCGTGTTGATTGTCCCGGCAGGTGCAGAAGCGCGTGCCGTGATCGGACTTGAAGCGGCGACAGGGCGAGAATTGTGGAAAGCAGAAGGCGACGGATTGGGCAACGTCTGGGGCACACCGGCCCTGAGTGTGATTGACGAAAAGCGAACGGACGTGGTGTTGGGGGCGCCGTATGAAATCTGGGGGCTGAATCCTGAGACGGGTAAACTGCGTTGGTACTGCAGTGCCATGGAAACCGACCAGTTTAACTCCAGCGTGCTGATTGACGGCGCGATGATTTACGCCGTCGAGGGGCGGGGCGGCGGTTCCATCGCGATTCGTGCGGGCGGAAAGGGAGACGTCACAGCCAGCAACATTGCCTGGACAGGAAATGACAGCAATCGCTTTTCAACTCCGCTCCTGTACGAAGGACGTTTATACCTGATCTCCGGGGGGACAGTGAAGTGCGTTAACGCCGAAGATGGGCGTGAGGTTTATCAGGCACGACTGCAGGGTGGCGGTGATACAGCCGGCGGAGGAGCACCTGGCAGCAACGGGCAATCGCCGGGAGGTGGTCGTGGCCGGGGTGGATTTGGTGGTGGTCGAGGCGGCTCTGACTATGCGTCACCAGTATTGGGGGACGGCAAGATTTACTACGTCGCTCGGGGTGGTGACATTCATGTGTTGAAGCCCGGAGACAAGCTGGAGAAGCTGTCCACGAACCGGTTGACGGCAGAATCGGAAGATTTCAGTGCGACACCGGCCATCAGCAGCGGCCAGATCTTTTTTCGATCCAACCGTTACCTGTACTGTGTCTCGGGGAAATGAAACCGCCAATTTGCTGCAGAACACCAGCGACAGGCCGAACGGGCCTGTCGTTTTTTTACGGTCACCCCGGGGGATGAATCGATCAAATTCTGCAGGGGAAGGCATTGCCTCCCTGGAATCTGCTGCCTCCAGCTTCGCGAAAGCATTCATTGTCTTGACAATATTCGTCGAAACGTGGATGCTGTTTCGATGACTTCATCATTGCGCGCCAAAACAACACGTCGGTTTGATTCGCCGGAGCAGGAGGCCTTCCTCAACCTCTGGCGGACCTACGATTGTCTGAAAGCGCTGGAAGAGCAGGTCTTCGGTGGTTACCAGTTGTCGGCTCAACAGTATAATGCCCTGCGACTGCTCCGTTCAGTATTTCCAGGCTCAATGCAGACTCTGGCACTCGGAAAACGTTTGATTTCCCGCGGTCCGGACACCACGCGGATGCTGGACCGTCTGGAACAGCGTCAGCTGGTTATTCGAGCTCGACGCAGCGAGAATCGTCGAGTGGTGGAGATTGCGATCACCTCGGAAGGGCTGGCGCTGCTCGATCGCATGGCAGATGATGTCAGGCGGATGCATCAGCAGCAGCTGGGGCATCTGTCGGTGGCAGAGCTGCAGGCGTTTACAGAATTGCTGAAACGAGTTCGGGAACCACACGAGGATTCAAGTTGTGACTGGCTGACTGGTTGAACGAATATGGCCTCGTTTCTCGGACACCTGAAGGGTGCGGACCATCGTGCATCGACGGACTCGCAACAAACGAAAACCGTCAGCTCGGTCGTGAAGAGTGGACCCGGCGGTGTGTTCTCGGATACCATGAATAACGACATATTTTTTAATGGCCTCCCGTTGGTATTTGGAGGCATTTGTCAGAGACGTTGCCAGCAGCGTTTCAGGGGGGAGTGAAGACAATGAGAAATAACCTGGCAGTAATCCTTGGAGGAATGTTGCTCAGTACGGCAGCATTTGCAGAGGACTGGGCGCATTGGCGTGGTCCGAACAACGACGGTCATTCGTTCGAAACGGATGTCCCTGAGAAGTGGTCGCCGAAAGGGGAAAACCTTTTGTGGCGAAAAGAGGAATTTGCCTCGCGAGCGACACCGGTCATCATGAATGACCGTGTGTACGTGGTTTGTCGTGCGTTCCCCGAGACGACTCAGGAAGGTGAAAAGACAGTTTGCGTGGACGCGAAGACCGGAGAATTGATCTGGGAAAGCGTTCACAACATCTACCTCTCAGATGCTCCTGCTGAGCGTGTCGGCTGGTCAAGTGTTGTTGCGGACCCACAGACTGACACGGTCTTCGTTCTGGGGCTGGGTTGTGTGTTTCAGTGCCTCGACGGAAAAACCGGTAAAGTCGTCTGGGAACATTCCATGAGCGAAGAGTTCGGAATGTTGTCCACTTACGGCGGGCGAACCAATTTCCCGGTAGTCTTTGAGGACCTTGTGATCATCAGCGGTGTGACGACGGGTTGGGGCGAAACTGCCGTTCCTGCACATCGGCTGATTGCCCTCGATAAGAAGACTGGCGTCCCGCGATGGCTGATCAGTACTCGAGTGCGTCCTGAGGACACAACCTACACGACACCGGTGTTTACGACTTTTCGCGGGCAGGCAGCGATGGTTTTCAGCGCTGCTGACGGTGCGATCTACGCCATTCAGCCTCGCACTGGCAAGACCATTTGGAAGTATCAGGCATCCACGCGTGGAATCAACTCCACACCGGTGGTTGACGAAAACGGCATCGTTTACGGTGGGCATGCGGAGCAGAACTCCAGTGACACCACGATTCTGGGAGCGGTCTTTGCCTTCGACGGCAATGTCGAGGGCGAGATTACGGAAGACAAGTTACTGTGGAAGATTCCGAAGCGTGCATTGGGACGAAGCTCGCTGGTGAAGCTGGAAGATCGGATTTATTTCCTGGAAGACGGTGCTCAGCTGGTCGTTCTGGACGCCAAAACCGGTGCTCAGGTGGCCCAGAAGAAGCTGGGGCGAATCATGTTCGGCAGCCCGATTGTGGCAAATGGAAAAATCTACATCGCTGAGAACACCGGTCGATTCTATGTGCTGAAACCCACCGAGAAGGGGGTTGAAACAGTCAGTGAAGCACGGCTGGCTCAGGGAGAAGAGGTCTTCGGTTCGCCGGCAATTTCAAATGGTCGGTTGGTCTTCCCTTCGATTGAGGCGCTGTACTGCATCGGCAAGGCGGACGCCCCCGTCACGAAGCCTGGAAAAACCAACATCAGTCGCGAGGTGCAATCAAACGATCGCACGGTGACCCAGCTTGTACTCAGCCCCACGGAAGTGATGCTGAAACCCGGCCAGAAGTTGCCGTTGCAGGTCCTGGGTTACAACAAAGCAGGGCAGTTGGTTGGGCCGGTAAAAACCGCAAAGATCACCGTGGAGGGCGGTGGCACCGTCGCCAGCGATCAGGTCTACGTGGCCCCGAAAGAGGGCATCAGTGGTGTAACACTCACGGCCACTTCCGGGGAATTGACCGGTAAATCGCGACTGCGAGTGATTCCGGAATTGCCATGGAAGTTTGACTTCGCCACCGAGAAAGTTCCGCCGATCTGGATTGGCGCAGACTACCGGCACAAGCCAGCGCCTCTGGACGGTGAACTGGGACTGGTCAAGATCAGCACGATTCCCAAGGGCACACGCAGTCAGGCATGGATGGGTTGGACCGACCTGCACGACTATACGATTCAGGCTGATTTCAAGGCCACGAAGAAGGGTGATCGCCTGCCGGACATGGGGCTGATCAATCAACGCTACACCCTCGATCTCCAGGGGGCACAACGGTTACAGATTCGTTCATGGACAGCCCGACTGGAACTGCGTTTTGCAAAGACCATGAATTTTGAGTGGCAGGCAGACACGTGGTACAGCATGAAGTTTCAAAGTCGTACAGAGGGCAACAAGGTGACTCTGCGCGGCAAGGTGTGGCCGCGAGGATCACAGGAGCCGAGTGACTGGCAGATCGAGGCCACTGATGATGTTCCCAATCTGAAAGGCAGCCCCGGGCTGTTTGGAAATGCGACAGATGCGGAATTCTTTATTGATAATGTTCAGGTAACCCCCAATAAGTAGTCTGTTTGACCGTTCACCAGGCAACTCGTACACCTGAGCCGCAGGGCTGCTGTGACCAGGTACGAGAGGCATTCAAGGAAAACATTACGATGCTGAAAATCCGACACTCAATCGTCGCGGGCGTTCTTGCTGCCGCGGCGGCACTTCCGAATGGTCTGCTGGTGCAGGCTGAGGACCCCACTAAGCTGGCGCTCGAAAAAATCTCGAAGATGGACGTTGGTGCGAAGGACTGGCCGCAGTGGGGCGGTAGTTATTCACGCAACAACACGCCCGAGGGCAAAAACATTCCTGTCAAATGGGATGTGGAGAGCGGTGAGAACGTGGTCTGGTCGATGCCGCTGGGTTCAGAAACCTACGGCAATCCGGTCGTCGCCAACGGCAAGGTCTACATCGGGACAAATAACGGCAACGGCTATATCAAGCGTTACCCCAGCTCCGTAGACCTCGGTTGCCTCGTCTGTTTCGACGAAAAGACGGGCGATTTTCTGTGGCAGCACAGCAATGAGAAACTTCCCACGGGCCGCGTCCATGACTGGCCGCATCAGGGCATCTGCTGTTCGCCTTATGTAGATGGTCAACGTGCGTGGTACGTCAGTAGCCGCGGGCAGGTTGTCTGCCTTGACACAGAGGGATTTCGTGACGGACAGAATGACAGTCCATTCGTGGATGAAAAGCTGACCGATGAAACAGAAGCCGACGTGATCTGGGTCGTCGACATGATGAAGGATCTGAACGTCTCGCAGCACAACATGTGCAGCTGCTCAGTGACGTCGGTGGGCAACCTGCTGTTTGTCATCACCGGAAATGGTGTGGACGAAAGCCACATTGCAATTCCCGAAGAACGAGCCCCCAGCTTTATCTGCCTGAACCGGAACTCCGGCGAAGTGCTCTGGACAGACAGCTCACCCGGTGTCAATGTGCTCCATGGGCAGTGGTCGTCGCCGGCCTACGGTGTCTTCAATGGTGTTGCTCAGGTGATCGCAGGCGGCGGTGACGGCTATCTGTATGGATTCGCAGCTGAGGGTAAGGACGGTAAGGCCGACCTTCTGTGGAAGTTTGACTGCAACCCCAAGGATTCCATCTACCTGCTCGGTGGTCGTGCCACCCGCAATCATTTGATTGCCACACCGGTCGTTTATGATGGGCTGGTTTATGTCGGGGTCGGCGAGGACCCTGAGCACGGCGAAGGTCAGGGGCACCTGTGGTGCATCGATCCCAACAAGCGGGGAGATGTCAGCCCGACTCTGGTCTACAACTCTAAAGACCCCAAAACACCGATCGCTCACAAACGTCTGCAGGCTCTGGTCGAAAAAGAAGGCGACTTTGAACGCGAAAATCCGAACTCAGCAGCCGTCTGGCACTATACCGGGGCCGACTCCAGCGTCTTCGAAACCACGATGCATCGCACATGTGGAACGGTCTCCATTAAAAACGAACTGCTGTTCGTTGCAGACTTCAGTGGCCTCCTGCATTGCCTCGATGTCAAGACCGGTAAGCCACACTGGACATATGACATGTTTGCGGCCAGCTGGGCATCGCCGCTGATTGTTGAAGACAAAGTCTACATCGGTGACGAAGACGGCGACATTTCCATCTTCCGCCTCGCGAAGGAAATGGAACTCATTGGCGAAGTCAATATGGGATCGTCGGTCTACACCACTCCTGTCATTGCCAACGATACCATGTTCATCGCCAACCGAAATCGCGTCTTTGCAATCCGCGAGGGCGCGCAGAGTGAGCCCGGTAAATAAGCGATGGTCATGCCTGCAGGGCAGGTGCTGACAGCACGAGTAACCAAACGCTGCGACTCATTCGGGTCGCAGCGTTTTTTTTTGCCCGTTGTCAACACTGTCGAGATTTCATTGCCGGGGTTGCGAAGTATCGAAAAACGGTGGGGGCCGTGTTTCTGCTGAAACACACGCGGAATTCATCATTGGCGTGGAATTCATCATTGGACCAGTTCACATGGACCTTCGCCTGCCGCCCCTCGCACCAAGTCGGGGGCGATTCTGCCGGGCAAAAACAATCCGGGCAGAAACTGCCGAACGAATTTGCTAAGTCAGACCGAGCAGGGGGGACGGCCAACAAGGGGCGGGATATCCAGCGATATCCGCGTTGAACCCGGACTGTTGGAACTCATAGACTCACTTCGCGGTGCTGAACCTTCCTCGACCTCGCTGCAGGGCGCTGGTCGATGATCGATGCTCCGTCCTGGCAGGCCTCGTGCGACGCAAGCTGTAAATGGTAGAGCAATGCCGTTTGCCGTCGTCTGCCTTCAGAAGTTGCATTGTACTGTTACGAATCAACTTTTGTTCACAACCTGGACGAACCTGATGAAGCTGCCCTCTCTGTTCTCATTGGTATTGGCTGCACTGACTGTCGGTTGCACATCCACCAGCACGTCCAATACAGCACGAACGGCCAAGGAGCAGATGCTGGTCTCCAACGCTATCGACCAGTCTCTGGACAAGGTCGACTTTTCGCCCATGTCCGGTCAGAAAGTCTTTCTGGACGACAAGTACCTCGATTGCGTGGACAAGGGCTATGTGATGGGGTCACTACGACATCGCCTGTTGCGTGCGGGCGCCAGCGTGGTGGCCACGGTCGAAGATTCGGAAGTCATTCTCGAACCTCGCAGCGGGGGCGTAGGAACAGATACCACCGATACGTTTATCGGGGTTCCGGAAATCACACTTCCTGGAATGATGACGCTTCCAGAGATCCGCTTCAGTCAGAAAAAATCTCAGTATGCATACGCAAAAATCGGACTGGTGCTGTACGAGACCAAATCCCGGTCTGTTTTAGGGGATGGCGGTATCTCCATGGCCCAGTCCAGCGACAGCAACACCTTTGTGCTGGGAATCGGCCCATGGACTGGTGGAACTCTGAAGCGGGACATTGCCACAGCCCAGCGGCTTCCCCACGGCATGGGCGTCACACGACTGCCTGACCGAGTGGCCTTTGCACCACCAGCCGGTCACAGCAGCCTGCGGTATGCCAGTGACGGAAAGCCCGCCACCGAGTCCGGACTGTGAAACCGGCGTTGAGTGCGAGCGTCCGTGTTGTACTCCCGACTCGCGTGACTTGAGGCGTAAAGCAAGGTCCAGCAGGACGAGGATTCCACGCGGCACAATCCTGCCAGCTTTGTCGCTCCTGACCGCCAGTGACTGGTAGCCTCAGCGAGTTGAACGGTGTGATGCGCCACACCTGCTGCACCGCCCCGATTACGGCCCCGCACTACAGGCTCTGAAGATACCGATTGAGATCCGCCAGGTCCTGATCTGAGCAGTCTTTGAGCAGGCCTTCCGGCATCAGCGAGTTTCGTTGCTGAGATTTGGAGTCAATGTCCGCTGCTTCGACGCGATAAGTCCTGTGCTCCGCGTCTCTGAGCAGCAAACCGTCGATAGACTCATAGACGATGAGACCGGACAGAATTTTTCCGGATTTTGTTTCTATCGAAGTCGTCTGGTAGCGAGCGGAAATATCACGATTGGGATCCACGATCGCAGCAAACAGGTCATTACGCGAGAATCGACGTGCAACTCCGGTCAGATCCGGTCCTAAAGCTCTGCGACCACCATGACAACGTGCACAGCTGAGCTTTTCGAACAGCTTCTGCCCCCGCAACTGATCGCCGGAATCCCACACCACACTGTTCAGCGAGGCGAGCAGTTTCAGCGCCTGCTCTGAAGTATTCACCGGACGATAATCAGGATAACGGCTCTCCAGCCATTCCTGCCACGCCTGCATTGACTCTGGCTGCGGCTGATATCCGGTTTCTCCAAAAACGAATTTCAGAGTTTGTTCGGTGTTGTTCTGCAGGATACGCATCGCCATTTCCCGCAATTGAAATTCGCGTTTATCGTTGATCAGACGCCGAGCGGTTCCGAGGAGCTGATAAAGCTCTGCTGGCTCCCGTGTACGAGGCAGTGACTTCAGAGCATTCAGACAGGCTTCAACGGCATTCAACTGCGGAGATTCCAGTCCCGCCACGAAGGCCGGTCGATCAGCTGGTGAGGGAGTCTCAGCCAGAACCATCAGCACGGCATCACGTACCGACAGATTTGAGAGCTGATTCCGCAGCAACTTCCGATGAGCCGGATCGTCTGACTCACCGATCACAAACACCACGTCACTACTCCATTGATAATCCGCATCCTCGGCGACAGCATTCACAAGTCCCGTAATCGCCTGCGGGATCAGAGCTTCCGGAACTTTGCTGAGAAACAGCACATGACCTGGCTGGCCGAACCCCGGCTGACTCGGGATCAGTGACGGGAGTGCCGGATCAACTGCACACAGGGCCCCATACAGCTCGCCGATCCGGTCGTCCCAGTTCGTATCCTGCTTCATAGAAAGACGCTTCAGCTTCACGTCCACCGCAACAAGTGCCTTCGCGATGGCAGAAGTCTCTTCCACAGAACGCTCAAGCTCAAACTGGCTGAGCGCGGCCAGACGATGCAGATCGTCCTGTGGCAGGCTTTCGTCGGTCAACTGGCCGAGGATGCGGGTGAACAAATCCCGATTGAGTGGCGCTGTCATGGCGAAAAACCTGACCAGCTCATGATCGAGCAGCGTGTCACCAGAGGGAAACGCATCCGCAATGGCAATGAGCAGCGGGTTCAATTCCCGTTCAATCGGTTCCGCGGACAGTCGGGGAGCATAACTTTCGAACATCGGTGGTCGATCTTTTTGTGGACCGGTGTCTCCGAGAGCCAGTTGCAGCACTCGGACAGACTCCCTGCGTAAACCAATTGACGCTTCGGAATTCTGCAGCACCGCAGTGGCAACCTGCGCTGCCGGAACACTGAGGGCCGCGGAACGCTGCAGTCGTCCCAGATAAAACCAGAGCATGGCGCGAGAATCATCTGCGATTGCCTTTTCGACGGCTTTTAACTGAGCTGGTTCGAGCCGCTGCATCAATTGCGCTGCGGTCAACCGAACAACCCGATCCGAATGACTAAGAGCCGCAGCCAGCTCTTCGATAACGGCAGAAAAGACATCCGCCGATGTCACCGTGGTGAGCGATTCGAGGGCAGCCCGCTGCACAAAAGGGTCAACATCCCTCAGGAATGGCTTGAGACTACCGATATCCGGAGCGGCTGGCTTCGTTCGCCCGATTGCCCACGCGGCACGGGCCCGTACCTCAACAGCATCCGATCGGACCAGTTGCCGAGCCGTTTCCGGATCCATTCCCCCATGCAGTTCCACAAGAACTTCAACAGCTCGCACACGTTCCACGACTGTGCGGGATGCGTCGAGAGCTGCTGATCGAAAGACTGCGGGCGATAGCTTTTTCGCCTCCGGCACCCATCGGGTTCGAGACCACGCGGTGTTGGGTTGTGGAGCCCGCAGGACTCGATTCACGGACGATTCATCATTGGTGCTGACTGAGGGGGTGGAGCTGTTTCCGTCCCATGAAATCCGATAAACGCTGCCACGCGTGCCACGACCACCAACTGAAACATACAGGCTACCGTCAGGTCCGACCTCCATGTCCGTCGGAGCAAATCCGAATTGATTCTGCCCCGCAGCGAATTCGAAAGGCTGCGATGTCCAGCCCGCTCCCTGAACGTTCAACGGCACAACCAGAATTCGACCGAGTGTCCAGTCCTGAACAAACAGGGCTCCACGGTATGCCTCCGGAAACTGCCGGTGGCGATAACACAACACCCCGGTGGGTGAGCCTCGACCAAATGACGCCACAACAGGCGGCATCTCGGGATAGGTTGGAGGGCGTTTCAGTCCGGGCGTCACGTAACCGGCATTGGATGCGGGCAGCACATGAAACACCTGCGTGGGAAGATACCACGGAAGCGAAATATCCCGCTCGTCGTCGCTGTCATAAGTGAAACAGTCACCCATTTCGTTAAACGCAAAATCATACGCATTTCGAAAGCCATCCGCCACGATTTCTCCGCCACGCAGCTCGGGGGTGAGTCGCAGCAGTGTCCCTGACACCGGCGCTTTGACAGGTGACGACGGCGATGTCGCGTAGGCAGCGGACACGCCCGAAAAGTTTCCGGCGATCACATACCACCAGCCATCAGGCCCTTTCTGAATGGAGTGCACGTGGTGCTCGCCACCCGCAGCAATCTTCAGAAACGTCTGCGGTGCGCCATCGGCCTTGCCGTCTGCGTTGTCATCCTGAAACAGAAGCAGTCCATCATCTCCCGCACACAGCAACCGACGACCGTGAAAAAACATTCCCTGAGCGCCCGATGCGGGCTTGTCGGAAAACTGTTCAAAGCGATCCGCTCGCCCATCGCCATCCGTATCAATCAATGTACGAATATAACCCGGGCCGGAGACAACAACACGCCCCTCAGAATCCAGAGTCAGTGAGAAGATATCATGAGCCAGCTCATCGTCGGCATACCGTGTGACGCGAAACCCGTCTGGTACCCGAATCCCTTCAAATTCCTGAGCCTGTGCCAGCCTGACCGGGACAATCACACAGACGAGCAATGCAGCCAATGTACTCAGCAGAGTCCCAACCGGTGCCTTTTTCATACGCTCAATGATCCTTCACTGACCTCAGATTCATCATCACTTGTACAACAGCATCCGGCTGCCATGCACCTGTAGTCACCACTACTTCCATCAACATACAGAAGTCCGGTGGCAGGCTGTGGAACGGACCCGACGTTGGAGAGCAAGGAGCTGAATCGAGGAGCCAACGGCCCCCGGACGCAGCCCCGGAAACACTCCCGCTGTGCCCAGCCTGAAACGGCCGAATTACAACGGCCGAATTCGGATATTCCGCCACGAAACATCGAAGGGACCAGTTCCGGCAGCAATGCCGTGCACCTGCAGACCGATGTGCCCGCGTGGATGTGTTTTGAAGATCTCTTCGTGATGCAGATCCGCCACCATGGTGCCGTTGATCATCGTCTGAATGTGTGCACCTTTGGCGACAATCCGAAACTTATTCCAGTCACCACTCTTTATGAGACTGTGTTGTTTACCGCCCGTCCGAGGCTCGGCGGACAACCAGCCGTATTGTGTGGCTTCGCCATAAATGTAGCCGGCAAATCCCGGTGCCTTCTCAATCTCAACCTGAGGTCCATGGAACCGCCCGAGCCCGCCTTCTCCCTGTGGCCGGGTACCGGTACGTTTGGCTTCCGCCTCCACATCGGCTTCGGTCTTTCCACGCGACCGGATCTGACAGCCGGAATTCAACTGATCATGAACTTTGACCTCAAATTCCAGTTCAAAGTCTCCGAACTCCTGCTCCGTCATCAAAAAGGAGTTCGGGCTGCCTTCGACAGTCACCCCATGGATTGCACCGTCAACGACTTCATAATTGGCTTTACCATGCTCCGCCATCTTCCAGCCATTCAGCGTTTTTCCATCAAACAGCGAAACCCACTTGTCCTGAGCTCTCACTGCGCTCGCCGTCGCGGCAATCGCCAGAATCATGATCAGTATGCGTTTCATCACCATTACTCCTGCTACTTCTGCTGAGTTCTGTAACAACACGGGGCACTCGCGGTATCGTAACGAAAACGGCCTGCTCTGTCCCATGCTGCTTTTCCGAAATTGCGATTCGCGGTGACAGCATCCACAGAAATTCCAGCGGACGAATCGATACTTCGAAATCGCTTCCGCGAACAGGGCCTCCGTTCCAGTCCTGCTTCCCAAAACGCTGTCAGGCGACATCTCTGAATATACGTCGCCAGCCCCCACCCACATTGCGAATGTCAGGAGCGACGAAAACCGCGGGCGACAAATTTTCCGAGCGGACTGGAAAGAATCGCTGGCTGAAGAATCAAATTGCCCACCACACTGGCCGTCAGCATCGCCACCATCATCATCCCGAACTGTCGAATTGAACCAAAGTCATTGACGAACTGAGTCGCCATGCCGAGCCCGAGGAGCATCCAGCTCTGATAGACAGGCCGAGCACAGGCACGCCAGGCCAGCAGAACCGCTTCTCCGGGCGTGAAGCCTCGCTGCACACCATTTCGAAACCACACCACGAAATGAATCGAATCATCAACCGTCACACCCAACGCCACGCACGGAGCAAGCACCGCCCCGACATTGATCGGAATTCCCAGCCAGCCGAGCGTTCCCAGAACCAGCAGGGTCGGGAAGAGACTGCTGATCAACAGGAGAAAGCCGCTGGAAAGAGTCCGCATGGTGATCACAATTGCCAGAACGATCAGCAGCACATCGCTGGCGAGGCCCTGAATCAAACCATCTACCAGCGACCGCCGGGCCTTGTAGATCACCGGCGCGATTCCGGTGCACAGGACGCGAACACCGCGGAAACGCTCCCCGGTCAGCTCCTGTACCGCCTGTCGCCGAACTTCACGAACCACATCGTTGTAATCCACCTCCTCCGCCCCGGGCAGCCTCAGATTGATCCGCCACCATTCCTCACCACCGACAACTCG
>CAIYBH010000109.1 GCA_903924405.1 uncultured Planctomycetaceae bacterium | reverse complement strand
GTGGAACCTCGCCCTCCCACGACAACGCCTTCCGTGTTTTTCCGTGTCTTTCCGTGGTTCCTAACACAATCGCAACAACGAAATCGTCAAATCGCAACCGGCCGCTAACGCGACGCCCCTCACAAAGTTACCCGCCAGAGAATCAGTCACCCAAATCCATCTGTGTTCATCCGTGGTTCCAAACCCAAAGCCCATCAGTCACACCCAGGTTTGCGGCTCGGGTGGAACCTCGCCCTCCCAGTCCGCGCCCTCCCCAAAACACAAACGCAAAGCGCAGCGGCTCGGGTGGAACCTCGCCCTCCCAGTCCGCGCCCGCCTAGTCCGCGCCCACCCAGTCCGCGCCCGCCCGGAAAACGCGTTATCGTGGCAGGCGCTGGTTTTCGAACAGGTACAAACCAGATTTCCCCGGGCAGACCAAATCCACGTCGCCGTCCGCGTCCATGTCCACCGCGGCCATCTGCAGGCCCGTGCCCGCGGTGCCCGCCGGGAAGTCTTTCAAGGCCCAGCGATCCTTCGCGTCATTCGGAGCGTTCAACGCCGGATCACCCTGAAAAATTGTACTGCGGATCCACTTCTCCGACGCGCGATCGTACTGAAACGACAAAACCACAGACCCGTCCGTGGCTCCAGGCTCCACTTCATGCGCATACACGCGTTTGCCCGTCACCAGCTCCGGTTCGCCCTGACCATCCAGATCCGCCAGCAACAAGGTGTGCACCTGCGAAAACGTGTCGTCAATCGTCAGCTTCGTCCATTCGCGTTCACCAGCCGCCGATTTCGTCTGCTTCAGCCACTGCAATCCGAAACCATGCCCATTTCCCCAGATCACGTCGGTCAGCCCGTCCCCGTTCACGTCATATCCCAGAATCATCACGCCCGCTGCACCCAACTGAAACTCAGCATGAAACACCCATGGTGCACCCGCCTCGGCAGGCTGCTCATACCAACCCTTCGGTGTCAGGATGTCGCGTCGCCCGTCACTGTTGATGTCGCCAGCACCCACACCATGCCCGGCCCCTTCACTGCCACAGTCATGCCGCTTCCAGGTCACCGGCTTTCGTGATGTCAGCTCGTACCACACCACCACGCTGCCCGGATTCGGCAGAAATTCCGGTTGACCGTCACCCGTCAGATCCACCAGCTCGCCGGTTTCCATATTTCCCGGCAGATCAATCTCCCGTTCCTGCCACGCCCCTCGCGCATCGCCGCCGGGATTCTCGACCCAGCCCACACGCTTGCCGAAATAATTGCAGGTCACAATGTCCGGCCGGCCATCCCCGTTGACATCCAGCGGTGAATCCGAAAAGTCCTCGTAGTAGTGCGGATTCGGACCGCTCGCCGGAACCTCACGCACCTTATGCTTCGTCCATGTCGGCGCTTCGTACCACGAATCCCCGCAGAAAATGTCCATCCTGCCATCGCCATTGAAGTCCGCAGCCCCGCAGGCTTCATACGGGGATTGATCATTGATGGTCTGCAGCTTCCACGTGACCGCCGTGGCAGACTGACCCCACACGAGTGAACCGAACAGACCGAAGGCCAGCAGGCCAGCCGAACACAGACGGATGCGCGACAGAAGCGGATGACGAAGCATGGCGGAATTCCTCAGGAAGGTCGCTCAGACACCGTGGACGGCCCAGGCCGCACCAACCGGCCGAGGCGAAGTGGTGGCGTGTTGAACATTCAGGTGTGTTTTTCGACGTGGTCGCCGCGAGCTGCCTGGCGGAATGAATTCGGCAGTGAAACGGCATCCGGGACGATTCGTCGGCGCAAACCGCGCTGAGTTGCAGGTTCAATG
>CAIYBH010000108.1 GCA_903924405.1 uncultured Planctomycetaceae bacterium | reverse complement strand
TCGTCGCGCTCAACCTCGCCGGTCAACCCCGCTGACCCACGCCACAGAGCGCAAAAAAATTTCCAACCCCCATCCCTATCGCCCTCTGCAAACAGCCTCCCGCGTCGCTGGACCAGTCAAGGTGCCATGCACCTTAATAACGCCGACCAGTCAAGGTGCCATGCACCTTAATAACTCAGGTGCATGGCGCCTTGGATAAAAAACCAGTCATTTCTTCCTTAAAAACACCACGGAAGACGGCCGGGGGACACGCCACGACGCTGGACCGCGACGCAAGGGCCTGAGTGAGACGCCCCCGAATCAAGACGTTAAAAACGTTTTCACAAGTCGCCCTTCGAATCCTGAGCGAAAATGGATTTTCAGCCAATCCCCCTCACAAGGTGCATGGCACCTATTTGCCAACGGTGCATGGCACCTGGGTTTGTAGCCGCTTTGCATTCGGCGTTTTTCAGGGGGTCAGGGGGCGGTGGGAGCCTGGTCGTAGAAGAAGTTGGACATCAGGTGCTCGGCACAGAACAGTAGCAGCACCAGTCCCAGCAGGACCGGGAAAACCTCCACACCCAATCGACTGGCACGGACTGCGTTCTGCAGGTCCTCAGGGTGTCGAATAATGGTCAATTGTTCAGTGTCGGCGAGGGACCTTAACTGGTCATCCGGGATCCGGGTCAGCTCAGTTTCCCTGTCTGGAAAATTGACGGAAAACGCGGCTTCGAAGGGCGAGGGAGATTCGAAGGGCTTTAACAGGTAGTGTCCCTGTTCGCCCGCGTCCGTCAGCAGTACGCTCGACTGATCGGGTTCCAGAGTGCCCCGCGTTTGCCGCAGGCCGGGCCGTCGGAGCAGGAATTGTTCAAACCGCTGCGTCGCGGGTACAGGGAGATCCACGGGGGTTCCGGAGATGAAGTTTCGCGGAAATGTCTGCTGGCTGGTCAGGTGCGCCAGCAATTCCTCAACCAGGGCCAGGAAGCTCCAGCTGGTGACGAGATTGTTCCACTGACTTCCCCCATCGCGAAGGTTGTCCATGGCTGACGTGAACATGAGACAACGTCCTTCACCCAGCGTTCGTTCCAGCAGCGCAGGCCTGGAGCCGGGGCCTGACAAGGTCATCAGTACGGTTGCCTCCGGTTGTGGTTCGACGGCCCAGCAGCGATCGAACGCTGCAGCCCCCAGTTCCACGCGCAGCGCTTCGTCCCGCTGAAAGTCCCGCAGAATCGGATGCTGGGTCGCCGCCAGTCGCAGTTGCCCGGGTTCATTCAGAAAGCGAACGACTGTGAGCGGTATGGCCGGCAGAAGTCTCTGCGCCGCGGCCGTGTTCCAGGCCCCGGGCTGGATGCGTGAGGAACCGGCCACAATGAATACGCCACCACCGCTCTGCAGATAGGTGGCCACAGCATTCCACAGCGTGTCATCGGGACGCTGCAGCCCTACAAGGATGATGGCATCAAATCCCGCGAACGCATGCTCTCCAGCGCTGGCGGTCGCCACACTCAGGCACTGGCAACGGCGTACTTGCAGAGCATTTTTCAGGTAAAGTGACTCTTCAGGCCGGTCCGCTATCAGCAGCACTTTGGGTGCCGGGCGAACTCCACACGAAAAGTAGCGGACGTTGTCTTCCATCAGCGGATCTTCTGCCGTCAGACGCACAACCCCCTGAACACTGGTTCCCGCCCCCGGAAGTTTCAACGCCGTCTGAAACTGTGCCGCATTTCCATCCAGTTTGACCAGCACCGGCGCCCCGCTGCGAACTTCCTGCCCGGAGTCATCAATGATGCTGGTCTCCAGCGTTGCCACCGCAGGCAGCCCGGGTGTCGATGTCACCGACATGGACAGAAGCAGGTCAAGTCCGGTCACACTGGTCTCGTCGGACAATGTGAGCTGCGTGATTCCGGCGTTCATCGGATTGGCAACTGACAGATCGACAAGATACACGTGCAGCCAGTTCAATTGCGTCAGCAGGTCCGCCAGTCCACTTTCGTCCGGGATCTGCAGGGAGGCTCTGGAGAAGTCCGACAGCACATAAATGTCGCGGGCGAACAAGTCAGCCGTACCTCCGAGGCCTGCCTGTTCCTGCACCAGCTTCCGATCTTCGACCTGAGCTTCGATAGCGGCACGCAGCTGTCGGTTCAGGGTGCCAGGCACAGCGGTGAATTCCAGCGACTCCAGACGCGATGATGCGCCGGACAAATCTGCCTGGAAAATGATTTCCTGGTCGGTCTCTGCTGTCGCTACTGCGGCTCGACTTCCCGCCGGAAACTGTTCGAGGAGATCCTGCGCGCGTTCAGCCGCAGCTTCCAGACGAGTCAGATTCTCCTGCCGATACTTCATGCTGATGCTGTTATCGATCAGAAAAACTGCCGCCACCGGAATATCTTCTGTCCCTTCATTTCCCGGTGACAGCAACTCCGCGCGCACACGCACACTCCACGGAATCCCGGTCAGCAGCACCAGCAACAACAGCCCTGTCAGCAAACACCAGACCTTCAGCCGATTGCGGTGCTGCAGCTGGCCAGCCGCTGGCAACCGGCGCTGTTCCTGGCGCCGGATCAGCCCAAAGTAGCCCGCAACACTCAATCCGGCGGACGTGATAATCCCCAGCCACTCCCACCACCGCAGACTATAGTTGGCGGCGGGCAGTGATGGTCTGGCAATCGCCACGACCAGGGCACAGATCAGCAGAATGCGCAGGGCCAGCAGCAGAAACTGACGCAGACGCATGCGGCGTGCGTTTGAGGGCTGGCGAGCTTTCAGCAGCCGCAAAGCGGGAAACTCAATCCGCTTCGGCTTCGCGCGCATGACGAGATGCAGAATCAGCGGAATACCCGCAAGGATCAAGCCCAGCAGCAGGGAGGAATTGATCAGTGTCATGGAGTTCCGTTCGTATCAGACGACAAAGCACCCTGTCATTGCGCCTGAAGGTCCGCCGGTACCGACGGTAAGGCCGTCATGTCTTTCCTGTGCCGGGGTCTGTATGATATTCTGTCCAGCGAAGTGGCTGTGCTTTCTGATCAACTTCAACCAATAAACATTATGATTTTTCCCGCGTTCCGGCAAGCTCGCTTCCTCGGCAACCGATCGAACTGCCGGCCGAAACCCCTGGCCTTTTCATTCTGCGCAATGTCGGACCAATCATCGAGCATCATCCGATTCGCCAATCATCTCATGGGAAGACGGTTTTGAAGGCTGACATACCGGGAAAACGAATTCGCATCGCCCTGGGAAGCCTGCTCTGGAGCAGCCTGTTTTTATGGGCAATCTGGGCAATCTGCCTTCAGGCGCAGGGAACACAGGCACCACTCGCGGGTCTTTTCCACGATATCGGACGATGGCTCCTCGGCGCCACGCAACAGTATTCCGCCACTGCCGACACGATGCTGATGCTGGCCCCCAATGATCCGATCTTTATGAAAAACTCCGAGGGTCGGCTGGTGCAGATCGGGCGCGTACGAACGGCCTTCGGCGCGACGATCGACCCAATCGCCACTCAATCCGCTCTGCTGCTGATTGACGAGGCACAGTTGCGTTCGATGTGTCCCCATGGGTTTTCACTGGAATACCAGACCACCCCCTCGTCACTCGATTGGGTCGCCAGAACGCTTCTGTCGGCTGAAAGACGTCAGGAAATTACCGCCATCATCACTCGCGACTGGGATCTCCAGAGCGCCGCTGTGCTGAGTCGCCTGCAACCCGTACTGATCAACGGCCTCAAACACATCACCGTGGCCGTCGAAGCCGAGCTACCAAAGGTCCTTGAACGCCATCGTGCCGACTTCACAAGGCTCTCGGACCGCTATCAGGGCGAACTGATTCAGCAGAGGATTGTGCCCCTCGTACGCAAGGAAATCCTGCCGATTGTCGAACAGGAAATCCGACCGGTCGCCCTGCAACTGGGACGCGAATTGTGGGAACGCGTTTCGTTATGGTCGTTCACCTGGCGATATCTCTACGACGTGTCGCCACTTCCCGAGAGAAATGCCGTGCGTCGCGAATTTGAACGCTTCCTCGCCGATGAAATTACGCCAGCCATCGAAGCCCGCACCGACGATTTTGTAAAAGTCACCGAACGCATCGTGTCAAGAATCAGTACCCACCCGGAAGTTCGTCGGGTTGTGCGGGAAAGTCTGCAGGCGGCTGCCACGGATCACGAACTGCAGAAGCTCATGGCGACCATGCTGCGGGAACTCTTCATCACAAACTCAGTCCTCCAGACAACTCTGAATGACTACTTGAAAAGTGACGAAGTCCGCACAGCCCTGCAGGTCGCCTCCAGTAGTTTTGAGCCATCAGCCCGCGCTATCGGCGACGCAGTGTTCGGCAATCGCAACGAAGGAATCACGGCCGAGTTTTCTCGAGTCATGAGGACTCAGATTCTCCTGAAGGATCGCCGCTGGCTGATCGTGGTGCCCGATACGTCCGCGCCCCTTGAAAACACTCAAAACCAGCCCATTCGTATGCATGCTGCGACAGTACCCGCCGAGTTTCCGCTGGAGTTCGAGGGCCGCCAGCAAAGTCCACTCACACGCCCTGAGCCCCTGGTTCCACTACCGGCCATCAACGCACCCTGAGCTCCCCGGACCGATGCATAAATCGCCCGAGGAATGGCAGCACAGTGCAACACCATCACGCCTCCTCCTGACACCACCAAACCCGCCGGGCAGCCGATTTCATGCACGGTCCGCCGCATCCGGGAATCCTGCCACCAGTCCGTCGAAATGCACAGCAATGAGCCATAGGAGACCACCGCAGAAACGCCGTCTGTACGCACGTCTTTCCCGGGCACAGCGAGGGCGAAAAAGGCGTATCTTTCCCGAAAAAGCACCGGACAAGGACGGCAGCATCTCTGGATTCTCGGTGGGTTTCCGAAATAGTTTCCTGTGATGACCGCTGCCAGTGTTTCCAGCGGCAAAGTCCGGAGGCTCAGGCCACAACTGATTCCAAAACTGAGTGTTTTTCGACGAATTGGCCTGAAAACCGAGGCTGAAGCACTTTTCTGCCCTAATTGATTTGTGAACGTTTTCAAGGGTCCTGTGGTGACTGTTTCCCGGAAAATGCGGGGAAATGAACGACCTGGTTTTTGGCCAGAAGCAGAAAAACGCCTAAAACATGGGGTAGCGGAGTCTGTTGAAGACTCATTTGTCTGTTTGTTTGGCCGCTTGATTGTTCCCTGCGTCTCCGGATCGCTGACTTTTAGTTTTGTTTGAGAGAAACGGTTGTGAGCCAGTTCTTTTCTCCAAGAGAAGTTGCGGTTGCGATCGGGGTCAGTGAGTCATCGCTGAAGCGATGGGTGGATAAGGGTCTGATTGAAGCCGCCAAAACGGGAGGCGGACATCGCCGCCTTTCACTGGATTCAGTGCTGAGATACATCCGCGAAGAGCGAATGTCGATCTCACACCCCGAAGTGATTGGGTTACCCCCGGGAACCGGTGTGAGTCCAACCTCGGATCAGAGTGCTCAGGGTGAGTTTCTCCGAGCGATGAGTGTCGGGGACGAGTCAACGGCTCGACGGGTCATCCTCGACATGTTTCTGTCCGGCAGCAGCGTCGCCCGTATCTGCGATTCCGTGATTGCCCCGGCATTTCACAAAATCGGAGACATGTGGCGGTGCGGAGAGATGGAGGTTTATCAGGAGCGTCGGGCCTGCGAAACCTGCAATCGTGTGATTCATGAGTTGCGGCGAGCGGTAGGAAACGGTCCCGAAAACGGCCCTCTGGCACTTGGGGCAACGCTGGACGGTGATCCTTATACACTCGCTGTCAACATGGCTGAACTTGTTCTGCGAGACTGCGGCTGGCGTGCGACAGCACTCGGACATATGCTGCCTTTCGATACGCTGCGAAAGGCCATCGAAACTGATCGTCCAGGCCTGATGTGGGTCAGCATTACCTCAATCCGTGATCCGGAGCGGTTCATCGCCAGCTTCAACACGCTGTACGATGCTGCGAATGCCTACGATTGTGCCCTTGTGGCCGGAGGACAGGCCCTCACAGCAGACATTCGACAGCGTCTGCATTACACGACCTTCTGCGATAACTTCAGGCATCTGGAAGCCTTTGGCCGCACCGTTCTCCCCAGAAATCCGCAGCCCTGAGATCAGCAACGGGCTGCAACTCGAAGTTCCCTGAACTCGAAATCCGGATCGTGGCTGGCAACCGGGGATGACAGGCTATAATTCCGCCGGGCGGCAGCAGCAGGCTGTCGTTGTTCCCCGATACCTCTGTCGACCTCAGTCTTCCGACTGTGTGTGAGACAACACTCCTTGCTGCAGATCCGTGCTATGACAACCGGCCACCCTTACGACGCCATCCTTGTGCTTTCCTTTGGAGGACCGGAGGGGCGCGACGATGTCATTCCGTTTCTCGAAAACGTGCTGCGCGGAAAACCCGTTCCACGGGAACGCCTGCTGGAAGTGGCTGAGCACTACTACCACTACGACGGCATCAGCCCCATCAATGAGCAGTGTCGGGAACTCATCGCTGTACTGAAGATTGAACTGGAGAATCACGGAATTGGCCTGCCGGTTTACTGGGGCAACCGAAACTGGAATCCGCTGCTGACTGACACTGTCCGACAGATGAAACAGGACGGTGTCAAACGCGTACTGACCTACGTGACCTCAGGATTCAGTTGTTACTCAGGGTGTCGTCAATACCGCGAAAACATACAGGCAGCGATTGCTGATCCCGAATTTGCCGGGATGGAATTTCACAAGATTCGTGTCTTCTACAATCACCCGGACCTGATTGAGGTTCTATCCGGGCATGTCGGCCAGGCAGTCGAAGACGCGACTGCCGGTGGCAACACTCCATTCGTTGCCTTTACTGCTCACAGTATTCCCATGAGCATGGCAACGACTTCCGATTATCAGAAGCAGCTGAACGAAACCTGTCGACTGATTGCTGAGCGGCTGCACCTGCCAGCGGACTCATGGCGCCTTGTCTACCAAAGTCGCAGCGGGCGTCCGGAAGATCCATGGCTGGAACCGGACATTCTGGATTTCGTGAAGGAACTGCATCAAAACGGCCAGAAAAGCCTGGTGATTTCTCCGGTTGGATTTCTCTCTGATCACATGGAGGTTCTGTATGATCTGGACGATGCAGCAATGCACCTCTGTAACGAACTGGGGATGACCATGGTGCGAGCCCGAACTCCCGGATCGCACCCGCTGTTCATCCGCATGATTCGCAAATTGATTCAGGAGCGGATGGGCTGCGGACCTCGTGAGTGCGTGGGGTTGTTTCCGGCGAATCACGATGTTTGCCCCGTGGATTGCTGTCCCGCCCCGGCGCGTCCTCCGGCGGGTGCACGTCGACCGGAGACCTCGCCAGCGACGGGCAGTCGCCCCTGAACCGCGTGGGTTGCAGCAAGCTGACTCTCACGCCATTTCGGCGAGTCGAAGCTCAGGTTGAATCGCGCGTGTCCGCCGAATTTGCGGGTAGCGGCAGTCAGCATCCGGGGTGCGGCAGGTCATTCATTTCCTGAACCATCTGCGGTTGACTGAGAGCAGAACGACCAGCTGTGGGCTTCAGTTGCCCACAGCGGGGCGACCTCCCGTTGCTGCACGCAGCCGACGAGAGGAATTCGGTCCGGCGACGGGTGATGGCGCACTGTTCTGTTGGTTCTTCAGCCGAGCGTCAAGACTCCGCACCAGCAGTTCCGGAGCTGCTCGAAAGCCGGACGGAGCAATCGCTCTCGCCTTCTCGGCCCACGTCCGTGCCTGTTGCAGATTCCCCGCTGCTTCATGGGCTTTCGCGAGGGAATTCAGATGCCTCCAGTCCTCGTATTCCGACAATTTGCAGGCCTGCTCAGCCGCGTGAAGAGCCAGCTCGGTATTGCGGACGTCCGGTTGCTCACTGGAGATCAGCAGAATGGCATAATTCTGCCAGGCAGCCGAATTGTCCGGAGTCAGCTGGACCAGTCGCTGATAGTCTGCCGCCGCCTCCTGGTGACGCTTGAGCAGAACCAGAGCGGCTGCGCGATTGCTGAGCGCTCGCGATTCTCGTGGCTGTAATTCGAGCGTCCGAGTCCATGATCGCACGGCGTCATCAACACGTTTGAGCTGATACAGCACGATTCCGCGGTTGTACCATGCCACACTGTTTCCAGGGTAACGTTGCAGCAACGTATCGTACAGGCGCACTGAATCTTCAGGGCGATTATCATCGGCCGCGATCCGCGCCATCAACGCCATCGCCAGTGGGTCCTCAGGACGCAGTTCAAGGCAGTGTTTCAGGTCTTCAATCGCCGGAATAAACTGTCGCATCTGATGCCTTGCCTGCCCCCGATACAGCCATGCATCTGCAAGTTCCGGATTGATCTGCAACGCCTGCGTGAGATCTGCAACGGCGCTCTGAGTCCTTGCGACTCGCATCAGCAGCACGCCACGCTTCACAAGGGCCTCTGTATTCGTGGGCTGCAGCTTCAGCACCGCTGAAAGATCTTCGGCGGCCGATCGATAATCATCCGTCTGCAGCGCAAGCGTCGCACGCAGCATGCGGGCCGGGATATGCTCTGGCGCAATTTCCACAAGTTCATCCAGTTCCGACCTTGCGACCTCGGTCCCGTCGGCAGCCGCAAGGCACTGGATCCGATGCCAGATCAGAGTCACAGAATTCCGCAGTCGCACCGTGTCATATTCCAGATCCTGCAGAGCTTCAGCCCGTGCGCCGCGCAGGGACAGCAGTACTCCGCGAACCTGCCTCGCATCAACGTTCTCCGGGTCGCGTGCAATCACAAACATGGCATCGTCCTCAGCATCCCCCCAGTTTTCCTGAATCGCCAGGACCCGCAATCGTAGTCTCCGCAGTTCAATCTCCTCGGGTGCGGCTTTAATCAGCGGGGTGAGAATCGACAGAGCCTCTGCAGGGCTGCCCGTCTGAATCAGCGATGCTGCCAGCAGGCACTGGGACTGCATGGATCGAGCTGTCGTCGGAATTGAACGAAGATACGTGACTGCACTGGCGGGTTTTCCGAACGCAGCCTCAGCACGAGCACGACACAACAACGCCTCCGGCGATTCAAGTTCGGCAGCAGTCATTGTTCCCAGTTGCCGCACTGCCTCGGACGTACGATTCCTGTCCAGCAACAGCCCCGCATAGGTCAATCGCAACGGCGAAGAAAGGGCCTTTGGTGAACCAGTCTCGGCAGCTTCCAGCACCTGCAGCGTCTCGTCGCGTTTTCCCTGTTTCTGAAGAATCCGGACAAGCGCCTGCAGCACCTCCGCGGATGGCGACGGCTGACGCAGCACAAACTGCAGATCCGCACAGGCAGCGTCATGCTGTCCCGATGACTCCAGCAGCAAACCACGGCGGAAATAGAATGCAGCGGGATCCGGGGAAACACGAATGGCCTGCGTCAGGTCGTCGATAGCCCTCTGAGAATCCCCCTGCGTCTCGAAGACCGTCGCCCGCAGATTCAGGGCCTCGGCATTTCGTGGCTGCAGACTGAGCAGCGAATTCAGATCCTGCAGTGCGGCAGTCATACTCTCAGAAGCCACATGCAAACTCGCTCGCTTCAACAGCAACACGGGGTCCTGATGTTGCCGGTCGATCAGCAACGAGTACTCACGAACAGCTTCTTCACGTCGATCCAGGGATTCGAGGAGGTCGGCCCGCAGCATTCTGGCCGCTTCACGCTGGGGCTGCGACTGCAACACCTGCTGGATCGTCACCAGAGCCTCGTCCATCCGCTTCAATTCCACCAGACACCGCGTCAGACTCATCCGCGCATCATTCAGTGCACTCAATTGCGCTGAACCTGCTGACTCCGACTCACCAACCAGCTTCTGCAGTGCTCCGGCAGCAGCTTCAAATGCTCCCTGCCCCATGAGCGACTCAGCCGCAGCAATCCGGGCAGCCATATGCTGAGGCTGCAATTCCAGCGTCTGTCGAAGTAGTCGATCGGCTTCTGAAAAATCACCGGTGGACTGAAGGGTGCATGAAAGTTCAAACAGGGCGTCCACATTCCGGGCGTCCAGACGTACGGCCTGACGCAGATCAGCCACCGCGTCCGTCAGGCGTTTCTGTTTGCGCAAAACACGGCCACGTTCCAGCCATCCGGAAAACCTTTCAGGTGCCTTCTGACACACGGCATTCAGATCCGCGAGGCCTCGCTCCGGCTTTCCGGCATGACTCCATGCCATACCCCGCAGAACCAACGCGTCGACGTTGCCCTCCTCACGAGTCAGCACGTAATCCAGATCCTCAATCGCCTGCTCGGGATGCGACTTCCACAGGCACAATGCGCGCTGATAGCGCCCGCCGAGGTGCAATGGATTGTGTCGAATCAGCGCATCAAGATCCTCCAGCGCGCTCGTAGTGTCCTGCTGGTCGATCAGGACACACGCACGTTCGTAGCGCGCGGCGGAATGTGTGCTGTCCAGACGCAGAGCTTCGCTGAATGACCCGACCGCGGATGTTCGATCACCCGAGTGTTTTTGCGACTGACCACAGGCGACCCACGCGTCAGCCCACGATGGCTTCAGGTTGACTGCAGACTTCAGCGAGTTCACGGCCTCAGCGTGTCGTCCGAGTCCTGCCTGGCAGACCCCCCTTGCATAATGAGACTCTGCCAGAGCAGGATGGAGAGCAACAGCCTGATCAAGCAGACTGAGTGCTCCGGAATGGTCTCCCCGCCGTTGTAATGCTTCGGCCTCGCGGACCAGGGCTTCAGCCTTCTGCTTCTGGCTGGAACAGCCCGCAGGAATCAGAACCAGGCAACAACAGACAATCCACAATGGCAGACGAGACATATGTTGCATGGCAGTTTCCGCGAACATCGAGACGACACAAAAGGCCGTAATTCACTCTTCGGAACTTCCCTGCTCATCAACAGTCAGCATCATGCCGCCGTAAACACAGAAGGACGTTATCGGGCTACACTCTGTCGGAAGACAATTCCGCAGCAACCCGGGAGCCTGCTGGATAGTCACACCCCGCTGCTCACCCACCCATTAACCCTGCTCCGGCAGAAAAGGGGATCGGCATGGCAGTGCGCGGTATTCGGTCCGCAACCTGCAGGATGTCGGAAAATCTCATGCCGTCGAACTGGCTGCGTTAAAGTTTCCCGGGTTTTCCCGACCGGAGCGGTTTTGGAATCGTTACACGACACGTGGAGAAATTTTCGGGGGGCCTGATCTTTTCCTGTCCCGAACCTTGCGGGCGACTCATTCCTGGGTGAAGAGGGCCGGAAGGATTGGCCGAAGACATCTGCAGGTTCTGCCGATGACGCAATCAGAGATCAGCCTGTCGGCTGGGAACGTGTTTGCAGAACAGAATTGCATGCAGGGCAACAGCTATGGGACTGACTGGTATTTTTAACGACGATCAGGTCGCAATTCTGGGTGCATTCTTAGCGCTCACCGTCTGCGGTCTGATCACGGCACTCAGCTTTCGTTTCGGGGCTGCCGGACACTCCCAAAGTGAACAGGCAACCCTGCCACTCACAAATTCTGAGCGAAAGACAGATGGAGACGTGAAATCAGGTCGTCGCGCCGCCTGAGCCTTTCTGCCGCAGAATTTGAATGCTGGTCAACGCACGCACGACTCACCAGGCCTCGGCATCTTGTTCGCTGTGAGGCTCATGCCGAAACATTTTCGGAACGGGAACCATGATACGATTTCGAACTCTTGCCGCCGGGGGCATTCTGCTGTTCTCTGGCTACACGCTTGGTGTGCTGACTACTCAGGCTCCGACGCTGCTGCAGGCTCAGGAAGGTGACGATCAGAAGTTCGGCACGGATGTGCTTCGAGCTTATCGGCTGGTCAATAAGTCGGTTCGCGAACTGAGCAGTCTGCTCTCCGCCGGAGGGCAGAGCACCTCAGTCACGACAGGCGTGAATTTCTTCGGCGTTTCTGTCGGTGGGGTGAACGCAGAACAGGATCTGGAAGAAGGCCGCGGTGTAGACCCCGAAACCTTCGCCGCACTGTATGCCGACATGGCAACTCCCAAAATCGCTGAAAACCTGGATTATGATGAGCAGGGACGACTGCGGTACAAGAAAAATGTCATTCGAATCTACTCACGCGAACGCCTGAGAGCCCTGTTTAATCAGCGAGATCAACTGGACGTGCGTTCCGAAACG
>CAIYBH010000107.1 GCA_903924405.1 uncultured Planctomycetaceae bacterium | reverse complement strand
CCGGGATTCGCATTCTCTGCATTCATCGGCGCATGGGGTTGCCCGGTCAGCATGTAATACCCGCTGGAGGAATGAGCATTGTCGCCTGTCGACATCGCGCGCAGAATCGCCAGACGATCCGTGATCAGGGCCGTTCGCGGCCAGAGCTCGCAAATCTGCATCCCCGGCACGGCTGTCGACACGGGTTCAAACTGGCCCCGGACTTCCGCCGGTGCACCAGGCTTGGGATCAAAGGTGGAATGCTGAGGAGGCCCCCCCATCAGGAAGAGCACAATACAGGATTTGGCTTTTCCGCCCGTCGCTGAAATCGTCGCAGAATCCGCACGGGAAACCGAGCCATCCAGCCACGGCAGCGTCAGCCCGAGTGCACTCAGCCCACCAGCTCGCAGCAATTCACGTCGCCCCACGCCATCGCAGAGCCGGACCGGTGGTTGCAGCAGGCTGAGCATGAAATCGCTTTCGACACGATGGAGGGCAGGGGGGAAGGGCAGAACCAGCAGTCTACTGGTCCGAAATTTCAGAGGCAACGACATTCCAAGGCAGGAAATCCCGATTTCAGCGGATTCGCCACACCCACCGGGACCTCCCCGGTGCATGGCACCTGAGCATCCGCAGTCACATTGCAATTTCCTTAAATACTGATCTCTATTGAGTTTGTGAACTCAGGTGCCATGCACCTGATGGCTTCCTGATGGCTCGCGGTGCATGGCACCTGGATCCGAATTCCTGCCTGATTGGCACTTCGGGAAATTACGAACAACGCGGCCGAAACTGGAACTCCGCCTGATTTTCTGCCCGCAACTGTAAACAGGCTGCTACAATCCGTTCGGCGATGACGGCGACCGCACGCAGCGAACGCAGAATAACCAGGCAGCTGCTCTGATGGGGCGGAAAGCTGGCTGTCTCCCGGCCATTGTCGCCCCTGATCTGTGTTGAACTCCTGCCCGAACTCCATAGCTATGGACAGCCGCCAAACTGACGTCATGGATTCCGGTTCACCGCAACACCACTCGACGCATGCACCACGTCCCCGACGCTGGCGGCGAGCGGTTGTCAGTGGTTCGCTGCTGTTGCCCATTCTGGCAACAGGCACCCTGCTGTTGCCCTCGCTTCTGCTCCCGACATCTGCCAGTCGCCTGTTGTTGAGCCTTGCGGCAGGCTCCGGAATCTCCGTGACGTCCTCCGGTGCTTCCGGGGGCTGGTTAACACCACTGGTCTTTCAGAACGTGCAGCTGCGGGATGCGGCGGGGCAACTGGATTGCTCAATCGCGGAGCTCTCCACATCGAAAGGGCTGTGGTCTTTCCTCATGGATGCCTCGGCCACCACGCACCTGCGACTGCGGAACGCGGTGCTCAGAATACGGATTGGTCCGGATGGCAGATGGCCGGAGTTTGGCTCGCGAGATTCCTCAACCAGTGACGTCCTCTTTGCGGTGGAGAACGGACACTTTCAACTCTCCGTCCCCTGGAGACAAGTGCCTCTGGTAGACCTTGAGCAGCTGAATCTGACAGGGCACGTCGGTCTCAACTCGAAACAACGTCGAACCGTCCAGTTCAATGAGTCACAGATTTTTGATCATGCGCCCTTGTCAGACTCGCACGCAGAACAGAATCTGGCCCTTGTCGCTCCAGTTTTGTCTCAAACGTCCGGCATCACCGGCTCCGCCTCGGTCTGGCTGGATGCGATTGAAATGCCTCTGGATACCACCGGCAGCGGAACTCCGTTTCCGATTCGCGGTCGCGTGACCTTCCATGAACTGCAAGCAAGGCTTGCAGACCCGCTGGAACATCAATTGCCCGTGCTGCTCAGGCAGGCGGCAGGATTAGTACTGCCCGACCGCCTCCGGGTGGCTCAGGAGACCAGTTTGAACTTTGAAATCACGGAGTCCGGTATTCATCACGACCGCATGGAATTTCAACTGCCTCAGGTGGCCCCGGATTTTCAAATCGCCACCAGCGGAACTCTGCGACTGGACGAAACCCTCGATCTGCAACTGGAAGTGTGTCTGCCCGCCGGGCTTTCAAATAACCATCTCTGGCTGCGATTGCTTTCCCTGGTTGTGAAGTCACCGTTGATGCTGGCAGTCACCGGAACGATTGCCGAACCGGCTGTTGGCCTGCCGGCTGGCTTTCAAATGTTGAGACCGGGAGGACTGTTTTCTGACAGCGCCACCGCGAATTCGTTGCTCGGCAAACCCGGCGGGCTGATCGACAGACTACGTGCAACGGGTGATCCGGGTGCCCGCGAATCACTGACTGGATCGCTGCTGAATCTGATCAGGGCAAAAGGCGCGGGATCTGGCAGCGAGACGCCCGTGGAAAAGTCCTCGCAGCGGTAGCCTGGATTGGCGAAACGATGTTCACATGGGATGGGAGATCAGAGTCGTTTTTTGCCTGATGGCAGCGAGGCGTCTTCCCCAAAGGCAAGTGACGCGGCGTGAGCCCACCGAGATGAGAACTTTGAAGTGAACATCAACAAGCACAGACGTCTCGGAGCGCTGACCCTGTCCGCTCGCCGGTGTGCTGGAGCACGCTGGACGCACGTTTCGGCGGAGCGAAACGCGACGATTCCAGAATGAACACCGTCGGGCCATCCCAGCCATCGACCTGCGAACTTTCCGGGATGAACGGAGCGCGGTAATCTGGAATTCAATCGACCGTGATCGACAGATCACTGGTTTGTGAATGCTTCAGAGTCAGGATTCGCAGCAGCCGATTCAGAACACGTGAATTGCGTTCGTAGTTGCGGCACATCTGACACAGCCTCAGCACGCCGCCACCGGACAGGCTCTTCCTCCAGCCACTGGGCAACCGACACGTCCTGTTTTTACCACGGACGACAATCAGCGGCTGCACGCGGTGACTGGTCGAAGTCTCAAGCCAGTCCAGCATTCCTTCGCGTGAGCGAAAGTTGTCGGAATGATTTCCCAGCAGGGATGATGTGGGAACAAGCAGGTTGAGCTGCACCTGGCCTGCGTGACTGATCGCGCTCTGCAGCCCCATGCGAATCGACTGCTCAGCATGCCTGTACGTGTGCAGGTTCTGACAGCCGGGCAGGACAATCAGCGATCGGGCACCGATTTCAAGGGCCATATCGACCGCTCTGGCCGTGTCCTCCTGAGCCTGCTCAAAGGACATCCCCAGACTTCCGGTAAATCCCCCGCAGTAACCAAGACTGCTGACGGAGACCCCGACATCGGCCAGAATATGCTGAACTCGCCCCGCATCGATCTGCTGCACCTGCTGACGGCGGATGCTGACATAGCGCACACCGCGCCCGGGAAGCTGTTCCGCCTCGGAGAGCAATTCGTCTGCAGTCAGCGCCCGCAGGGGATGTGACACGGCGATGCGTGAGACCAGAGATCGCTGTGCCCAATCGGGCTGTTGTTCAAGAAAGACATCCATCGGGAGCGCTGCAGGCCTTTACTGGAACAGTAGAAAACGCGTCCGTGGTTTGAACCATTTGTGGCGGAGGTCTGAATCGCGAATTCTTCACTCGCTGATATCGTGGCTCGGCTGCCGTTCGGCAATCACTAACGTCAGAGCGACGCTGGTCAGCTCTGCTGGTCGGTACTTTGAAGCAAAGGCCTCGTTCTGTAAACATTGAACGGCCCTGAAATCCAGGGATCTGCAGGTATTGTCGGAACAACAATTCCGACGTGTCGTTCCCCTTGACGAACCGAGTTCTTCTGATTAACGGAGCAACAAACAGTGCTCAGAAACACCAACGTCGCGACAACCGGCGGCAACCTGCAGGCTGCGGTCCGCCATCGTCAGCCCCTTCTCAATGCCTCCCCGCAGCCTCACAGGACGCCGCAGTTTTCTGCCAGCGTCGCAGGAGACGATCCTGACACATCGTAGATCCGACGTTCGTCACATCGTGGTGTATGCCCGGTGTTTTTGTTCTCTGAGACCCGAGCGGATTGGCAATTTGCCAGTTGCTGAAAGGGGGGCGCTGCTGTCATGATAATGGCCTGCTCTCTTCTTCGATGACCCCGGACCGACCCGCAACAGGCGATCGCTGATGTCTCACCCCCTGATCTGCCGTTCTGCCATCCTTCTTGTGCTGCTGAGTTGTCTTCCCTGCGATGCCGACGATCACTTCAAAACGCGCATCGCGCCGCTGCTGCAGCGGCGCTGTCTGAGCTGCCACAATTCAGAAGATCGCAAGGGCCAGTTTTCACTGCAGACGCAGCAGGACCTGCTGGCTTCCGGCATGATCGAACCAGGCAACCCGGACGCCAGCACCCTGATCAGTGTCGTCACGTCCACAGACGGGCAACCAGCGTCCATGCCAAAAGACGGCAAGGCTCTGACCAGCGATGACGTGGAAATTCTCCGGCAGTGGATTCAGGACGGCGCACTCTGGCCCGAAGGACATCAACTCCGCGACGCTGTGGTCGAAGACTTTCAGTGGTGGTCGTTTCAACCGGTTCAGCAACCGCAGGTTCCCACTTTTGAGGCCGCAGAAGATCGCCAATGGGTACGCAATCCCATCGACGCGTTCATTCTTCAAAGTCTGCGGAAAAATGAATTGGCACCTTCCCCGGAAGCCGATCGCCGAACACTGATTCGTCGACTGACCTTTGATCTGCTGGGACTGCCGCCCACACCTGCCGAGGTTGATGCGTTTGTCAACGATGCTTCCCCCGATGCGTGGGAAAAACTGGTCGACCGCCTGCTGGCTTCACCGCACTACGGTGAACGCTGGGCACGTCACTGGCTGGATGTTGTTCGTTATGCAGACACCTGTGGTTATGACAAGGACAAACTACGTCCCAACGCGTGGCCCTATCGTGACTACGTCATCCGTTCCTTCAACGAGGACAAGCCTTATGTGCGGTTTATCGAAGAACAGCTGGCTGGTGATGTTCTTTACCCGGGCGAACCGGACGGGATTCTGGGACTGGGATTCCTTGCCGCCGGACCGTGGGACTTCATCGGACATGTTGAAGTGCCTGAATCAAAAACCGACGGAAAGGTGGCCCGCAATCTGGATCGCGATGACATGGTCACCGGCACGTTAAATACGTTCTGCAGTCTGACCATTCAGTGTGCCCGCTGCCATAACCACAAGTTTGATCCCTTCACTCAGCAGCATTACTACGGACTGCAGTCCGTGTTCGCCGCTGTGGATCGCGCCGAACGTCCGTACGACACTGATCCCGCGACGGAAAAACGCCGCACGGAGCTCACGGAATCACGAAGTGCTGCCCAGAAAGCGATTGATCAGCTGGACGCCGAAATCCGCAACGAAGGTGGAGCCGAATTGGCGCGACTGGACAGTGAACTCACGCGACTCAAACCCCTCGCCACGGTGGCTCCACTGCGGCCCGAGTACGGTTATCACAGCCAGATTGCCAGCGAACAACAGACCACGAAATGGGTCGTCGTTGATCTCGGTTCAGTCCAGCAACTGCACCGAATCTCGCTGCGTCCCTGCTACGACGACTTTAACAGTATCGGAGCTGGATTTGGGTTCCCGGTCCGGTTTCGAATCGAACTGTCCTCGACGGTCGGCACGGATCAGCAGCCACAGGATTTCGAGATCGTGCTTGACCACACCAACGCGGATTTCCCCAACCCCGGGCTTGTCCCGGTCTCCTGTGATGTGACAAAGGCCGCTCGCTTTGTCCGCATCACCGCCACACGGCTCGCACCACGCTCCGGAGACTTCATTTTTTCACTGGCTGAAGTGGCCGTCCTCGCCGCAGACGGTCGCAATATCGCCGAAAAAGCGGCCGTCACCGCTCTGGATTCAATCGAAGCCCCGGAACGCTGGCGCCAGACCAATCTGACCGACGGCATCTGGCCCGTCGCAGCAAATCCGGAAGCCACTCTGCAACTCGCTGAGGTCTCCCGACAACACAGTCAGTTGATGCAGCGATTGCTCACACCCGCACGACAACAACAGCGCGAAGAACTGTCGACGGTCACTCGGAAAGCCACTGAAGAACTGGCCGCACTTCCGCAGGGACGCATGGTCTATGCCGCCGCCACACAGTTTCCAACGCAGGGGAACTTCATCGCCACTCAGGGCAAGCCACGAATCATTCGGTTGCTGCATCGCGGTAATGAAACTCAGCCCCGTGACGAAGTTGTCCCCGGGACGGTACCTCTGTCAAACTCCGATGTCCCGCTCTTCCAACTGCCACCAGACCATACCGAAGCCGATCGGCGGGCTACTCTGGCGCGGTGGATCACACGCCCGGAACATCCCACCACATGGCGCTCCATCGTCAATCGGGTGTGGCAGTACCACTTTGGTCGCGCCATCGTGGATTCACCGAATGACTTTGGTCGGATGGGACAGCAGCCGGTTCACCCGGAACTGCTGGACTGGCTGGCCGCCGACTTTCTGCGACAGGGGCAATCCTTCAAATCGCTGCATCGGCTGATTGTTACCAGCAGCACCTATCGACAATCGTCTGCAGACAACCCCGCAGCAGTGCAGAAGGACGCCGATAATCAATTGCTCTGGAAAATGAATCGCCGGCGACTGACCGCAGAAGAAATTCGCGATGCCGTACTGATGGTCAGCGGAAAACTCAACACGGAAATGGGAGGCCCGGGGTTCTATCTGTTTGAACTTGAGAAAATCGATCACTCCCCGCACTACGAATACCACAAATTCAATCCCGAAGACGCTCGTTCTCACCGTCGCAGCATCTATCGATTTATCGTTCGCTCTCAACCTGATCCGTTCATGACAACTCTCGACTGTGCCGACTCGTCACAAAGCACTCCTCGCCGTCATGAAACACTCACAGCACTTCAGGCCCTGTCCCTGCTGAACAATCCTTTCAATCTTGCCATGGCTCGCCATTTCTCTCAGCGACTGCAGCGAGACGCAGGCTCCCCTGATGCACAGCTGACACTGGCGTGGTCGCTACTGACCGGCCGACCCCCGGAATCCTCAGAACTTCCGGCATTGAAAGCGTACGCCGAAAAACATGGACTGCCGGCCCTGTGTCGACTTCTGCTGAATCTCAACGAATTCGTATTCGTCGACTGACATCCGTCACTCCATATCAGCGCTGCTCACACGATCAGGCCTGTCATACGCCCGAGGATTTCCGATGCTGAACCCACACGCAACCCCGCAGCGATTCCTCCTCGTCGTCATCGCCTGTCTGCTGATCAACCTTGTTCCAGTCCAGGCAGCTGAGACGATCAAGGGTGATTCCACATCGGCCATAAAAACCACACCTGCCACACCTGCCACACCTGCCACACCGAACATCATCTTCATCCTCTGCGACGATCTCGGCTGGCGTGATCCCCGCTGCTTCGGCAGCACCTACCACGAAACACCAAACATCGACCGACTCGCAGACCGCGGGCTGAAACTTACCAATGCCTATTCCGCCAGCCCCCTCTGCTCACCAACCCGCTGCAGTATCCTGACCGGGCTCTATCCAGCCCGCATCGGAATCACCGCGCCAACCTGTCACCTCCCCACAGTACAACTCAGCAAACGACTGACACCCAATCCGAATCCGTCCGTGAAAGTGATCAATGCCGATTCACTGACACGTCTGAAAACGGAGTACACCACACTGGCCGAACATCTGCACACCGCGGGTTATCGCACCGCCCACTTTGGCAAATGGCATCTGGGCCATGGCGCTCCGTACGAACCCATTCATCAGGGATTTGACGTCGATTTCCCCCATACCCCGCGCGCTGCGGGCCCTGGCGGTGGATACCTGGCTCCGTGGTCGTTCATCAACGATCCCCCGCTGTCGGCCGAACCCGGCACACATATCGAAGAACGCATGGCCGACGAAGCGGCACAGTTCATTCACGCCAATCGGGAACAGCCCTTTTTCCTGAACTACTGGGCCTTCTCCGTTCACTCTCCGTGGAATGCCCCGCAGGACGACATCGACTACTTTCAGAAGACCGCGGATACCAACAATCCGCAGCATAATCCACTGTACGCAGCAATGGTGCGACGCCTGGACAATGCTGTCGGCAGGCTGCTGCAGGCTGTTGATGATTCAGGCATCGCGGACAACACTATCATCGTCTTCGTTTCAGACAATGGAGGCTGGGCCTATCCTCCCCGAAACACAGACCCGCCGGGATTCGAAAGTGTACCAGCCACCAGCAATCTTCCCCTCAGAAGTGGCAAGGCGTCCTTGTACGAAGGTGGAACGCGAGTCCCCTGCATCATCACCTGGCCCGGAAAAATTCCCGCCGGACAAACCTCTCAGCACCTGTTTCAAAGCCTCGATTTTGCTCCCACATTGCTGCAGCTCTGCGGGATCAGCCCCCCACGGGACACTCGCTTTGACGGAGTTGATCAGTCGTCGCTGTGGCTGTCGGGCACCTCTGTCCGGGATTTCGTGTTTTGCCATTTCCCACACGGCAGTGACAGCCAGGCCCAGTCAATACCGGGATTTCTTCCCGGCTCATCCCTGCGCAACAAGGACTGGAAACTGATTCGGTTCTACGGACAGCAACCCGACGGCAGTGATCAACTGGAATTGTACAACCTCGCAGACGATCCCTCTGAATCCCGCAACATGAACCAGGCCAGGCCGGAAATCACTGCGGCTCTGCTGCAGCAGATGAACACGATCCTGCAGGACACCGAAGCCGTGACTCCACACCGCAACCCTGCATGGGACCCAGCCGCGAGGACGCCAGACAAACAGGCAAAGAACTCTGCTGGCCGAAAACCAGTTGCCCCCACAGAAAAAGAAGACCCTCTGTTGCTGGGCTGGAAACTCCGTGGCTGCCGCGGACAGGTTCTCAATGACGCCCTGCAGGTGACTGACCAACAGAAACAACCGTTCCTCGGATTTGCCATCGGCTCACGGTTTTCCCGCTCCACCCTTCAATTTCGCATCCGCTGCTCCGCAGGGCAGGGCCGAGTCGAATGGTTGCCCAAACCAGATCAGCCGGAACTTGCCAAATCCGTCCCCTGGACGGCGGAAGATTCCAGCGACTGGCAGGAGGTGGAAGTCCAGCTTCCGGCTGATGGCCCACTCGGAATCCTCCGCCTGTATCTTCCCCTCTCCACAGAACCCATCGCCATCGATCACATACGCCTGTCTTCCCCGGAACGCACTGAGTCCTGGAATTTTCAGCAGGCTTCCCCGTAACGAAGCACGGTGTCTGCCGTCCAAAGCCTCAGGTCCGCCGGTGCTGCGATGGCGAAACGATATCAGTACGGAAATTCACGGGCGCTTTTTGCTTGATTTCAGAGACGTGTTCGTCTGTTGAATTCGCGAGGTAAAATCCAGAGCGATCGTTTCGTCGGAGCGAAACGCGACTCTGTCCGGGATCAACAACGTTTCTCCATCCCACGCCGGTGCTTCCTGTCGGCGCTCCATTCTGTCTAAGCGGCAATTTCTGCCGATGGGCAAGGACCAGAAACTCACACCGAGGCAAACTGGGAAACACAGGCTGCGTTCCTGGCATTTGCCGGTACGGTAAAATTGTCATGCTGCGTGGACGAATCGGACGAAGAACGATGCGGAGCAATGTCTCCCGGGATGCGTGACACAATCAGGATGTTGTCGCCCGCATCGTCGCGTCTGATTCTGGATTAGAGCCGCCACTGGACGGAAATATGGACTCTCCCATCATCGCGACTCTGCCAGCCGGCCATCGCATGGATCGGCTGTTCGGCGTTTTGTACGATCGTCCCCCCGCAGTCGCCGACGAACTGACACAGATCGAGGGAATTCGCCCTCTGGAAGCCGCAGCGCTGAACGAGAAGGGTGTCTGCTGCTTCGGACAGATCGCGCTCTGGCGCCATCGTGAGATGAGTAGTTTTTCCACCGAGCTGCAGATCCCGCTGGCAAGATTAATCGACGAAGCCTGGGTCGCTCAGGCACGAGACCTTTGCCGGCAGAAGACACTGGCAGCACACTCCGACTTCCCCAGGACTTTTTTTCGTTCTCTGACCGTAATCGTCTGCGCTCTGCTGGCTGGCTGGCTGGTCGTATGGATGATCGGGCAGGGGAAAAATCGGCCACTCACCGGAGTTCTCGCCGCAGACATCACCTCAATCCGCGTGCCGGTATCGTCCCGACTGGACAAAGTCCACGTCCGCGCCGGTGATGAAGTGTTCTCTGGCCAGCCTCTGATGACCGTCGAAAACACAGAACAACAGCCACAAATCGAAGACTGTCAGCGCCAACTGCAGGAAGCCGAACGCGAATTGAAACGTCTTGAGGCACAGGCGGCCATTGACGCAGAATGGCGACGACGCGATCTGGACGCCGATATCGCAGGGGTCCGTGAGCACCTCGCCTTTCTGGAAGCACCCGTATCGCGAACACGTACAGGAACCCGCTCCGCTCTGCGAACACGCGGTGTCCCGACCACTCAGGTGTCCCTGCAATCGTCTGTCCCAAAGCGTAGTCTCGAACCAGGCCCCTCACAAATTCTGTTTTTCAACGGTGACAAGTCCACCGCGGCAGATTCCAACACGAGCACCGCAACACAAACGCTGCCACTCACCAACAGCGACTCAGAAATTCCCGTGCGACTGATCGCTGCCCCTGTGGATGATCTCAGTCAGGCAGTGACGACCTCTCCCGGCTCCGTACCCACACAGCCCGCAAATCTCGTGGAAGATCCGGAAAAGCTGCGTGCTGAACTGACTCGTCTGGAAGAAGTCCGCTCAGGTCTGCCGACCCGCATCGAAGACGCTCTCGGAGTTTCGGCGATCCGGGAACGCTGTTCCGAACTTGCGGAGAAGCTGCAGACACTTCAGGCCACCAGCACGGAAATCACTCTGGCGTCACCGGTCTACGGAATCGTCGGACAGGTTCGCGGGCGAACCGGTGATCAGCTGCAGTCCACCGACGTGGTGCTCAGAATTCTGCACACGGATCGACGCAGTGTGGTGGTACAATTGCCAACCACGCGAGTCCATGAAATGTCTGTCGGCCAGGAAGTGGAATTGCGATTCCCCGGCAATCAAATCTACCGCGGTCAGGTTGTGGAAGTCCCTCTGATGGCAGATGCGTCCACAGAATCACGGGAAACAACGACCGTCGTCCGCGTGGAACCCCTCGGAAAAATCTGGCCGTCTGTTCCCATCGGCTGCCAGGTCGACGTCATCTCCAACCGCTGATCACGCCTCAACGGGAGCGCAACGTTCCACCAGAGTCGCACGCACCTCAACGGGAGGGCGAGGTTCCACCCGAGCCGCGCACGCGCCGCAACGGGAGGGCGAGGTTCCACCCGAGCCGCGCACGCACCTCAACGGGAGGGCGAGGTTCCACCCGAGCCGCGCACGCACCTCAACGGTGGGGCGAACTTCCACCCGAGCCGCGCACGCACCTCTACGGGAGGGCGAAGTTCCACCCGAGCCGCAAACACACCTCAACGGCACGCCGAACTTCCATCTGAGCCGGTCCGCCTGGCATTTCGGCCGGCCTGTTCACATCGCGGCAAACATCACACCCTTAGAAAACCATCAGATCAAGGCTTCGTGCCAATCAGGAACAGATGCGACTCGGTGCGCAACAGAATCGTACCGTCCACAAAAACCGGCGTGGCGACAGTGTGCTCGTCCACAATCGAGTTCTCGGCCAGCAACTGAAACGAGTCTCCTCCGGCAGCGACCACAAAAACCGTGCCGTCCTGACGAGTCAGATAGACCTTGCCATCCGCCACCACCGGTGATGCCCGAAACGTGTGCCGATTCTTTGGAAGCTGGCCGGACCAGATCGTCTTTCCCGTCTGCAGATCAAGGCAATCCACGACACCGCGCGTTTCGCCGTTATCCCGACAGATGTAAACTCGCCCGTCAGCAATAGCCGGCGTCGGCACATCGGCTGATGTCCCGGTGTTGGACCACAACACGTGTGATTTGGTCACATCTCCTTCGCCACCCATCCGGACCGCCGTGAGCGACTCGCCGCGTGCATATGGTGCCACCACGATCCCATCCGATACGGCCGCCGAAGCAATCGAACGAAAGTACTTGTGAGCCGTGGGATTCAGCCCACCCAGACGCCACTCTTCCTGACCGGTCGCAGCATCATGCGCCGTCACATGATCCGCTCCCAGAACGACAATCGTTTCCCGCTCGCCTTCCTTCACGACCACCGGAGTTGCGTAACTCTGAGCCGCCTCTTCCGGCGCCCCTAGCTCGCGATCCTGTTTCCACAGCAACTCACCAGTGTCCTTGTGG
>CAIYBH010000106.1 GCA_903924405.1 uncultured Planctomycetaceae bacterium | reverse complement strand
GACAATTACGAGCAGTGGCGTCAGGCGTTGCGGACCGATTCCACCGCCGCCGCCAGTCCGCGGTCACCGCAATTCCAGTTGCCTCCCGGGACAGAACTGCAGTTGCTGAAAACCGCCACTCCCGAAGAAGGCTCATGGGTCAGCATGGCCTTTGATCCTGCCGGCCGCCTGACCATCGCTCGCGAAGATCAGGGATTATTTCGTTTAACCTTACCGGGGTTAACTCCTGAAGTAAGCAGTCCGGAGATCATCAATACGGATTTGCAGGAGTGTCGGGGATTACTGTATGCGCACGGCTCCCTGTACGCCAGTGCCAACAATTCCCGAGCGCTGGTACGACTTCGGGACACCGATCAGAACGGATCTCTGGACGAGGTTCGGACACTGCGGGAGTTTCCTGGTGGGCTGGGACATGGCAGAAATGACCTGGCCGTCGGTCCAGATGGCTGGATCTATGCAATTCAGGGAGATTCGGTGGATGTGTCGGAGGAGGGTGTGCGGGATCTGACATCGCCGCTGCGGGATTCGCGCCGTGGTCCGCGTCAGCAGGAAGGCCGACTGATTCGCACGAATCCAGAAGGCACGGAATGGGAGCTGGTCTGCACTGGGCTGCGAAATCCGTATGGGATTGATGTGAATGCGGCCGGGGACGTGTTCACGTGGGATGCGGATAACGAATATGACATGGACACTCCGTGGTACCGCCCGACTCGGTTGTGGCACCTGTTTGCGGGAGCGGATTTTGGCTGGCGTATCACACAGGGGCAGTGGCCGCCGTATTTCCCCGATCAGGCGGACATGGCGACGGCTGTGATGGATCTGGGCAAAGGGTCACCGACGTCGGTCATGTTTGGAACCGGGCTGCGGGCTCCTGAAAAGTATCAGCGGGCGTTGTATGTGCTGGACTGGGCTTATGGGCGTATTCTGGCGGTGCATCTGCATCCGCGGGGCGCGTCGTATCGTGGCGAGGGGGAATTATTCCTGCAGGGGCGGCCGTTGAATGTCACGGACGTGGCCTGTGGTCCCGATGGGGCGATGTACCTGATTACAGGAGGCCGCAAAACTCAGTCGGCGTTGTACAGGCTGACGTGGACGGGAGCAGCCGGTGCGGAATCCAACTCGGCCCCGGCGACTGAGCGAGATCCGAGCGTGGGCTTTTCAACCGGAATTCACGAACAGGAGCAGGAAGCGTATGCGGCGGCGCAGCGCGTGATTCGACAGACACTCGATGCGAATCTGCGTGAGCCGGTCACTGCAGATTCACTGGCACAGCGACTGGAACTGGCCTTTCAGCAGCTTCCGTCTGCAGATCCGGTCCTGCGGAATCAGGCAGTGGTGCTCCTGGAACAGACACCGGCAGCGGCGTGGATCGAACGCGCGTTCGCGTTGTCGAATCGTGCGGGGTTTGAGACCGCAGCGATGTCGTTGCTGAAGCGTGGCGATCCGCAGGTCACATCCCGTGTCCTGCGTCGTGTGTTCATGGAGGAGCCCCCCGCGCCGGCGGTCGCAACGGGTACGGGATCGGCGGCGGAAGATGAAGTGTTCGGTGATTCCGACGAGTCGCCACATGCTTTGCGATCGTTGTTTATTCGACTGCAACTGGCCACGCAGCTCGCTGAGGATTCCCAGCCGCTGTTTGCGGAGTGGCGTCAGCGGCTGGTGGCCGATCTTGCGGGACGGCTGGGGCGGCTGACGGGGGCGAGACGGCTGACAGGGCCCGGTCTGGACAGCCGGGCTGTGATTCGGCATGTCGTGACCGCGATGGGCGAATGGCAGGAGGATGCCGGGATCTCGGCGGCGTTGGTACTGCTGCAGAGTGTTGATCAGCGAGATCAGTTAGCGGGATTGTTGGCACTGCGGGGGCAATTGAGTCGGCTGCGTGATGAACAGCAGAGGCTGTACCTGACTGTGCTGAATCGCGGCGTGGACTTCACGGGGGGTGATGGGATGCCCGTCTTTCTGAAGCGTCTGCGGGAGGACGCGCTGGCTGGGCTATCGGAGTCTGAGCGACAGTCGCTGGGCACATTGCTGCAGGAAACGCCGCAAGCGCACGAAGATGTGGTTCCAGCACGTGCGGTGGTTCGACAGTGGGTGCTGGCGGATCTGGAGCCGCTGTTGTCCGCAGATGCCGAGCGCGGTGATCCGGAGCGGGGGGCGGTGGTGTTTCGGGAAGCGTTGTGTGTGCGATGTCATCGAGTGGGTGCCAGTGGTCCGACGGTGGGACCGGACCTGAGCTTCGTGGCCCACAGGTTTTCACGGCGGGACATTTGCGAATCGGTACTGAATCCGTCCCGGGTGGTCGCCGAGCCGTATCGATTGACTCAGATCACGACATTGTCGGGCACCGTGATCACGGGGCGGATACTTTCAGGGGGTGATTTTCGTTCTGAGCTGGTTCGGGTGAATACGGATCCACTGCGTGTGTCGGCGGTGCAGGAGGTCGATCGAAAACAGATTGACGAGGTCCGGATACTGGAACAATCGCCCATGCCCGCCGGATTGTTTGACGTGTTGACTCTGGAAGAGATTCGGGATTTGCTGGCGTGGCTGGAGGGGTGAGGGAATAAGGATGAAGGATGAAGGATGGGAGCGGTCGGACGAGACGGTGGGGCCCGGACGTTGGTCAAGAGGGCCTGGATGGTGTTAGACTGCGGACCTGCCTGAAACCTGCTCTTCCTGCCGCCCACCAGATTCTTCAGCGTGGTGATTCATGTTCTCCTGTTCCTCAATTCGGCAAGTGTTCCGTCAGTTCTGGTTGTACTCGTTATGCGATCGTGGGCTGTGTGGCTGCTTGTGGGCCTGCGGTGTGATCATTCTGTCCGCAGGGATGGCTGAGCCGGCCGTGTGCGGAGACATCTACGCAGAGCGGGTGCAGCCTTATCTGCAGAAGTACTGCGTGGACTGTCATAACGCGGAAGAAGCGCGGGGCGAGCTGGATTTGACGGCATTTCGTTCCCCGGCGGACGTGATCAATCAGTTCCGGCGATGGAACACAATTGTGGAGTTTGTGCAGGCCGCGGAGATGCCTCCGCGTGAGGCCCCGCAGCCGACGCTTGAGGAAAGTGCGGCGTTGTCGGCGGCAGTGCAGGAGATCCTGACGGCGGAAGCTCGCAAACGAGCGGGTGATCCCGGTGTGGTGCTGCCGCGTCGCCTGTCGAACACGGAATACGATTTGTCGATTCGTGAACTGACAGGAGTGGACATTCGTCCGACGCAGGATTTTCCAGCGGACCCGGCGGGAGGTGAGGGCTTCGACAACACTGGTGAGTCGCTGGGGATGTCGCCGAACCTGTTGAAGAAATACCTGGGCGCGACGCAGTTGGTAGCGGATCACATGGTCCTGCGCACGACCGGGCTCAGCTTTGCACCATTTCCCGTGACCTCCTACAACGAGCGGCGCAAGTTGACGGAAGGCGCGATCATTCGCTTCTACGAACAGCACGCGGTGACGATTCGGGACTATGTCGAAGCGGCGTGGCGTTATCGATACCGGCCAACCGATCAGCAGGCATGGAGTCTGGACGCATTTGCGGCTGAGCGGGGGCTGAGCGACCGTTATCTGAATGCGGTCTGGACATTTCTGGCGGAACTGGAATCGCTCCCGGGGACACCGAGGGAATTTCGTGAGGGCTGGGCCAGTTTACCAGCACCGGATGCGGCCGGGGGAACGCCGCGGGCGCTGGCGGAATTCTGTGATCTTGTTGAGGCCTATCGCCGCGAGCTGACCGTGCCCGAAGGAGAACTGATTCGGGCGAACGCAGGGAACTGGCCGATTCAGCATCTGGATTTTCGAGCGAAGACAGCAGCCGCGCGGGACACCTTCGAGCGAATGCATTTTCGCCCGTCCGGTCTGTTGCGCACGGGGGCCATTCCGGCGGCACCGGCGGATCGAGCGGACGAGGGCTGGAAAATCTCGGTGCGTGTTGAGGCGGCATTTGGCGCGGATCCGGCGCGGGTCGTGTTGAAGAAACCCGTTTTCAGCCGGGCTGAGAATCTGCCGCGGAACGAGGACGAAGAGCGGCAGCAGGACGTCGTGACGCTTCTGAGTGTGTTGCAGGCCAGTCAGCCCGACGTAGCGGCAGCCAGTGGATTCGGGCAGCATCCGGAGGGCGGCGAACTGCCTGCGGAATCTGTCGTGCTGCAGACACCTGTGGAGCTGACGTTTGTGCTGCGTGGTGAGCAGCGGCAACAGCTGCAGGGGCGGCGGCTGTTGTTGCCGGTGGAGCTGGAGGCAGGCTCGCTGTCGACGGGCAGCGTGCGTGTGACAGTGTGGTCGGGGCAGGAAACGGCGGAAGTCTCCGGCGGTTCGGCGACCGTCCTGATGTCGTCGGATGGGGCCACAGTGGAGCGGCTGGCGACGTTTGGGACGCGTTTCTGTGGTGTCTTTCCAAATCGCTTCTTCTATGTGGACAGTGGACGTGGACTGGCCGCAGGGTTTCATCTGGTGGAGGGATTCTTTCGGGACGATCAGCCGCTGGCGCGAAGTGTGTTGACGCAGGCCGACGCGGCCGAACTGGATCAGTTATGGGAGGAGCTGGAATTTGTCACTCAGAGCGCCGAGACGTTGTTGCGTGGCTTTGTCTGGTTTGAGCGGTCGGAGCGAGAAGTGCTGCATGACCGTCGTTTTGATTTTGTGAATGCGGACGACCCGCAGTTGATTCAGGACGACATGCTGGCGCGGTTTGAGCGCGTGTATCTGGAGAAGCTGGGAGTTCGACTGCGAGGGGAGACACTGGAACCGGAAGTTCCGGATGATCGGCAGCGGATGGTGCATCAGTTTTTTGAGGACATTCGAGCGGGTCTGCGGCGCCAGGCGGAATTGCTGGCGGCAGCGGAACAACGTGCATTGTCCGATGTACGAGTCTTCGCACGACGTGCATGGCGGCGTTCGCTGACAACGGACGACGCACACACACTGCAGGCCTTGTATACGCGACTGAGATCGGATGGTCAGGATGTGGAGCAGGCCTTGCGGGGAGTGCTTGTGGGGATTCTGATGTCTCCGGAGTTCTGTTATCTGTATCGGGAAGCACCGGAGGGCACGGGTGCTGCACCGTTGACCTCTGAAGACCTGGCGACGCGACTGAGCTACTTTCTGTGGTCAACGGTTCCGGACGAGGAGTTGCTGCGAGCGGGAGCAGAAGGTGAACTGGAATCACCGGAACGGCTGGTGCAGCAGAGTCGCAGGATGCTGGATGATCCGCGGATCAGTGTGTTCGCCCGGGAGTTCTTCGGTCAGTGGCTGAGGTATCGCGATTATCCAGTGCGGGACCCAATCAATGCCGAGGCCTTTGCGGGCTATGATGAGTCACTGCGGGAGGCGATTTTCGAGGAACCAACACGACTGATTACAGATCTGATTCGTCGGGATGGGTCAGTGACGGAGTTGTTGACATCGGACCGAACATTTCTGAACGCGAGGCTGGCGGCACATTATGGAGGGACCTTGCAGGCGGGTTATCAGCAGGCCATTCGTGAGCAGGCCGCTCTGTTGGGACAAGTGGCAGCAGGGGAAACGTCGAACGGGGACCTCTGGCTTCCGGTCAGTGGGCTCAGACAGGCGGGACGGGGCGGACTATTCGGGATGGCGTTGATTCTGACGAAGAATTCTGCCGGGGAGCGGACAAGTCCGGTGAAGCGGGGATTCTGGACGATTCATCATTTGCTGGGCCAGCATTTTCCACCACCGCCGGCCGATGTTCCTGAGTTACCAAAGAGTGAGCAGCAGGCGGATCGGACGATTCGAGAACTGCTGGCGGCGCATGTGGCGGACAGTCAGTGTGCGTTGTGTCATCGCCACTTTGATTCGGCCGGTCTGGCGATGGAGGGCTTCGATGCGATTGGTCGATCACGGACTCAGGATTCGGCGGGTCGGCCGGTCGACACGCTGGCGCTGATGCCGGACGGCCGTCAGGCTCAGGGCGTGTCGGGGCTGATGGAATATGTGGAACAACGCAGAAAGGCGGATTTTATCCGAACATTGTGTCGGCGTTTTCTGGGCTACGCGCTGGGTCGATCGGTGATTCTTTCGGATCAGCCGCTGCTGGACGAAATGCAGTTGGCACTGGAGCAGAACGGATATCGATTTTCTGTGCTGTTTGAAACGGTGGTGCGAAGCCCCCAGTTCCGGACTCAACGTGCCCGTGATTTTACGGCGCTGCAATGAGTGTCTGCGGACATGTTTCTGATGCCTGACCGTGCGGAATCCGGATGGAAAACCGCCACTGAGCGTGGGTCTGTCTTGACTCAGTGGACTCAGCAAAGAAGACTGTGGTGGGTGGAACCTGAGAAACGAGGAGATGACGATGGGTGCTGCAGGACAGAAAACGCCACGGCGAGTGATTCTTCAGGCTGCTGGCGCCAGTGTGGCTTTGCCGTGGCTGGAATCATCACGTTGTCTGGGGATCGAGAACAATCCGCAGCCGCCAAAGCGATTTGGGTTTTTGTTTTTCGGTGACGGGATTCATCCGCCGGAATGGTGGTCGAAGGGTGAGGGAACGGCCCTGGAGACTGGCCCGGCGTTTCGTTCTCTGGACGCCCTGCGGCACAAGGTGAACTTCATTCATGGCCTGCATCATCCGGACGATGTGGTGGGTGGTCATGCCAAAGGCGCGGCCGGGATTCTAACCGGCGTGCGGCCTCAGGGTGGCCGGGATATCCAGGCATCGATCAGTATGGACCAGTTGCTGGCGCAGCGGCTGGGGGACGAGACGGCCTTGCCCAGTCTGGTGCTGGCCTGTGAGCGACCGGTGAGCGGGTTTCACGAATCCAGTTACTCCATGATGTACGCATCCCATGTGTCCTGGAGTTCACCGGTCTCACCAGTGCCAGCGGAGATGTATCCAGCGCTGGCCTTTGACAGTTTGTTTGAGAGTCGTGGCAACCGGGCGCATGCGAGTATTCTGGATCAGGTTCAGGACCAGCTGGGGCATGTCTCGCGTCGAGTTTCGGCTGCGGACAGATCGAGGATTGACGAGTACACCAATTCGGTGCGGGAAGTGGAGCAGCGGTTGGCTCGCATGCAGCGGCGTCAGGGTGAGCAGCAGGCGGACGCGGCGGTCAGTGGATTCCAGCGGCCGCCGGCCGGCATACCCGCTCAGCTGGACGAGCATGCGCGGCTGATGTGTGACCTGATGGCCCTGGCGTTTCAGACGGATCGAACCCGGATCGCGACGCTGTTGCTGACGAACAATCTTTCGGGGCAGGTGTATCCATTTCTGGGGCTCAACGTGGACCACCACAACTATTCGCACAACTGGCAGGGCCCGGAATACGCCGCGATCACTCGGTTCTGGGTGGAACAGTATGCGGGCTTGATCGCCAAACTGGATTCAATGCAGGAGGGTGACGGGACGGTTCTGGACCATTCCTGCATTCTGCTGGCGAATGAACAGTGGACGGCACACAGTGCCCCGCGAATTCCGCTGTTGATGTCGGGCAGTCTGTCAGGTCGCATTCGAACCGGACGGACTCTGGACTTTGAAACGGCCAAAGAGCGGAAAATGTCATCGCTGCTGTTGAACATCATGGATCACATGGGCGTGCATCTGACAGAGTTCGGAAACGCCAGCGAGTATTTGCCTTCGGTCTGAACTGTCCCGCGGCGAATCGCTCAGTGCGGGCAATGCGGCGAAACAGGGCCATCGCGAATCGAGTGGCCCAGTGGCGTGAAAGATCAGAGACGAGCATTCCCTTTGTGGCGGGACGGCAGGAGCTCGTTTGCTGCGGGGTGGAAGTGACAGAGGGCAGGATTCTTCATAGACTGTGGCTACAGCGATCCACCATCGCTGATGGTCTGACCGACCGAGGGCTCTGCTGTGGCAGAGGATCGGTCGGTGTCTCTGGCTTCAGTCAGGAACTTCTGGTCTGTTATGAACCCGACGTCAACTCAGATTCTGGCAACGACTCTGTTTGCCATTGCGGTGCTACACACCTTCTGTGTGAAAAAATTTGCGCACTGGGCACATAAGTATCCTCCGGGATCACTGCAGGAGAATCTGCTGCATTTCCTGGCGGAGACGGAAATCGTTTTCGGGATCTGGGCAGCGGCCTTATTTCTGGCCTATTCCGCAGTGGAGAAGTCCTTTGAGGCATCGGTGAAGTACATTGAGGATCTGGACTTTACGGAACCCAAGTTTGTTCTGGCGGTGATGGTCGTCGCGGCGACTCGGCCTGTCGTGCAATTGGCTGAGTATCTGATTCTGGGGGTATCGCGGCTGATCCCGGTTGCGGAGAGTGTGGCGTTTTATTTTTCCGCACTGGCGGTTGGCTCGCTGTTGGGATCGTTCATTACCGAACCGGCGGCGATGACTCTGTTGGCCACTCTGCTGAAGCAGCGTTATTTTGACCGCGGCATCAGTTCGCGACTGGCTTATGCCACAATTGGATTACTGTTCGTCAACGTCTCCATTGGAGGCACGCTGACACACTTTGCGGCGCCACCGGTGTTGATGGTGGCGAGCAAGTGGGAATGGGGCCTGACACATATGCTCAGTCATTTCGGCTGGCGTGCGGCCGCGGCCTGTGTGGTGTCGACGCTGGTCATCGTGGTTCAGTTTTACGGGGAATTGAGTCGGCTGCAACCGCCGCAGCAGAAACCGCGGTTCATTCCAGTGTGGTTGACAACGGCGCATGTGCTGTTTCTGGCAACGGTGGTGTTCTTTTCGCATCACGCGGACGTGTTCTTTGGTGTGTTGATGCTGTTCCTGGGACTGGTCACGGCGACTCGGGAATATCAGGACCCGCTGAAACTGAAGGAAGGCCTGCTGGTGGGCTTCTTTCTGGCGGGATTAGTGACATTTGGCAAATTGCAGCAGTGGTGGTTGGAACCATTGATTCAGAGTCTGAATGGCGGTGCGCTGTACTACGGGGCAACGGCCCTGACGGCGATCACGGACAACGCTGCATTGACTTTGCTGGGTTCATCGGTGCCAAACCTGACGGATGAATTGAAATACGCACTGCTGGCAGGAGCGGTTTCGGGCGGTGGCTTGACGGTGATTGCAAACGCACCAAATCCGGCGGGCGCGGGGATTCTGCAGTCGTCGGCGGCGTTCGCCGGTGAAGGCATTAATCCGGGCAAACTGTTTGTGGGCGCCTTGATGCCCACGGCAATCGCCATCATCTTCTTCTGGGTGCTCTGAACACCCGTTGGTCGTGGGTAATGCAAACAGTCTGGTGACACCACCCCGGGCGGCCGGGACGATTTGTTCCTGACCGCCCGCTGGCGTTACAGGGGAGCGCTGGCGACTGGTGAGGATCGCTGCGGGACGTGTCAGCCGGCGAGGCGGACGAACAGACGTTCCAGCAGAATTCCGGGATCGGTCTTGCTGCCGCCTTTCATTTCCGTATCGGCTTCGACCAGCAATGTCAGAATGCGACTGGCTTTTTCGAAGCCAAGTCGTTTGAGATAGGCTTCGCCGTTGCTGACGGCTTGTGGAAACACCCCCGCGGCGCCCAGAGCTTCACGCAGGGGAGTTCCCTGTCGAGCGCGTTCGGTGGCGTCAGCGAATTTGCGAAAGACGAACACCACGCCTCCGAGCACTTTCTGGGGAGACTCGCCGGCCTTGAGCAGCTTTTCAAGGTTTTCAAGGGCGCGGCCGGGATGTCCATCGCGGACGGCATCCAGCATGGCCCAGGTGGTTTCGGTGCGCCAACCGCCGACGACGCGTGTCACATCATCGCGAGTGATGGTTTCGGCATCACCAACGAGCGAAGCCAGCTTGGCGATTTCCTGCTGCAGCATGGTCAGTCCCTCGCCCGCGAGCGTGCAGATCAGCGTCGCACACTCCTTATCGAGGGTTTTGCCGTAGGTGTCTTTGGCGCATTTCTGCATCCATTTGTGCAGTGCGGCTCCGGTCAGTTCGCCGCACTCGAGATTTAAGCCATGCTGTTCGACGAGTTTGTAGAGTTTTTCTGTTTTACGCCAGTTTTTGACATCGAGGATCAGCAGTGACCCGCGTGGTGGCTGTGCGACGTACTTTTCCAGCGCGGCCCGGTTGGCCTTCACAAATTCATCGGCCTCGTCGATCAGCACGATCCGACGGTCACTGAACATGGAGACAGTACGCAGGTCGGTCATGACCGTTTTGAAATCCGCCGACTCGCCGGCAAGTCGGGTGAGCGACAGTTCTGCGGCGTCACCGCTGGCCCCGGGGATTTTCTGGAGGATTTCGGAGCGGAAATGACGTTCCGGCCCGAACATGGCCACCAGAGTCACGTCGGGGAAGGGCTTTTTATCAGCAAGAAAGTCGGTTGCGTGCATGGAGACAGATTAAGGAGTCCGGGGGGTGTCGTCCAGCGCCGGGACGGTGATCACCGGCAGTGGACGACTGAATTGCGGACGCGGGACAGGCGGGCACTCTTCACTCTTCAGTGAGCAGGGCCTGCAGGGGCTGAGCGCCGTGGTCGGCGAGGGGAATTGGGCGGCCGATGTTGCTGAGATTGGTATGTTCCGGATCCAGTCCGAGCGCGCGGCAGACGGTGGCCATGAGATTGGGCACGGTCACGGGGTTGTCGCGAATCTCGACGCCATCGTCGGCCGTGGCACCATACACCTGCCCCCCCTTGATTCCTCCGCCGCCCAGCACGGTGCTCCAGCTGCCGGGCCAGTGATCGCGACCGGTGTTGGCATTGATCACCGGGGTACGACCGAATTCGCCCATCCAGATCACCAGCGTGGAATCCAGCAGACCGCGTTGCTTCAGATCGTTCATGAGTGTCGCCCATGCCGGATCGAGCACCCCGCAGAGCGACTTGACGGCATTGAAATTGTCGGCGTGTGTGTCCCAGCCGGCTCCTGCGGCCCCGGTGACATCGGTGAGTGAGACTTCTACGAAGGAGACACCGCGTTCGATCAGTCTTCGTGCGAGAAGGCACCCCTGACCGAACGGATTCTGGCCGTAAGCCTGTCGCAGGGCTGCATCTTCCTGGTCCAGCTGAAACGCGGACACGGCGGAGGAATTCATCATGCGCATGGCGCGTTCGTAGGACTGCACGTGGCTGCGTCCCGGGGCATCCGGACGTTCGGCCAGGAACAACTTTTCGAAGGAAGCCAGCAGATTTCTGCGAGCTGCGGTTCGATCGGGGCTGTCGGCGGTGGATGATTTCAGGTTTTTGACCTCGAACGACACTGCATTGCCCGCGTTAATTTCCGATTCCACGATGAGAGGCGACAGAGCGGGCCCGAGGAAGCCCGGTCCGTAGGCTGAGGGATTGAACGCGCGAAAGGGGTTAATACTGACGAATCCCGGCAGATCACAGTCCGGAGCATGCAGTTCGCGGCTGAGAAACGCGCCGAGGCTGGGATACTGCACGGGGCCCTGAGGCAGATATCCGGTGCGCAGATAATAGGTGGCGCGAGTGTGATCCCCTTCTTTGGTGGTCATCGAACGAATCGGGGCGAGATGCTGCATGACCGTGGCCACCTGCGGCAGATGCTCGCTGATTCGCACGCCGGGCACCGCGGTTTCGATCGCCTGAGTGGGACCGCCATTGGCCTGTCCCACCTTGGGATCGAATGTCTCCAGCTGGCTGGGACCGCCCGACATCCACAGCAGGATGCAGGCACGTTTGGGCTGCTGGCCCGCGTCCCGGGCCTGTGCAGCCAGTTGTGGCAACCACCCGGATAAAGAACCGCCAAGCAGTGACAATCCGCTGAATTGCTGCAGGCTTCGGCGAGTGATGCGGTGCATCCGTCAATTCTCCGAGGTGGTGATTGCTGACCGGAACGAACAGGACTTGTGGGAGCAGGGGCAGTTGGTCAATGCCATCAAAAACTGAAGCCGGAAAACGCGAATCTCGTCGGCGCCCCGGCACACGAGTGAATATGGTGTACCCTGCTCTGCACTATATCGACCGACAACTGCGACTGGCAATGTCCTGCGTGCAGGATTCACCGTGGATCGGGACGAGCTGGACACAGATGCCGGGCACGACACTGAGAGGGGCCATGTTCGGCGTTCGGAAAAGAACGTTCTTCGCCTCAATGAAGAGCGTTCTGGCTACCGGAATTGTCTGGAATTTCTCTCCTGGCCGAAAAATAAGGCAAGCGAAGGGACCTCTTCTGATTATTATACGCCACTGGAGACGATTGCTGGTGACCCTGACTGCAAAGGATTTGACCGATTCCATGACCGACGGCAAGGTGTGTGATTACGTCGTGCGCGCGGCATGCCGCGATGATATTCCTCAGCTGAAAAGCCTGATTGACCAGTTCGTGCAGGCCAACCGTCTGCTGCCACGTACCACGGATGAACTCAGCGATCTCGTCCCCTTCGGCTTTGTGGCCGAATCCGACGGGCAGATCGTGGGATTTGCGGCGCTGGAAATCTATTCCGCCAAGCTGGCTGAGATTCGCAGTCTGGCGGTACACCAGGCACACCACGGCAAGGGCATCGGCCGCCGGCTGGTGCAAAGCTGTGTGGATCTTGCCGTCCAGAGAAACGTGCTGGAAGTGATGGCGATCACATCAACCGATGGGTTTTTCAAGGCCTGCGGCTTTGACTTCACACTTCCGGGTGAGAAGAAGGCGCTGTTCATCCAGACGCGAGACGAATACTGATCAGCCTTGCTCAGGAGAGTGCCGGAATTCAGCGGGCGGGTAGACGGTGAAGAGTTGCAGCGGGCAGAATTCAGGGCGGCCGTCCGGGTGAATCATTCGGCAATTATTCAGAATCTGTCGGTTCTGGTTTTCGCCCGAACACCAACTCCAGTTCCTGCTCTTCCTTCAGTTTTCGGGATCGCACCGTGATGACATCCCGGACCAACTGCGCTCCTCCGGGCACGCGGATGATGATCTGCACGCGATTGCGGACTACATCCAGTACCGTTTTACTGTCCAGTCGCTTGATCGCGCCGCCTTCAACCGGGTAGCCGGACGCACCGGCCGTGCGTGAGTCCCACGGCAGTTTCTGGGTGTAGCCATCAGTGCCAACGACTTTTCCGCTGAGGTCAGAAACACGATAGACCTTGTCGCTACTGGGCAGGCGGATTTCGATGACGATGGAATACGCCTGTCGGGGCTGTGGTTGGGCAGGAATGGTGAAGGCCGTGAAGCTGCCTTTGGTCACCGCCAAACCGGACTCTGGAATCTTCAACAGAATACCGCCTCCGGACGCATCTTCGTCAGAGGCATTTGTATCTACGAGGCTGCGGAAGGCGTCATCCATGGACGATTGCAGCCAACCGGAATCGGACTGCTGCAGCTGGGCCGCCAGCTGTTCGAGGTTGGTGGGGGACTGAGGAGCATCGGATTCAGGATCTGCGATGACTTCGAAAAGTGCGGCATCATCGGCAAAGTTTTCTTCCCCGAGGGCGGCCTGCAGCGGTCGCTGGTCCACGACAAGGTTTTCGATCCAGTCGAATCCCAGCAGTGGGAGCAGCACGAGGGCGAGTGACCAGAGGAACAGGTGAAAGGTGACCGACGACATGACACTGACCGCGGTCGCTGACGCGAGGACATCGACAACGGACCCCGGTCCCTGAGATTCAGGTTGTTGTGCCGACGGTTCCGTTTTCAGGGGCCGAGGCGTGAAGACAGCTGGGTCATGCGATCCGGAATCCTGCGGCGAAACGGGGGGTGCGGTATCGCGTACAACCAGCGCGGGCTGTTGTTTTGAAGTTGCGGGAGCCAATTTGCCATCCGGAGCAGACATCAACCGCCTCGACAATTCCAAAAGTCCATTTCGGCCATCCAGAGACGTCACTTCCCGAGTTGATCGTGAATTATACAGGATACCGTCGCGTTTTCCAAAACCCAATCGCAGCGAGGGGTCGGGGAATTTCTGAGGCGTGCCGCTGCAGGCCCGTCAGGGTGTGTTTCCGGAAACGCGTTCAGCACACGAAGACCGGCGGGGCCATGGGAACGCCGCTGGCCCGATCACGCGAATCAGATCCAGCCTTTGCGGCGAAAAAACCAGAGCAGCGTCCCGGCAACAGACATCATGCAGACGATGGCAAAGGGGTAGCCCCAGGGCCACCCCAATTCCGGCATGTACTGAAAGTTCATGCCATAGAAACCGGCGATGAAACTGAGCGGCATGAACAGCGTCGCGATAACGGTCAGCGTCTTCATGACTTCGCCACTGCGGTAATTGATATCAGCCACGTAGAAATCGCGAAGGTCCGCGCAGAGTTCACGATAGGTTTCGATGACATCCATTAACTGAATCGTGTGGTCATAGCAGTCTCGCAGCCATGTGCGTGTGCTGCCGGCGATGAGTGGACAATCATCGCGCAGAAGCAGCGAGATGGCATCGCGTTGTGGCCAGATGGTTTTTCGCAGCAACAGCAGATCAGCCCGAACATGTCGCAGCTCAAGACGCTGCTGTCCAGTCGCCCCCTGTTCAAGATAATCGTCGATGCGATTCAGGCGATCACCGAGGTCCTCGACGACCGGGAAGTAGTTGTCGATGACGGTATCAAGAATGGTGTAGGCCAGGTAGTCGGCGCGGAGTTCCCGGATGCGACCGCGGGCATTGAGGATACGTTCGCGAACCGAGTCCAGAGCCGGAGCACCTTCGTGGATGGAAAGCACAAAGTCTTCACCGACGAACAGACTCACTTGCTCGGTGGTCAGGCTGCCATCGGATTCACTGACCGGGAGACGCGTCACGACGAAGAGATGATCACCGTATTCTTCGACCTTGCAACGCTGGTGAGAATTGATGACATCTTCCATCGCGAGTGGGTGCAGGTCGAAGGCTTCGCCAAGCTGGGACAGTGTCTCAGTATCCACCGTGCCTTCAACACGGAACCAGTAGACGCGATTGGCGGGAACTTCTTCATTGAGTTCACCGACGGTATCAATCAATTCTTCTTCTGCGGATGTGCTGTTGTAAGAAATGCGGTTGATTCGACAACGTTCGGAGATGGGTTGCAGGCCGCGGTCGAGCGTTCCTGGTGTGGCACCGATTCCGGAGGATCTGCGGAAAGCGCGGAACACACCGGTTTTCTGGCTGTGCGACATACGGGACTCCGTGATGTGAAACGGCGGGAACAGCTGGGGGCCCGGCAACGGACGGCCCCGATGCCCCAAACTGTAGCAGGAACCTCACCGCCGGTCATGACCGAGAGCACCGTCCCCTGAGTCCCATCCGTGCCCTCAGTCCCCTCCGTCCCATCAACACCCCACCAGACTTTTCGCCGCCTGGGTGGGCAAAAACGAATTTGTCTGCTATTTTTCCCGAATAAGAAATATTCGCAGTTTTCAGAGAATCCCGGGCGAATTTTTGTGGTTTAACGGCAGTGAGGTTGATCCACACAGCGTCGTGGCCATGCGGACGACCTGGGGTTTCGACCAAATCCTGACCATTCTGTTCGGGGCCTACCCCTGTTTTCTCACGGAGACATCCATGGTGTTTGGAAAATTGATGCGAGCAGCTTGTGTATTCAGCCTGCTGGCCGTGGCGTTTTCTGCGGCTGTTGAAGCACAGCAACCAGGCAACGGCGAACAGCCTCCACAGGAGGGTGGTCGTGGTGGACGGGGTGGATTTGGTGGCCCGGGTGGCGGCCGAGGTGGTTTCGGGTTCGGTGGACCTGGTGGCGGTCCGGGCGGTTTTCGCGTTGATCGCGCCATGCTGCTGGGGATTGATCAGATTCGAACGGAATTGAAGATTGAGGAATCTCAAGCCGCCGTGATTGAAGCGGCTCTGGAAGCCTATCGGGAAGAGCGTAACAGCGGGACTCGGCCTGACCGCGATGCATTCCAGCAGATGTCCGAAGAAGAGCGGACAAAGGTCTTCGCGGAAATGCAGAAGCAGCGTGAAGAGCTGAGTCAGAAGACCGACGAAGTGTTGAATGCTCTGCTGGAAGTGCCACAGAAAGAGCGTCTGGACCAGATCTCCCTGCAGATGCGGCTGAACATGTCTGCCGTGCAGACACTGAAGAGCGACGAGATGAAGGCGGCTCTGATGATTTCTGACGACCAGACCACCAAGCTGGACGCAGCCGAGGCAGCCAACCAGGAAGAGATGCGGAAGATGATGGAAGAGATGCGTGCCAGCTTCCAGGGTGGCAATGCACCGGGCGCCCCCGGCGCGGGCGGTGGATTTGAAGGCATGCGGGAAAAAATGGAAGCCGCACGAACCAAATCCACGGAATCCGTCATGGCCGTGCTGACGGACGGTCAGAAAGCCCAGCTGGAAAAAATGAAGGGTGCAAAGTTTGAAGTGGACATGCGTGCCATGATGGGCGGACGCGGTGGCTTCGGTGGCCCGGGCGGCCCAGGCGGTCGCGGTGGCCAGGGTGGCGGACGTGGTCGTGGAACTCGACCACCAGCGGAATAACTCCCCACACCTCAGACATCCAGTAGAAACGAACAGGGACCATGCCATTCGGCATGGTCCTTTTCTTTACGCCCCCAGTGGTCATGCGATCGATCAGCGCAGCATGTACCGTAGATCAGCCCCGAACGATTTGCGGCGTCTGCGGGGCAGTCCCCTTGCAACGGCGGAGCGAAACCAGGACAATCACCTCAGGCAGGTGCCAGTGGGGTTTTCAACCACTCCTCGCCATGACATTTTGATGCCACAGAGGTCGTTTGTCCCATGGGACTGAAAAACAGCTTGATCGGTGTGTCCGGATTCTTTGGGCTTGTCAACGTGGCCCTGGGCCATGCCGGGCATGGGCATCCGGAAATTCAATCCGGGGTGCTGCACTATGTCGCAAACCCATCGCACTTTGCGCCCGGTCTTGCCGTTTGTGCCATCATTGCCGTCAGCGGGCTGTTTCTGGCCGCTCGCCGTCGCCACAGCCGCGCTCGGGTCCTGTCGCCGACGGGCCGGAAATAATCCGCAGGTGCCCATGGTTTTTTTGTTGCATGATTGCAATTCCGTCGGTAGTTGGGGGATGATGCCGGAAGTCGATCTGGTGATCCTGAACTCAACTGACGAACATTGCCATGACACGTATACTCTGCATTGTCATCCTGTCCGGGCTTCTGAATGCGGCCATCGGAGGTTTCACCAGAGCACAGGATCCCGCTGGACTTGACTTCTTTGAGCAGAAGATTCGTCCGGTGCTGGTGCAGCACTGCTATTCCTGTCATTCTCAGCAGGCCGCCACTGACGGGAAACTGAAGGCGGAACTCTACCTCGACACTGCTGCCGGTATCGCAGCAGGCGGTGAAAGCGGGCCAGTTCTGGTGCCTGGCAAGTCGGCCGAAAGTGCTCTCTGGAAGGCGATCTGCTACGACGGTCTGGAAATGCCTCCCGCCGGGCGTTTGTCGGCCGAGATCGCCGCGGATTTTGCGAAGTGGATCGACCTTGGAGCCCCGGACCCGCGAACCGGAGCCGCACCGCTGAAGACGCGGCGTCAAATTGATGTGGCTGCAGGGCGGGATTGGTGGGCCTTTCGACCTCTGCAGCAGCCCACACTACCAGATCCTCAGGCACCGATTGACGGGCTGATTCAGGCGGCTCGTGAACAGCATGGTGTGATGTCGGTGGGATCGGCTACGCGGGAAAAGCTGATTCGCCGCGCGTGGCTGGATCTGACGGGACTGCCACCTCAACCGTCAGACATTGCGGCGTTCGTGCAGGATACGTCACCTGACGCCTACGCCAACATGGTGGATTCCCTGCTGGCCAGTCCGGCCTACGGTGAACGCTGGGCCAGGCACTGGCTGGACACCGCACGGTTTGCAGAGAGTGGCGGGTACGAATTTGATGGATTTCGTCCCGGCGCCTATCACTACCGAGACTGGGTGATCAAGGCCCTCAATGCCGACTTGCCGTTCGATCAATTCGTGCGCATGCAACTGGCCGGCGATCTGCTGCAACCGGATAGCCTGGACGGAGCAGCCGCCACTGGTTTTCTTGTGGCAGGCCCGTACCCCGGTCAGATCACGGCGAAGACCGTGGAACGAATTCGTTACGATCAGCTGGACGACATGCTGATGACAATTGGCGGATCGATGCTGGGACTGACACTGGGGTGCGTGCGTTGCCATGACCACAAGTACGACCCACTGCCACAGACCGACTATTATGCCTTCGCGGCGACCCTGGGCACCACTGTGCAGGGACCGCGGACCATGGATTACGATCCTGTGGCCACGGACAAGGCCCTTGAGTTGCATCGGGAACAGCATGCCCCATTGATTGCGGCCCTGAAGGCACATGCCACAACTGTGCTTCCTGAACGGTTTGCTGCGTGGAAGAAAGAACAGTTGCCCAGCCAGTCGGAGCAGACGCGCTGGCAGATTCTGGATCCTGTCACCATGGATGCGGAGCGTTCATGGTTGAAGCAGGAACCGCAGGGGTTGATCGTGCATGATGGGATGCTGATTCCCGGCGTCAGTGTACGTCAGCGTGGACGGCAGCGGAATGTGTCCGCAGAAGAACGATACTCACTGGATTTCGTGACCTTCCAGAAGAACATGCAGTCGCTGCGACTGGATACGCTCATTCACAAAGCACTGCCTCAGAAAGGCCCCGGACTGAACGACGATGGCAGTTTTCAGTTGGCGGAAATCACTCTAACGGCGAAGCCGCTGGCACCAGGAGCGACCGAGGCTGCACAGGCCATTGTCCTGAAACCCGTGTTTGCAGCATTTGCCGACGACAATCAACCGCTGTCGAACGCGACGGATGGAAAACCCGGAACGGCCTGGGTCGTGCGGGCGACTGCGAAAAAAGATAACGCGGCGGTCTTTGAACTGGATCCACCACTGCCGGGGTTTGACGGCGGAACGCAGCTGCAACTCGAGTTGCGATTTCGTGATGGAGGTGTGGGGCGACTGCGTGTTTCGGTTTCGACGGAGCCCAATCCGGCGACCTGGGCCGGGGATCTCACGATGCAGCAGGTTGGAGAACTGCGGACCATTGCCGCCACATATCCAGCGGAATTGCCGGAGCATGTTCGGGAACACCTGCCGCGCTGGTTCGCTCCATTCGATGCGGAAACAGCGGCTCTGGTGCAGGCTGAGCGTGCTCATGCCGCAAAGCAGCCGCGTCCGGATTTTCGTGAAGTGTACACCACGGTGGGTGGCGGGCAGGATGTGTTTGTCCTGCGCCGGGGAGAAGTGGACAACAAAGCGGGAAAGGCCGAACCCGGATTTCTACAGGTGCTCTGGCGCGATGCAGCCCCCGCAACACCTCAGACCACACCCGCCGCAGAGCATCCGCGTTTAGCGTTGGCACGCTGGATGACGGATGTGGAACATGGTGGCGGCGCATTGCTGGCCCGAGTGATGGTGAATCGACTGTGGCAGCATCACTTCGGTGCGGGAATTGTCAGAACCCCCAACGACTTTGGTGCTCAGGGTGATCCACCAACGCACCCGGAATTGCTGGAATATCTGGCCGGCGAATTAGTTCGCAACGGCTGGCAGCTGAAACCACTGCATCGGGCCATCATGCTGAGTCAGGTCTATCAGCAGTCACATGAAATCCGAGAGGACAGTCTGCAGGCGGATCCGGAAAATCGCTGGCTCTGGCACTACCAGCCTCGCCGCCTGGAAGCAGAAACCATTCGCGATGCGATTCTGCAGCTGGGTGGCAGTCTGGATCGCACCATGTTTGGTCCGAGTGTGCTGGATGACACACCACGCAGAAGCATCTATCTGCGGGTGAAACGCAGCGAGCTCTTGCCGGTGATGACGATGTTCGATGCCCCGGAGCCGACGCAGAGTATCGGGACTCGCAGTATCACCACCGTGCCGACTCAGGCGCTGACTCTGATGAATTCATCGATGGTGCGGCAGCAGGCAGAAAAGCTGGCGGCCGCAATTCGAAGTTCGGTCACGAGTTCGCTTGAGGCGCAGATCACGGAAGCGTTTCAACGGGCACTGGGACGTTCGCCGAAGGACGTGGAACTGACTCGGATGGCGGATTTTGTACGACAGCAGCAGGCGGCAATCCCCGCGGACATTCCCAATGCGGACCTGCTGGCGTTCACGGAATTCTGTCATGTGCTGATGTGCCTCAACGAATTTGTGTACGTGGACTGATGGTGACTGCGTGTGTGTGTTACGAATAGCTGGTGTCGGATGGTATTGCCCCTCGTGTTCATGAAATGGTGTCGCCCGAAGTTGTTGTGGCAGGACATCGCCAGACCTGGAAACTTCCTGATCGAAGCACCCGGGCCACTGCGATGAATCACGGGGAACCGCTCTTCTGAGTTTTTTCGGCGTTCTGGAGTTCCTCATGTTTGGCTACTACACACCTGGTGAACTGTCGCTACCGGCCCGCAGGCGTTTTCTGCAGGACGCCGGGATGGGATTTGGATCTCTGGCCCTGGCCAGCATGCTGCACTCCGAATCTGCGGCAGCTGGCGGTCCGGCGGACCCGCTGGCGCTGCGACCACCTCATTTTCCGGGTCGCGTACGTTCCGTGATCTGGCTGTTCATGACGGGCGCACCGTCTCAGGTCGACACCTGGGATTACAAGCCGGAACTGCAGGCGCGGGACGGGCAGGAGCTGGCTGGGTCGGACCCGAAGACTGGTTTTTTCACCACCAGCGGCAAATGTCTGAAATCCCCGTTCAAATGGGCTCAGCACGGCGAATCGGGTTCGTGGGTTTCAGACCTGTTTCCGCATCTGTCCCGCCATGTGGACAAGATGTGCTTTCTGCATTCGATGTACCTGAAGCAGAACAATCATGCACCCGCGTCGATTGAGCTGATGTGCGGAACGAATCGGCCGGGCCTGCCTTCACTGGGCGCGTGGATGACCTACGGGCTGGGGTCACAGAATCAGAACCTGCCATCCTGCGTCGTACTGCATGACACGCGACCCCGCGGTGATGATCAGATCTGGTCGGCAGGATTTCTGCCGAAGACCTACCAGGCCATGGCGCTGGATGCGCGGCGGAAGGAGTCGATTGAGAACCTGTCGCGTGACGGCCGGCATTCGGATCGCCAGCAGCGCGCCCAACTGGATTTGCTGCGGGACCTCAACCAGGCTCATGCGGACTCACGCCCCACCCAGGCGGATCTTGCGGCGCGGATTAATTCGTTTGAACTGGCTTATCGCATGCAGATGGCCGCCCCGGAAGCGCTTGACCTCACCTCGGAACCGGAATCGATTCATAAACTGTACGGCATGGACCAGCCGGAATGCGCCACGTTTTCCCGACAGTGCCTGCTGGCCCGTCGGCTTGTGGAACGCGGTGTACGATTTGTGCAGATTTTTGCCGGCAAAGGCGTCGGCGGGGATGGCAGTGTGAATGATGTGCCCTGGGATTGTCATTCAGATGTCGAAACCAACCATCGCTCCTGCGGTCTGCACACGGATCAGCCGGCCGCTGCGTTGCTGCAGGACCTTGAAGCACGCGGATTACTGGATTCAACCCTCGTGATCTGGGGCGGTGAATTCGGTCGCACCTCGGATTCTCAGGGAGCACGTGGGCGGGATCACAATCCAAACGGATTTACCATCTGGATGGCAGGTGCGGGTGTGCGTGGAGGTTTCCACTATGGGGCCACGGACCCCTTTGGATACAAAGCCGTGGAAAAGAAGGTCCACGTCAACGATCTGCATGCAACCTTGTTACACCTGCTGGGGCTTGAGCACACGCAGTTGACTTACCGCTTTAATGGTCGTGATTTTCGACTGACCGATGTCGGGGGCGAAGTGTTGCGGGACATTCTGACTTGATGGTTTGCCGTTGAGCGGGGGGTATCAGCCGTTCCAGACGTCTGTGTTTGTTGATGTTCACTTCAACGTTTTCGTCTCGGTGGGCTCACGCCGCACCGCTCGCCTTTGGGGGGGGGGGACGCTGCCAAGCCGCAAACCACGTCGTGCGGCTCGGATGGAACCTCGCCCTCCCGTTGAAAACCTGATTTTTGCGGCTCGGATGGAACCTCGCCCTCCCGTTGAAAACCCGATTTTTGCGGCTCGGATGGAACCTCGCCCTCCCGCCGCAAACCACTCAGTGGTTCAGCAGGAATTCTGAACTGTTCAGCAGGGCCCAGAAAATATCACCGCAGACGTTTGTCCGCTCGTCCGGGGTGCTGGCGGTGGCTAACAGACTCTGACACTGCTGCAACTCTGCATCGGATGGAAACCGACTGAGTGCTGCAAGGAACAGTGTTTCCAGTTTCTGCTGGTCGGACATCAGAGGAAACTCGGCGATCGCTCTGAGCGTCTGACTTTTCTCGCCCGCTGTCGCATCGGCGATGAATTCGCCATTCATCATGGCGAGTGCCTGCAGAATTGTGGTTTCACGCAGCAACGGCGACTCAGCCTCAACACGAAACAATTCCAGGAAGCGTCCCCGGGGAGAATCCGCGTCAATGACAAACGGATTGTCGCTGCGATAGGGCTGATAGTAGCCGGTGGCTTCGGCCAGACTATCAAAAAACTGTTCCGGGGTCAGTCCCCGTAGTGCCGAACGGGCAAACTGCGTCGTGTCGACCTGTGAGGGATGTGTCTGCCGGCTGGTGGCCTGATACACATGGGTCATGGTCATCGTGCGAATCAAAAATCGCAGATCAAAGTCGTGGGCCAGCAGCTGATCCGCAAGCAGTTGCAGAACTTCCGGGTGCGAAGGCGGATTGTTGTCCGAAAAGTCATCAATCGGGTGCACAATCCCCTGCCCGAAAAACAGCGACCACATGCGATTTGCCGCCATGCGTGAGAACCACGGATTATCTCGGCTGGTAATCCATGCCGCCAGTTTCTCGCGGGGTTGTTCTGTGGAATCCCATTGCGGTGGCTGCCCTGCCAGGAACCGAGCCTCGACGGTTTCTCCGGTCCCGGGGATGGAAATGCTGCGGACATTCTCGCGTTCCCGAACCATCGCCATGGCTGCGGGATCGCCCCCGCCCTCTGATGAACTGAAGCCACCATAAAAGGCCGCCAGGCTCCAGAATTGTCGCTGCTTCCATGTGTCGAAGGGGTGATCGTGACACTGCGCACAGTCCAGCCGCACTCCCAGAAAGGCTCGGGAAGTTCCGGTGGCCAGACTTTCAGGTTTCAGATTACGGGCGAGAAAGAAGGCACTGGGGGAATTGGCCGCGTTCAGGACGGCTTCCGGAGATTCTCCAAAGTCCAGAGGTGTGGTGATGAGTTCACGGACCAGCTGGTCGTAGGGCACACCGGAGGAGAACCGAGTCCAGAGCCACGCTTCGAAGCCAGGAATCAATCCTCGCAACTGCGGATCTGTAAAGGCCTCGGGGATCAACGCATTGCGCCAGAGAATGGTAAAGTGCCGCACGAAGGCGGGACTGTCCAGCAGCTGTTCCACCAGCAGTTGACGCTTGTCCGGCCTTGAGTCGTCCAGAAACTGTCGAGTTTCGGAGACGGCGGGAATGCGGCCCGCCAGATCAAGGTAGAGCCGCCGTACGAATTCTTCGTCGGTGCACAAGGGTGCCGGTTCGATGGCATTTTCCTGCCATGTTTTCACAAAGTACCGGTCCACCTCAGCTGCGACTGCAGCCGGTGACATCGGCGGCACCGATTGTGCCCGATTCTCATCAGCCAGCAATCCGAACGTCAGGATGGTCAGCAGGGCCAGCATGTCTTTCTCCGCGTACTTCCACGTGAGCGCTGTCAGTAACGACAGACCGCAGTAGAGCATTGATCACGAAGCCACCTGAAAATGTCTGTAATTCCGGTGCAGACCTGCAGCCTGCGGCCGGATTCGCTCAGCCAGGTTACCCGGGATCACACAACAGACTGGACCGCGGCCGCTGAGTAACGGCCGCTGCCGGTGTCGGTGGCATTTGACGGCTGCGTCCAACGCCCCACCATCATTTGCGAGACCGCGGCTACCGCGCTGTGTGCCATAGGACCACACGTTGCGGAAGACGAAGATGCTGCCGGTGGGTACCAACAGCATCCTTCTGTGTTCAATGACCAATGAAATGCCCGGGCCGATGCGAACGCGTGGCGCTTCTCGCCACGCTGTCTTACGGTAGTACCGCGTTGTGGTAGACGTCCTGAACGTCTTCACAGTCGTTGAGCATGTTCAGGAATTTTTCGAAGGTTGCGGCGTCTTCCGCGCTGAGTTCTTTTGTGGACTGCGGATGGAAGGTGATTTCCGCCACGTCCAGTTCCACATCCGGAAATGCCTCAGAGAAGGCATTTTTTGCTTTGTAGAATTCGCTGGCCCTGGCGAACATCGTGATCTGCCCGTCGTTGCACTCGACGTCGTCAACGTCCACATCGGCGTTCAGCATGACTTCCAGCACTTTGTCCCCATCATCTCCTTTGAAGGACAGGATGGCCAGATGATCGAACATGTGGGCCACAGACCCGGTGGCCCCGAGTCGTGCGCCAGCCCGTGTGAAGCAGCTGCGGACATCGGTGATGGTCCGATTGTTGTTGTCGGTGAGGCAATCGACGATGATGGAGCATCCGCCCGGGCCGAAGCCTTCGTAACGAACGGAAGCGAAGTCTTCGCCCCCGACGCCGCTGGCTTTTTCAATGGCTTTTTCGATGACGTGGCTGGGCACCTGATCCTTCTTAGCACGCTCAATCAGGTTGCGGAGGGCCGGGTTGTTGGCCGGGTCCGGCACGCCATTTTTTGCAACCACATACAGCTGTTTGCCGTATTTGGAATAGAGCTTGGACTTTTGCGATGCGGTCTTGAAGATCGACGCTTTACGATTTTCGAAACTTCGTCCCATACCAAATAACCAATTGCGTTGTTTCTGAAAGCTGGAGCCGCCATGCTTCTCCCTCCGTGCAGCATCCTAGCATAACGACTGACCTGGGTCAGCAACAGAAAACCGGAAAGGCCGGGGGCGAATTTTCTGAATTCTGCCTTTTTTGCGGCAAAAACGGAGTACTCATAGACCTGCTCGCCCACTCCGCAGACCAAAGTTGTCTCCCGCGGAGCCTGCCGCCGGGCATTCCGTGCAAAGCCGCCCGATCAAATCCTGTGAACGAGCGCAGAATTCTGCCGACCGGTCGGCAACACGGCCTCCCCTGCACAGGTGTCAGTGATTTTCCAGCAGCCACTGCACGGCATACCGCGTGAGTTCGCTGGCATTTTTTGTTCCCAGTTTCCGTTTGATGTTTTCGCGGTGCGTGTCCACCGTATGCGTACTTATGAACAATTTGTTCGCAATCGTACCGCTGGAATAGCCCTCAGCAATCAAGCGGAAAACTTCCAGTTCCCGGTCGGTCAATCTATCAACACCATTCACGTCCGGTGCTCCATCAAGCGCTTGTGAGACCAGCCTCTGGGTCATGGAGGGGCTGACGAAACGTCGCCCTTTCAGAACACTGTGGATCGCATCCACCAGCTTTTCGTCAGATTCCTGCTTATTCAGATAGCCCAGTGCACCGGCCCTCAGCGAGCGTTCCCCATAGATCGATTCGCGAAACGCGGAAATCACGAGGACCCGCACGGCTGGCGCCCGCTGACGGATCTGTCGAACCAGATCCAGTCCGCTGCTGTCCTTCAGAGAGACGTCAATGACCGCCAGGTCCGGCACACCCTCCCGCAGCAACACCAGCGCTTCGGCTTCGGAGGCAGCCTGTCCGAACACCTCCAGATCAGATTCCATGGAGATCCGTGCTGCCAGCCCCGCTCGCACCAGCGGGTGATCATCAACAATCATCACGGATGCTTTACCACGATTTTCCAACATAGTCTGAATTCCCCGAAATGCTTTGTATTAAGAGTGAGAGTGAGAGTGAAGTTGATCAATGGCCATTGAAAGTAATGATCCATGCCACCGTAGCGTGCATCGCACTCTCCGTGCCGCCATGGAACCCGTCGCCACAGCCCGCCTCAATGACCTCGCAGCGGTACGACACAGCGCACGACCATTCCGCCCTGACTCCCGGGACCGCATGCCTCGGTCTCCAGAATTCCGCCGATCTGACGTGCACGATAGGCCATATTCTTCAGCCCGGCTCCCGCCTGACTGTTTCCATTCGGCCGTGCTGTCGGCACTGACATTCCGGTGCCATTGTCCCGGACTTCCAGGGTGAGCCGATCTCCGGAATGTCTGAGCGCGATCTGAATCTCATCCGCATGGCCATGCTTTACCGCATTGGTCACCGCCTCCTGCACAATCCGATACAGCTGAGTGCTTGTGTCACAATTCAACTCACTGTTGATATGACGCACCTCGGGCGGATAGGAGACACGACAATGAATGGATCGCAGCCCGCTGATCATTTCACACAAGGCCTGCAGGCGATCCTCCAGCTCTGTGGGCTCGATTGGAAAGGGCAGGATCCCGTGAGACAGGTCGTGTGCGTGCCGGGCTGCGTCCGCAAGCCCCTGACGCAGTCCGCTCACCGTATCCACCAGTCTCTGAAACATTTCCGGCAACAGCACGACACTCTGGTTCGTCGAGCCCCCTGCCGGGCGGGCCTGTTCAAGCAACTTGGCAAGCCCCGATGCAAACAGGGACAATGCAGTCAGCTCCGGCCCGGTCACATCATGAAGGTCCTGGCCAATACGCCGACATTCAATTGCCGCAGCTTCCAGAACCTCGCACTCCAGATGACGACGCTGCGTTTCATCCCGGATCAATACGAGCGACTCAACTCCGGGCACCACAGTCGCACGCGTTAACGTGACAGGAAACTCTGTGCCATCAGCGCGACGTCCCTGCAAATCGCGAGTCTCCAGTCCCATCACCGCTGGATTGGGTGACGTGGCAAAGCGGCAGTCCACGTCGACAAGCGATGGGATTAATGTCTCCAGTGTCATTCCCTTCAACATCGGTCCAGAGTAGCCAAAGAGCTTTTCTGCCGCTGCATTGAACAGAGTTATTCGTCGCTCCGCGTCAAGGAAGCAGACAGCGTCGACCGTGAGTTCCATCAGACTTCGAAATCGCGTTACCACATTCTCAACAGCGGCAACACGATGGCTGTCCATGGGTGTCAGGAGGCCGGACATGCGACGCCAGTCGACGCCCGTGGGATCCAGCATGCCTTCCATCCATCGCCGGTCCGTTGATTCCTGCTGATTCCGGATGATCCCCCGCAGCCTGTTCATATGTTGAAAGCCATTCGTGATGGGTCGACGCATGTGATGTTCCTGTTGCCCCGGTCGTCTGTGGTCCGCTCTTCCTGACAGCAGATCGTAAGCGGGCGTTCCAGGCCCGCCTATCGGTTCTTCCGCCATTCACCTTTTGGCATTCGCGCTCATAGAGATCTCTGCGGACGGTCTTAAGATCTCTTCACCACCGCAAAAAGTCGCTGGCCCGGTTGAGTCGGATGGTCGCGTCGTTTCGCAGTGGTCCACTCATAAGTCTCTTCTACCGTCTCGCTCTGAAAAAAATGTGTGACCGTCGACAAAGGCGGTCAATCCCCACCGGCAGTTTGTGGGATCAAAACAGCATGTTGCGATTTCGAAACGAATCACCGCTCGCCTTACCCGGGAGGCTTTTCATGGACAGCAGATTTCATGAGCCACTGCCCAATCAGGAATGCTCCGCATGAGGTCGATCCCGCAGGCCACGTCTCCCAATCGCTACCGAGAGGGAAAAGGTCAGCCGACATGTCAACAGGTTATCGCCATTTCGTTCAGCCAGCAGCGTCGAAGCGTGAACGAGACCTTTCCGTATCCGCTCAAGGCACTTTGTATGTCCTATCGATTTGATCGGACCCGCAGAATTGAGCCTGCCAGTTCGCATGGCGGGCTGCCGCGGTCAAACAGGACACACGGAGATTCTTCCGAACTGCGTCAATCCGGCGTGCTCTGAGCGCCGGAAAATCTTTTCGAATCACGGCCCGTCAGCGTGTTGTTGACGGCGTGACTTTTCAAGTTCCAGACAGGAGATGTTCATGACCACAGCTTTGCTGCCGCGTTTCGCAAAGGCGATGACCCCGGTGTTTTCCCGAGATGCCTTCTCGGGCATCCAGCAGGACATGGATGAATTGTGGAACCGATTCCGCATGGAAATGGATGGCGACCGCACTCCCGCTGCCTACCTGCCAACCGTTGATCTGTCAGAAAGTGACGATGCGATTCAGGTTCGCGTTGATGTTCCCGGTCTGAAGGCCAGCGAGATCAATGTCGAAGTGAATGGCAACATCCTGCGCATCAGTGGCGAACACAAGGAGGAAAAGGAGGAGAAAAAGGAGAAAGGTCGCACCTGGCACCGAATGGAACGTCGCGTCGGTTCCTTCGCCCGCACTATCACTCTGCCCGATGATGTCCGTGAAGACAAGGTGACCGCTGAATGCCAGGACGGTGTGCTGACAATCAGCCTTCCCAAGTCGGAAGCTGCCAAAACTCAGACGGTCAAAGTGATTGCCAAATAGTCTCGATCAGCTTATCCCGATGTGAGTGATCAGACAGGTCAGCCCCCACGAGTCTGGTGACTGAGGGACGGAACCTCCCGTTCCAAAACCCGTCACTCGCAGCCTGCGATTTGCTGAACGCACTTTTCACAACGCGACAATTCGGGATTCCGGAGTTCTGATCTTCGGGATCCCGTTCTGTTGATATTGAAAGGTGATCCGGACGTTGAAGCGAACCCACTGCTGTTCAAAGCACTCCATGTCGGGGCGTTGAGCTCCAGTCTCGGTATCCCCCTGAGTAATCGCCCACAATTCACGGGGTTCGGAAGAAATCCAGCCGCCACCTGCGACAACACCAGGACATGTTGACATCGCCCTATCCGCCCACCGCGACATGGCCCCGATCATTTTCGTTGGAATCCGCATCGTCCAGCGGAAGTCAGTTGTCGCTCGATCACAAGGAACCTGCAATGTCCCGAAGCTCCCTGCACCGTAATTCACTGCACCGTAGTTCACAGTCAGTCCCGCGTCGAACCAGAGATTACCGCTGCAGCTTTTGTCGGGAGCGATTGATTCCCTGCGAAGGCTCACTCAATCATAGGGTTGGACCGATTCTGGGTGTGCAGAAATGCTTCTGCCCGCATTGCTTCTGCGAAAGTCTGGTTCCCGCCGGATGGTTCGCCGCGCTCATGCATCTGGGACATGTGCTGCTGACGTCGCCGCACCGCAATTCCCATCGTCACACACCCCCGGGGGTGTTAAGGCGACATCGCTCCGATACTCGGGAACCATTTCGCCCGCCGCAAGCAGACTCGCACTCATATCGCCCTGTACTGAAGCATCCTGCTCACGGATCAGTTGCTGCCGCACAGCCACAAATCCGGCGGCCGTTGCCAACTGACACAACGCCCAGGCCGCAGCGGAGCGAACAATCGCCGACTCGTCACTGAGCGCCTGCAGCAATTCCGGTTCGGCACTGACATCCCGGAGGTTGCCAAGTGCCAGTGCGACGTTGCGACGCATGGCCGCGTAACCGGTTCGTGCCAGTGGTGTCGCACTGAAGAGTCCGGAAAACTCCTCAGCCGTCATCCTTAACAGTGCGCGACCATCCACGGGATGCAGAGCCTCACGGGGATGAAACTCCTCCGGGGCCTGAGTCGGGGCGAATCGATTCCACGGACACACATCCTGGCAAACATCGCAGCCAAAGATCCATTCCCCAATCCCCGATCGAAGCTCATGGGGAATGGCCGTCCTGCGTTGTTCGATGGTGAGATAACTGATGCAGCGGCCGGCATCCAGCACCCCGGGCTCAGGGAATGCCTGAGTCGGGCAGGCGTCCAGACAGCGCGTGCAGGTTCCGCAGTACTGCTGCTCTTCCGGAGCATCAAAATGCAGCTGAGCGTCAGTCAGAATTGTGCCCAGAAAAAACCAACTGCCGAAACGACGGTTGATCAGCATCGTGTTCTTGCCATACCAGCCCAGTCCCGCCATGCGGCCAAAGTCCCGTTCCAGCAGCGGGGCTGAATCCACGACGATTCTGGTTTTGGCCGAAGGCAAACGCTGTCGCAGTGCTTCTGCGACTGGCGCCAGACGCGTCTTCAGCAGTGTGTGATAGTCGCTGGTGCCCCAGGCATAACGCGAAACACGCGGTCCGGCCACTGGCTGCGTGCCTTCATGATAATTCATCGCAGCAATGATCAGGCTGCAGGTGCCCGGCAGCATTGAACGGGGATGCTCCCTCGCTTCCTTCCGCTGTTCCATCCACTGCATGTCGGCATGATAACCCCGATCCAGCCACTCCAGCAAATGATGATAACCAACGGGCGTCACCGCAGGGGCAATCCCCACCGCCGAAAACCCCTGCTGCAGCGCCAACTGCTTCAGGTCGCTGGACAGCGTCTCGGAACCCTTCACGGCAACCACCCGATCACGCAGTTTCTTCAGCACGCTGAAGGCGGTCCAGGTGATCACGCCCCTGCCCGACCACCTGATCTGCGGTCAGTCGCTGCAGTGGTGAATAACGTGGATGGCGTCCTTCGCGGTACGGGCTATTGCTGCGAGTATTGTAGCAGCAGATAAATGCCCATCGCGGATTGTCACTCAGGTTCTGATCCGAACGATGCAGCGTGTTGCCGTGAAAAATCACAGCCGAACCGGGCGGCATTTCCACATGCACCAGTTCCATGCGTTCCAGAGCCGCCGTGACTCGTTCCATGTCTGCCCCGGTCTGATCGCCCCGTTTCACATGATCAATCCGCCCCATGCGGTGCGACCCACGCAACACCTGCAGGCACCCGTTCTCACGCGTCGCCCGGTCCACGGCAATCATGCAACTGGCCATGTCGGGAAGTAGACACCCATTCCCGTACCAGTAGCCGTAATCCTGGTGCCATGTCCACGCTCCCCCGATACGCGGTTCCTTCAGGATCATCTTGTGATGGTAGTGATACACTTCATCCCGCAGCAACTGCTCCATCGCAGTCACCAGAGGCTGCCCGCGCACAATGGCAGAGTACAGGCATTGTTCCTGCAGTTCATTTTCCACAACCAACTCAACAGCTCCGCCCTCGCCGTCCGCACGAGACGTCCGTCGGGCGCTCAACTGGCGGTCCATCCGCGCAATCTTCCCCAGCAACTGCGTCTCTTCCGCATCCAGTAAGCCGTCGACCAGTAGGTAACCGTCCCGATCGAACGCTTCGATTGCTGCTGTCGTCAGAAATCCTGTTTTCATGGAACGCTCCTGCCCAACGGCTTTCCCACCAGTTCCCGCTCGTGTCTGAGACGTACGCTGGATTCCTTTGATCACCCAGTGGCAACTACCGGCCGAATGTCGCGTTTCGCTCCGCCGAAACGCTCTCCCCTGACAGGCTTCCCGGCCAGGCTCTCCTGCCAAACTCCAGTCCGCCTGAACCTGGTGACGTGACCGAATCACCGGGCCCCAGCGCTTCGCCCGGCAAGAAAGTCCACCGCCTCGCGAACCTGGATGGTGCCTTCGTAAATCGCTCGTCCGGTGATGACGGCGATCAATTTCGGTTGCTGATCAGCAATCGCCTTGAGTGCCTGAATATCGGCCATGGTTGTAACGCCGCCGGAGGCAATCACCGGCAGGCCCATGTCAGCCAGCGTGCGGAAATCCTGCAGTGTGGCCTGGTCAATCCCCTGCATCATGCCATCATTGGCAATGTTGGTGTAAATCACCGCCGCAAGGGGTACCTCCACAAATCGTCGGGCGAGATCCAGGGCCGAGACATGCGAAACTTCCAGCCAGCCATCGGTGGCCACCATCGAATTGCGGGCGTCCAGACCGAGCGCCAGTTGTCCCGGGAACTGGTGGCACATCTGCGAAAACCATTCCGGCTCACGCAACGCTTTTGTGCCAATGATGACCCGGTCCACACCCGTTTGCTGCAGCGTCTGCCGGATCGAGGATTCGTCGCGAATGCCACCACCCAACTGGCAGGGCAGCCCGGTCTCAGCAACGATTCGGCGAACAATGTCCTGGTTCACAGGCTTTCCCGCACGAGCCCCGTCCAGATCCACAAGATGCAGTCGCTCCGCCCCCTGCTCTTTCCAGCGCAACGCCATCTCAACCGGATCGTCGGAAAAGATCGTGCTGTCGTCGTAATTCCCCTGCCGCAGCCGCACACAGCGGCCCTCCAGCAGATCAATGGCCGGCAATAACTGAAGCATAACTGCGGTGCTCGCCCGTTGGCGAACGTCCTTCCTGTGTGGTCTGCGCTGTCGTGGGTACGTCGTGCAGAACGAAATCATCAGTTGAGCCCGACAGCTGGCTCACCGATCGGTTCCATTCACGACAAAGAATGATCTATCACAACCGTGTGATCAAGTGCAGAGCGGCGAATCCTGCGGATCCGGGAATTACCGTGCGCCCCGCGTTTGGAACGCAGCATTTTCTTCCCGCCACCGAATTCCCCCCTTCACCTGCCCCCCGCTCGTGCTCGTGCTCGTGCTCGGAGTGTCAGCCTGGTCCATCAACCTCAGCTCTGCAACCACAATTCCCAGCCGAAATATCCCTCGGTTGCATCTGAATTGCAAAGCAATGCCATGTGTGTCACCAATCAGCGATCACAACAATTCGGATCGCCGTTTCGAACATGTGGCAATCGGAAATCCAGTAGGGTCGACTCGTGTCGCCCCGTTGGGGCTTTGGCGCGGCTAATACACTGCATTCCACGGGCTGACGCCCATGGCTACATCCTATCGCCGCTCCGCGGCTGAAGCCCAAAACAAGCGGCTTGCGGGCCGGCTAACCCGGGCCCAGCCATCCCCGTGCTCGTGCTCGCCGAACCTACAACATTACCGCCGATTTCGTGTATTTCGTGGTTCACCAACATCCCCATTCCATCCGTGGTGATCTGTGTTTATCCGTGGTTGAAAAAATATCCATCGCGATCCGGGATTGCGGCTCAGATGGAACTTCGCCCTCCCAAAAAAACGCATCCGATTCCATCCGTGGATTCAACAAAAAGTTCGCCCACAATCGTGCTCGTGCTCGTGCTCGGAGTGTCAGCCGCGTCCTTTCGCCTCAGATCTGCAACCTCAATTCCCAGCCGAAATATCTTTCGGTTGCGTCTGAGCTGAGCTGCGAAGCGATGCCATGGTTGCCGCCAATCAACGATCACAACAATCCGGATCACCGTTTCGAGCATGTGGCGATCGGAAATCCGGGCGGGTCGACTCGTTTCGCCCCGTTGGGGCTTTGACGCGGCGAACACATTCCATTCCACGGGCTGACGCCCATGGCTACATCCTATCGCCGCTCCGCGGCTGAATCGCAAAACCAGCGACTTGTTATTCAAGTCAATGTTTTCATCTCGGAGGGCTCACTCCCTCCGCTCGCCGCTGGGCACGGCAACCTCACGCAAGGCCACAGCGTGCAGCGAATCTCCCGGGGGGCGAAGAGGAATGCGATCACGCCGCCCGCGGAACCGTATTCGCCGCACCGTAACCCGCCATGCGACTGATCGGGCCCAGACGATGAGTCGTCAGCAGCACCAAAAATGCCGGCACCATGATCGGCCGGATCACAAAGGTGTCCAGCACCACGCCTGTCGCCAGGGCCAGCCCCAGCTGATCCATCCCCACCAGACTGCCGGCCATCAGCGACGAGAACGTGCCGGCCATAATAATCCCGCAACTGGAAATGATACTGCCGGTGCGTTCCAGAGCGATGGTGATGCCTTTCAGCGGCCCATGCACCTTCTGCTCCTCTTCAATTCGCGCCATCAGGAAGATGTTATAGTCCTCACCCACCGCGATCAGGATGGTGAACAGGAACATCGGAACCTTCCAATCCAGGCCGGTAAACCCAGCAGGATCCATGGCCCAGAAGGCGAGGTATGTGAAGCCGAGGGTGGCAAAGTAGCTGTAGAGCACTGTGAACATCAGGTAGGCACAGATTCCCGGACGCCGCAGCAACACGACAAGAATCAGATAGACGCCCAGCATCACCAGCGAATCGATGCGTATCTGGTCGCGATCCGTCACCGCCTTCAGGTCCGTGATCTCGGCTGTATTACCGACAAACCACATTTTGGCATTACGCAGTCCATCCGGCAGATGCCGACGGAACTGCTCTCGCAGGTGCTGAAATTCGGCGATGCTGCTGCGAGCAAACGGATCATTCTTCGGAATCAGATTCAGCCGCGTGATGGAATGATTAGTGGGACTGACAAAGTACTCCCGCGCGTGAATCTTCTGCGCCTGTCGCACGGCGATGCTGACCTTTCTGGCTTCCCGCTGCCCCTTAGGCGCCGACAACGACCGTACAGCATGCAGCCCCAGTTCGTCGCGAGCCGCCACAAGTCGGTTGGTCAACTCACGAATCAACACAAAGGATGGTCCCTGAACCGGACTGAAGTCCATGCCCTCGGCTTCAATGATCAACGTAATCGGAGATACTTCACCCGCCGGGAAGTGCTTCTGTGCGGCCGCAGCGCCGTACACGCTGGAAGCCGTGGCAGGCAACTCAGACAACAATCCGTAACTTAAGTCGCCGAAGAACATAATGCCGGCCACCGAAAAGGGCAGCAGCAGAACCACACTGGCCAGCCACGTGGCCCACGGACGCTGCTCCAGCAGAGCCCCCATCTTTGCCCAGCCGGCTGTCAGCACCTGCGCCTTCTGAATCCTCGCAAACAAACCTTTCTCGGCCGGAAAACTGTCCGCTGCTGTGGAAAGTCCGGCAGGGAATCCCGGCCAGAAGGCCCATTTGCCGCTCAGACGAAGAATGGCAGGCGTCAGGGTGAGCGAGGCCAGCAGGCACACAGCCAGTCCAAATGTGATCGCCACCCCAGCCTGACTGAACTTGCCAAACTCGGCAAAGTACATCATGCCGATGCCGCACATGACGGTGCCGGCACTGGCCGTCAACGCCGCACCAATCCGTTGCAGCGTGCCGGAGATCGATTCTTCAATCGTTAACCCACCGTCCAGCTCTTCCCGGTAGCGGGCGATCAGAAACAGGCAGTAGTCCACCCCTGCCCCGTACACGAGTACTGTGACATAGGTCTCAATCCCGTTAAAGAGACTCACCCACCCCTGCTCTGCGCCGATGGCCAGCAGTTTTCGTGACACCGAGGTCGCGACGCCAACGGTGATCAGCGGAATGATGGCCAGCATGGGAGCTCGATAGATGGCAATCAGCAGCGCCACGACCAAAATCACAGTCCAGTCTTCGGTGGACTTTGCGCTCTTCGCGGACTCCTGCATCATGTCCCGCCCGAAGGTGGCACTGCCACTGACGGCAATCTCCAGCCCGGGCGGCAATGAATTGACCTGGCCCGAAGGAATGCGGGACAGATCCTTCACGAACTGCTCCACACCATTGACAATGCGCACATTCGCCTGGTTCAGAAATTCTGTGGTCAGCCAGAGCACAATGGATGTGGCCTGCTTGTCTTCACTGATCAGCAAATCACCGACTTTCCGGTCTTCAAACCAGGCAATACTCTGCACGATATTTGTGCTGCCGGCTGCACCTTCAGGTTTCTTTTCCGGTTGCGGCTCGGTGGCCTGTTCCGCGACTGCCGCTTCGCCTGCGTCCGTTTCCTCCGCCGCAGTGGCCTCGTCCGATTCTTCGGTCAATTCCCGATTCGGCAGCGGCAACCCGACAATTTTGTGCAGCTCCGGAATGATCTGTTGAGACAGGTAATCGAAGTCCGATGGCAACAGCCCTTCGTCGCCGCTTTCACGTCGCGCGATCAGCACCAGCGTGCTGCGCATCTGGTCGTTGGGAAATGCCTGACGGAACATCGTATTGGCGATGCGGCTGGGCGAATCCTTCGGGAGAAACGCAAACTCCCCGTTTTCCACTACGGATTCCCACGGAGGTGCCACAAGGACACAGGCCACGAGCAGGCCCACCCACGCCAGAATAATCAGCGTGGCATGCTTCGCCGTGATCTCTCCGAGACTTTTAAACAGCATGGATTACCCCTGGCAAGTGGATCAACCCCTTGCGTCACTCAAGCCCGGCTTCCGGGCCGGCACGTCATTCATTCGGTCCGCAGGTGGCTGTGTGCCGGTGGGCCCATGCAGGCTGCCACCATCCGGGACGTCCTGAAAACTACTGATTTCACAATCGGAAATCAATCATTCCGGCGGTTTCCCTCTTGACGCAGATGGATTCTGATGCGGATTAGAAAAGCAGGGCGAAATGGGAAAACTCGAACCGCGTCAAACTGGCCGAAGTGTGCGGATAGGCACTCGGGCCGGGTGGAATTCCCGACACTCAAGCTCAGATGGCGAATCAAAACAACAGCAAGAGAACACGCAGAGCACTGTTACCACCAACCCTGTCACCAACATTGCCGAATTCTCTGCGTTTTGCCCCCGTAACTCTGTGTCCTCTGTGTCCTCTGTGTCCTCTGCGTTTGAAGAAAATCCTCGTGCGCCGCCGTTACGCCATCCCGACACTCAACCTGCTCGCACTCAGACACACCGGACTCAAAGCCGGCTCCCTATTTTTGGTGACTCGCGGATCTCAACGTGCAGATCATTCGACAGGTCACGGTTGCTGGCTTAAAGTTCCCCCGGTCGCGACGGGCACCGAAACGCAGGTGCTTCACCGTTTCCGAGTCCCGGTTTCACAGGCCGGTTTCACAGGCCGGTTTCACAGGCCGGTGGCGTCGCCTGGTGCGGCGAACTCAGGCGAATCCGGTCGTGGGTTTGGTGCGCGATTGTTAAAAGGGTCAAAGGCGATCGGGGTTCCCAGGTTAGAATGGCTGGAGGCGGGCATTGTCGAAGGAAGATCCGTATTCGGATAGCCAGTTGGCATCGATGGGACTGGATCGCGCCACGCTGCCAAAACACGTTGCGATCATCATGGACGGCAATGGCCGCTGGGCACAAAAACGCGGCCTGCCTCGGATTGAAGGACATCGGCGTGGAGTCACGTCGGTTCGCAACATCGTCGAAGAAGCGTCCCGGCTGGGACTACAACAAGTCACGCTTTACGCTTTCTCCAGCGAAAACTGGAAGCGCCCACGGCGCGAATTGACACTGCTGATGCATCTGCTCCGCCAGTACCTCGTTGAAGAACGTCGCGAAATTCAACGCCAGGGCCTGCGCTTTCGCGTCATCGGCAACCTGGCCGGACTGGACCCCATGATCCAGCAGGAAATTCAAACGACTGAAACGCTGTCTGCACAAAACTCCGGCATGACGCTCTGCCTGGCTGTCAATTACGGCGCTCGGCAGGAAATCACCGACGCCGTACGGCAGATCGTCAACGCGGCTCTCCAGGGCCAGATCAAGGTCGACAGCATCACGGAAGAGACCATCGCCAGCCACCTGACCACGGCAGGCATGCCGGATCCGGACATGGTGATTCGCACGGCCAGCGAATTTCGTGTCAGCAACTTTCTGCTGTGGCAGATCAGCTATGCCGAGCTCTGGGTGTCCGACAAGCACTGGCCGGAATTCCGTGAAGAAGATTTTCGAACGGCCCTGCGCGACTATCGCAAACGCGACCGCAGATTTGGCGGCCTGAACCCAGGCGCAAGCGGTTGAAAAAAGGGGTCAGGAACCAATAGTGCGAAGCACCCTTCGGGCCTTTTAGGCTATTGGTTCCTGACCCCTTTTTTCAACCAGGAACCAATAGTGCGAAGCACCCTTCGGGCCTTTTGGCTAGTGGTTCCTGACCCCTTTTTCAACCCCCAAATCAGGTTTGCGGCTTGGCAGGAGCCGCGCCCTCCCGATGTCGCGCATCTCGATGTCGCGAGTCTCGATGTCTCCACCATCCCTTCGTACCGCTCCGCGCGTGACGACTCCCTGGCAACACCCTAAACTACCGCCCACAGGCCGGATGGCTCAAGTCGCTCCGCACGCATCCAGCGCCTGCGCATAGAATCTGACGAGAAAGCCCAATTATGCTCGGCTGGCGTTTGCTGATGTCCGCAATTCTGATTCCGTCCCTGATTGTGCTGTTCCGGATGGATCAGGCCATGGGACGTCCCGCACTGCTGCTGCTGGTGTTCTGCGGATTGGTGGCCATTCGAAATGCCTGGGAACTGGCCGATCTGCTGCGTGTACGCCAACTGCGGCCCTCCTTTCCGCTGACCGCACTGCTCAGTCTGCTGATTGTCGTGGCTGGCTGGTCCCACACCTGGCAACTGGATTCCAGTGCATCTGCACTCGCATCCCTCGGAATGATCGGTGCGGCGTTGACAGCGGGCATACTGATCCTGCTGGCCTGGGAAGCGTGGCAGTACAACGAACCTGGACACTCGATGGAGTCGCTGGGGGCCAACCTGCTGATTCTGATGTACGCGGGTGTGCTGCTGGCCGTCACAGCGCAGTTACGCTGGTGGCCACAGCAGCACGCTGGCTACTTTGCACTGGCGTCCATGATCATCTGTGTGAAGTCCGGAGATACCTTTGCCTACACGTTTGGCCGCTTGTGGGGCCGTCGCAAAATGGCACCTAAGCTCAGTCCGGGAAAGACCGGTATGGGCCTGGTTGGCGCTATCGTTGGCAGCATTGCAGGCACGTGGCTCTGGCTGAACTTTGCCGGCACCCTGTTTCCCACAGCTCCCCGTCCGGCAGCTTTCCCGATTGTGCTTGCGTATGGGTTCACCGTCGGCATGGCCGGATTGGTGGGGGATCTGTGTGAATCGCTGATCAAACGTGACGTCCAGAAAAAGGACTCTGCCGCACTCATGCCGGGATTCGGCGGGCTGCTGGATCTGGTTGACAGTCCCCTCTTCGCCGGTCCCGTCGCTCTGGCATGGTGGCTGCTTCTGCCACCTGCTGTTTAGCACTCATCGCTTGAAAAAAGGGGTCAGGAACCAATAGTGCGGAGCACCCTGCGGGCCTTTAGGCTATTGGTTCCTGACCCCTTTTTTCAAGCAGCGGCGCACCCTCCGGGCCATTTGGCTATTGGTTCCTGACCCCTTTTTCTGCCCCCACAAACGAAAACAGGGCTCTTCCCCGCACGCCTTCACCACGCACATCCTGTGCAGGTCAAGACATCGAGAAAGAGCCCCGGTCGAAAATGACCAGTCTGAAGATCAGCCTGCCGCCGCTTTCCGCGTCAGCTCCCGTGCGACCGAATCCGTTCCCCGCACAGACTGCCTGAACCCCAGCCGTTTGTTCTTAGAACACGTCCAGAATGTAGTGATGGCCGCTGTGGTACGGCTTTTCTGTCGGGTAGAAGTTGTACCAACTCTTGTTGTAGACCGGGATGCGCATCGAAGGCTCATACCGGTAGTACATGTGGTCGTACTGCTGTGGCTTCTGGAACGAGTGCGGATAGTAGATGTACGGGTAGTAGTAGAACCGCTGCCAGTCCGAGGGTTGTCCCGGAGGCGTAGCTTCGACGGGCCGAACACTGCTCAGCACAGCCACCGCGATCACCGCGACGGCAATCAGTTTTCTCAGCATCTTGAACTCCCTCTCTTGTGCCATGGCCTTTTCGGGATCCACAGTGCTGTGGATCCTGCCCCCGCAGAATTGCCGGAGGGCAAGAGCCCTCTGCACCAACACGAAATGGTCCCGACGAGCTCGGCAGGCAGGTCGACTTTCGGACAACCTGAGTTGTCTCAATCGCCCCCGGAAACAAAAATGCGACCCACAGTGCCGAGGCTCGTCCAGATATCAGAATGTTTTCCACGCCCGGTCGCGGCGGCTCTCCGCGTGTTCCGTCAGCGTGACAGGTGTTAACATCGGCACAGCCGGGCGCGAAAAATCAGTGCTTTCAGCAGAATCGTTAAAAACGTGTTTGCTGGTGGCCCTTCCGGGGGCTGGATTTCCCCAGGCAGTACTGACAACACCCCGGCAAATCGTCAGGTGCAGCCCGCAGCGTCCTCGCAAAGCCATGGCAGGATTCACGCGCCGCGTAGAACCGGACGTTTTCAGAAGATTCTGCATCCCCTGAGGCCGGTCCCGGACGCACAGAGATGCTCGCCTGCTGACATCGCGAGCCGCCTGGACGCGGTTGAAGGAGAAGTCAATCACGAAAACTCGAAGAAAAATCGGTTTCATTAATTATTCGTCTCGTGTACCGTCCGCAGCGGCAACGGTTCGGCAATTCCTGCAGAGTCTTCTGCCGTTGCCATCCTGATTCTTCCTCGCCGCCCTTCCGGGAAACGCTACTTATGCTCTTGTGTCGTCTTCGCACTCCCACCCTGCAGGTTGTCTTCCTGTTTCTTACAGGCTTTCCCTTCATTGCCGCTCAACAGCCTGCGGAATCTGATGGTGTGGAAAGTGGCCGGGTGATTGGTCGAGTGTGGCACACCAATCTGCAGATGCAGAACGCCTTTGAATACCTGAATAAGGTCCGCGGAGAACTGGGTGTGCCGGCATCGCCGGTGATGTTTGTGGGCGGCGGCAATCGGATGGATTTCATTTCCGGCGGCGGAATGCGACTTCGCGGCGCCAAGCCCGCAGAAACCAGCGGGACACTGTTCGTCCTGCAGACACTTCCGGAAGTCAGCTTCAACAAACCCGTGGCCTTTCAGACATGTGAGTCGCTGGAACGCTTTAAAGAACTGGTGCGCAGTCAGAAAGAGCAGATGGGGCCTGCCGCGGAACTCATCGGGGACGAGGATCGAATTGAACTGCGATTGAACCTGCAGCAGCAGATCGCTCAGTCCGCCCCGCTGCCAGCCCCTAAGGATGGACCAGCCGGCGAGACCCGTGTGCTGTCCATCGTGGTGACGTCCACTGTGCAGACGACCGGTGAGCCCGGCGAAAAGCCGCCTGAAATTCCGAAGTCCATTTCGACGTGGTACCGCTACGTGGATGGCATCGCCTACTCATCGTCGTCCAACGCCCTGTTCACGATGACTCTGCCCGGCATTGAAGGCCTGCGGCTGGACGAGGAACATGTGGGTCAGGATCTGCACGCCGACTTTGACCTGACACAGATTCCGTCAGATTTTCGACAGGCCTTCTGGACGGCACTGGAGGGCCAGGCGTCGGTGTTCCTGCAGCGATTTGACAACGAAGCTGAGGGTCAGTATTCGCTGCGACGAGTCCTTGCGGAAGGTCGGCTGGAACTGCTGAAACGTGCGATGTTCGACGTCGAACGCGTGCGATTCTCGCTGCAGTTGTCACCTGCAACCGGTCAGCCGGTTGTCAGTCGATTGCGAATTCAGGCGCGTGAGAACAGCGTGCTGGCGTCGTTTCTGTCAGTCGTCAGTAATCAGGGAACACAATTGACGGGACTGCAGGACGAACAGTCCCCGCTGGTGCTCTCCACCACGCTGGTCATTCCGGAATTTGTGCGTCCCTTCGCCAGTGCGTTTGTGGCGTCTGCAGGACTGCTGCTGAACGAATCCACCCAGGACACACCTTCAGCCGGTGTGCTGATCACCGACCTCGTCACGGCCCTGCAGGAAACGATCAGCACCGGCATTCTGGATGCCACGGTGTGTCTGCGCGGGACGGTGGAAACGGGGCTGATTCCCTGTGGAGCGATCCGGGTGGAATCGGCAGACAAACTGCTGGCGGCCCTCGAATTTCTGCTGCAGGTCTCGGACCTGAAGGATCACGTCACCGTGACGCCTGACACCATCGGCGACTATCGAATGATTTCCATCCGCAGCGAAAAGGTGTCGATTCCCCTGACCGACAGCAGCCTTCCAGCGCAACTCAACCTTGCCGCGACGGGTTCCTGGCTGTGGATGACGGTCGGTGACCAGCGAGGCGTGGAAATGCTGGACGCCATCGTCAACGACAGTGAACAGTCTCTGAATCGGACGGGGGCCGCTGTCCCGTTACTGGTGCGTCTGAAACTCAGCCGCTGGCTGGGGACCACGGAAGATCAGTTAAGTCGTGTGCCGGCCCAGTGGCTGAACGCCGCAGAACGCTGGCTGCAGAGTGCCACGGCGCCGCGCATGTCGATTTCGTTCAACGGGAACAGCACGAACAGTCCGGTCACAGCCGACGGTGAATTCACCAGTTACGCCGCCAAAGCCCTGACCCCGGAAGATTCTGATGTGGAACTGAAAGTGCGCTCGGCCGAACAGGAACTGCTGGTGGATGCACGCGTGGGAACTGGCCTTGCCCGCTTTGCTGTCGCCCAGTACCTCGACGCACAAAGCCGCATGTTCAAAGGCTTCTCGATGCCCATCACGATTGGTGGTCCCAATGGAAAAGCGACACTGAAAATGACGGCACCGAAGGGCGGAGCAGCAACGGGTGGCCAGTTCAATATCAAGGTGGGCACCCCCGATCCGACAACCGACAAGTGACGCTGCCGGATGCCGGATTCTTCGGACCACTCAGCCGGTTTCGTGCATTTTCAGAGATCCTGACAGATCGCCGCCCTGGGATGGTGAAACGGTGTAAATCCCCCGAAGAGTCGCGTTTCGCTCCGCCGAAACAATCACCCTCGATTTTGCCTTGCGAATTCAGTCAACAATCGCCTCGCGGAAATCAAGTAAAAACCACCCCGATTTCCCATATTGCCATCGTTTCGCCATCCCATCGCCGCCCTCTGTCGTCGACACGCTGTGACCGCTTATCGCCAGTGCTGTCGTGGCATCGGGCGGGGCTGGCATCGGGCGGGGCCATCCATCTCTAATGGCCTTCGCAAGTGCTTGTGCCGTTGTGGTTTACGTGTGCCAGTCGCGACATACCCTGGCGAGGTGAATGTCGGTTGTTGTTCCTGAAGGGACCACAATTGCCAAAGGAGAAGGATGGCACCATTTCCGCACCCCTCCATGCTGTTCATCGTGCTGGAAGTGGTCCGAAACCGGCGTTGAATTGGGTCCCCGCCGGGCGATCGGGCTCATCATTTGAGTCAGCTTGAGATCCGTGCTGCTGCTGGGGGGTGTTGTTTGTCAACCACGGATGAACAGAGATAGGCACGGATTTTGGGAGATTGGGATTGAGGGGCGAGGGGCGAAGGTTACGACTCCGAGTACGAGCACCAGCATGAGGATGGGGATGGGCACACCTGCCGTTGCTTCGCAACTCGGATGGGGCGGTGGGAACGGGTTCCTCGGACTAGCGTCCGAGGCTGGTACATGGCATTGCTTCGCAATTCACTTGCGACGTGATGACGCCAGCCTTTCAGTCGCAACGCGACGTCAGGTGACAGCCTCGGATGCCAATCCGAGGTCACGAGGCGGAACGAATTCGCAGAGTCGCAACGCGACGTCATGTGTGAGCGTGCGGACAGAGGAATCAACCGCGTGGGTTCCAAATGACTCTACCCCTGCGAACGGGCATTGGACATGTTTTTTCGACCACGGATGAATACCGGGGAACGCAGCTTGTGGAGCGAGCGACAGTGGGGGCGGAATGGCCTGGGGCCAGCAAGCCGAGGTGGGGTGAATAGCCCTTTAATTCCTGCAAATCGCCCTGTGCAATCCCGCCGATCCATCGGTGCAAGTGTCTTCAAGTCAATAACTTGTGACAGTTCGCAATAGTGCATGGCTCTGGTTCGTCCGAGTCACAGAAATCCCGAACACTCAGTGCCGACTCACGCTGCTCTGCCACCGAGGCCGCCCACTGCTCCGCTGAATACCGCTTCGCCATCGTTCACCTCTCGGAAATCTCCGGATGATAACAACCCCTGCAACATGCATTTCACCGGGCGCTTACCCACCTGTGGCCATGCACTGAAGGTATGCTGCAACCCGTGGTGTTGTCGCTGGCTGGGCTGACGAGTTGTTGCCGGATGAAAAAACAACGGGCCTTCAGGACGCCCTGAAGACCCGGGATTCAGCAAGGGGCTGATCAAATCATCCTGTTTGCGAATGTCGCTATTCAGCGGCGAGGTCCACACAGATGATTCGATTGTCGTTGCGGATGTAGGCGTGCTTGTTCGCGAAGGCCGGCATACTCCAGACCACTTCACGACCAAAGGCGAAGTTACTGGGTTCGATGACCTTTGCCCGGTCAATCTCCGTGTACCCCTCCGGCGTCAGTGTGGCCAGAACCAGTTCGCCCAGCTCGTTGAACATGATGAATCGGTCTTCATGCTGCACCAGAAAGGCCGTTTCAGATCCCGCCGGGCGTTTTCCGATGGCGTCACTGGTTTCCCAGAGTCGCTTGCCTTCCGGCAGGGATAAGGCGCGAAGTACGCCTTTCTGGTCAAACCCGTACAGCGTGGAGCCGATCAGGAAGGGCTGCACGTTGACCGGGCAAATCACATTCTGACGGTCCCTCCAGATTTCCTTCGCGGCAGGCTTTGTCGGATCCAGTTCGATCAGCAGACTCTTGTTGCTGTAACCGGCAACGTACAGATAGTTTTCCAGGACCACGGGCGACATGATGATCGAGCCGTTGGATGCTTCGTACGGCAGAGACCAGTATTCTTTTCCCGTTGAGGGATCCACGGACGAAACGGCATCCGGTCTCAGAAGTAACAGTTGCCGAACCCCTCCATGAGTGATGATTGTCGGCGGTGAATACCCCTGTCCCTGCGCTGTTGATGTGGAACTTTTCCAGACTTCAGAGCCATCCAGCTTGTTGAAGGCGACAATATGACTGCCGGTACCGCCCGCGAGTGTCAGCAGATTGTCGCCGTCCAGCAGTGGATGTGCCGCGTAGCCCCACAAAGGAGCGGTTGTGCTGTATTCCTTTTTGAGGTCTTTCGACCAGATGATCTTTCCGGAGTCTGTGCTGAAGCAGAACAAATGTCCCTCTGCCCCCAGCGTGTACACCCGATTGTCTTCAACTACCGGGGTGCATCGTGGACCAGCCGGGTAGGAGATGGTGTACTGCACCGGGTATTCGTGCTTCCACAGGACCTTTCCCGTCGCTTCTTCAAGACAGAGCACGCGTTCCGTTCCGGAGTACTCTTTGCGATCAAAGTTATCAACCTTGACATTATCCGCGGTCACATAATCCGTGATGAAGACCTGACCGCCGGCTACCGCCGGGCCTGAGTAGCCACCAGCAAGTTCCGAACTCCAGAGCACGCGTGGGCCACCAGCGGGAAATTTGCTGAGGATCCCTGTTTCCCGCCAGATATTGTCGCGTCGAGGCCCCATCCATTGCGGCCAGTCCTCGGCCAGACAGGCTTGTGCAACGAAACTGAGAAGGACTCCGGAAAGTAGTTTCTGCCACATGTTTTCAGCTCCAGTGAGGATTGTGATCGATGCCGCCAATTCTACAGGACTCCCTGTTTTCCCGAAAGATGGCACTGTTGTCGCCATGGGCGATTTCGGCTCATGATTCCCCTGGGCGTTTTAAGCGTGAGACCGCGGCGGAGTTGCTTCGCGCATTCGTGACAAAGGCCTGCATCTGCTGCGGATTCTTGATTCGAGGCAAGTCCTCTACACCGCTGGCCGTGTCGACACCCCATGGCCTGGTGCAGTCAATTGCCTGAGCCACGTTGTCGGCCGTTAGCCCGCCCGCAAGGATCAGTGGAACACGGGTTGCAGATTTTATGGATTCCACGAGGTGTCCTGACATACGGCTGCCGGTGCCTCCAAATTCTCCCGCCACAAAGGTGTCCAGCAGCAGAGCAGACAACTCAACCTGAGAAATCAGCTCTTCAATCTGGTGCTGAATAGCCGCCAGTCGGTCTTCGGAAAGTCGGAAGGCACGAATCAGGGGCACATGTGGCAACTGTCGCCGCAGAGTTCTCAGCATGTCCGCAGATTCATCGCCATGGCACTGAACCGCGGTCAGGCCGACTGCCTGCACGATCTCGCAGATTTCCTCACAATCAGCGTTGACGAAGACTCCGACCAGATCTGGCATTGTGTCAGCATTGACACCGGAAACGCGACGCTCGTGTCGTACATCCTGCAGTAATCCGGCGGCCTGAGTCGGGTGAATGAATCGTTTTGACGCTGGATAGAAATTCAGGCCCAGCGCATCGACACCACTGCGGCAGGCTGCAATCGCGTCGTCAGTCCGAGTGATTCCACAGATTTTCGTCCACATGGCAGTCTGTTTCTCTTCTGGTTCAGTCCCGCATCTTTGATCGACCGTGGTTCCCGAGAATTGTGGAATTCACTGAGCCCGAGGGCTGTTTTCCCAACCGTCGGGGTGATTTTTTCGAGGGTTTTGTGCAGGGCTGTGGGCATGGCTTTCTGCGGATCGCCCGGCCCGCGTGATGGCGCGCCAGACAAATAACCAGACAGACACTACGACGCTCACGGCCACCACAATGGCCAGCCATGCCTGCTGGCTGGCACGAGTCGCCATCGTCTGGACCGGTTGCAGCACTCCGGATCGTCGCTCCTGAACGATCACCATCCATCCCGTCTGCGCGACAGGGGCCATGGCAGCGAGCCATTCGCCTGAGTACCGTCCGGCTGCCGGAGAATTGATCCGGCCAATCGGATCGCGATACACATTCAGTCTGACTTCTCCTCTGCTGCCTTCCGGATTATTCGCACGCTGAATTTCTGTCGTGGCGTCGGCATCCAGTGTCAGCGTCTGAAACAGTTCTTCATCGCGTGCATTCACTTCAGCAGATCGAACAAACTCTTCCGTCAGACTGGGATGATCCAGCAGTCGCACCTGCACTCCGTCTCGAATCTCTGCCAGCGCAATGACTCGCTCGACTTCCGCGGCATCGCCTGTGGCCATCTGGCCCCGCAGTCTCGCCTGCAGATCGCCAAGGTGCACCGTACGGGCAAATACACCGATGATTTCGCCTGCCGAATTTCTGACCGGAACGCTCAGGGCCACCGTCTGTCGGTCCGTTGTTGTGCTCTTGTACGCTACGCTGACATGGGGAGTGGACAGGGGCGAAATGTCCTCCGGGACGTTATCTCTCGGAAAATCCAGACCTCGACCATGGAAGTAGTCACGCCACGAGAAGTTGTCTCCCAGAGTCCGTTCGCTGAATTCACGCCGCCAGAGCTGTGTGCCGCGGGCATCCGTCAGAAACCAGCTGGTGTCCAGACCTCGCTGCCGTGCCTGATACAACGCGTTGGATCGTTCCCACGCGGAATCCAGCAGCTGCATCCATCGTGGCCGGGCTTCCATGGAGACGGTGGCTGCGTCGTACATTTGACTCACCACACTGTCACTCGGGCGCTGCATCAGTTGTTCCAGCTCCCGACGCACCTCATCCCCCGAAATCAATGTCTGCAGCTCTTCCAGCCGATCATTCAGTTCATCTTCAAGAGCTGCGGCCTGTAGTCGCGCACTCAACGCGTCACTCTCAAGCGCCCTTTGCGTGATCTGCTCCTCGGTCACCTTCAGGTTGCGGGCAAGCGCGGTCACAAAAATCGGAATCAGGGCGACGGTCAGAATCAGGGGAACCACACCACCCAGAATCAGCAGCGGGCGACGCGCTCGCTGACGCTCACGAACCTCCAGAGCATCCAGAACCGACTGTGCATTCGGAAATCGTTCCGCCGGGTCCCGTGCCAGGCAGCGGTCGATAATCTCTGCCAGTCGTGCATCGACCTGCCGGACGCTGCGATGTCTGCTGGCCGGTGCTGATTCTGTGACCAGCATGCGATAATCGGTCAATCGCTGCTCCAGTGTCGGTGCCGCCTGAAGTCGCTTTTGATTCGATTCTGTGCGATAGGGAGCATCGCCTGTCAACATGTGATACAGCAGAGCACCAACGGCATACACATCCCAGCGGGCATCCGGAAGTGCTGCAAGATCCGCCTGCTCGGGGGCCATGTAGTACAGAGTCCCGAGCGCAGGACTCTGTTCATGCGACATTCTTGACTGGCCGAAATCACAGAGCCGCGCATGGAGCTGGCCATCCAGCAAAACGTTGTCTGGTTTCAGGTCGCAATGCAGCACACCCGCACCATGAGCGTCCACAAGCGCGCTGCAGACCTCTCTGATAATCCGGATCGACTCGTCGACTGTGGGGACCCCGCGAGCAAGGTAGTTGCCCAGCGAGCCATTCTCGACGTATTCCATCACAAAGTAAGGCGGATCAGAATTCCAGCCCACGTCCAGCAGTCGTACGATATTGTGTGATGTGTAAACGGCGGCCAGTTTTTCAACTTCACGACTGAGCATCGACCAGTTCAGACCCCGGCGGTGCGGGTAAAACTTGATGGCCACCATTCGCCCCGTCCGGTCCTCTCGCGCCAGCCATACGACGCCGTAAGCGCCCGTGCCAAGCTGACGAATGATGCTGTAGCCCTCAATCTCCACGGGCGGTCGACTTCCGTGAAGACTCAGTCGTCGTGACTGCTCACGCGATGCTTCCTCCTGTATCTCTGTGTCGTGTGCGTCAACCAATGATCTTCTCACCCTTCTGAGATCACTATTTCCCTGCCTGCTTTCCCCGGGACCAGCCTTGATCGTCTGATCGTTAGTTTATCAGAAATCTCCGCGGATTTCTTCAGACCGTTGTCGGCAAGTCCTCGTGCTATTTCCCCGTGATATCGCTACGTTCGCCGCACGGGAGGGGACCGGAGTCAATGATCTGCCCCCCCCGCTGTCCAGGACCAGGGCCCATTTGCAGCATCCAGTCCGCATGCTGAATCAGACTCCTGTGATGGTCAATGACGATGACGGAATGTCCTGTCTGCAGCAGGAAGTCCAGACACTGTATCAGGCCATCAACATCGTGGGGATGCAGCCCGCTCGACGGCTCGTCAAACAGAAATAGTGTTCTGCCGGCCTGCATCAGTTTTGCCGGCTTTCGATTGCTCGCAGCATTTTCCGATTCCTCGATGGGAATGCCTGCTAACATCGATGCGATGCGAAGCCGCTGTGCTTCTCCTCCGGAAAGTGTACTCAATGCCTGCCCCAGCCGCAGGTACCCCAGTCCGGACTGCCGCATGGCGTTCAGTTTTGTCTGAATTCGGTAGTGTCCGCTGAAGAAACGAAAGGCCTGCTCTGATGTCATCTGCAGGATGTCGTCAACACTGCGGTCCCGAAAGCGTATCTCCAGAACTTCCGGTCGAAATCGTTTCCCCTGACACTCTTCGCAAACTGTTTCAATGTCCGCCAGAAACTGCATGGGGACCGTGACCATTCCACGTCCTTCACACACCGGGCATCTGCCCCCCTTCGCTGCGTTGAAACTGAACATCGCCCGCGAGTAATTGCGTTTTCGGGATTCGTGAGTTTCTGCGAGCAGAATACGGATTTCATCAAACACACCCAGCCACGTGGCAGGAATGCTGCGAGTCGATCTGCGGACAGGGTTCTGTTCCATCAGCAGGACCTGCTCAAGACTGTCGTGGCCGCGCAGTGCTTTCACAACTCCGGCCGCCATCCGCCCCGGGGACTTCAAGCCCAGCGAATGTGCAAGCGCCGGATAAAGGCTGTCCGCAATCAGCGAACTCTTGCCACTGCCGCTGACTCCCGTCACCAGACATAACACTCCCAATGGCAGTTCCACACTGAGATCCCTGATGTTGTGGCAGCACACGCCATCAAGTCTCAACCAGTGTTCCGGCTGTCGACGCTTGCGAAGCTCAACAACGCCGTCCTGCACGCTCACCGGGGAAGTCGAGGTTGCGAATTTGGCCTGCGTGTGATCCCTCAGAGGCTCTGGTAACAGTCGCTCACCATCCACGCTGACAATGGCTCGCAGGGCTCGGCCAGTCAGTGTCTCAGATTTCATGAGCGATTCCGGTGAACCCTCAAAGACGATCCGTCCACCCTCGTCGCCTGCGCCCGGACCCAGCTCAATCAGATGATCGGCCGCGAGAATTACGACCGGATCATGTTCGATCACGACGACAGTGTTTCCCAGCTTCTGTAATTGCCTCAGAACCGAAAGGACTCGATCAGTGTCCCCGGAATCCAGTCCCTGTGTGGGTTCATCCAGGACGTAAAGCGTTCCCGTCAACCCGGAACCGAGTGCGGCCGCCAGCGTGGTTCGCCGCGCTTCTCCACCGGAAAGTGTTCGAAGTGAACGTGACAGACTGAGGTAACCCAGGCCGCAGTCCAGCAGGAGCTTCAGTCGCCGGAGCGCCTGCTGGAAGGCCGGTTGCGTCGACTTGCGCAGGTTTTCGTCCAGCGCCTCGTGCGCCTCGCAAAACCAACCCAGCAGCTCCGTCGCTTCCATGGCACATACATCAGGCAGAGTGTACTGATGCCACCGCGCGGCCGCTGCGACCGCATTCAGTCGTGTCCCATGACAACCGGGACAAGTCTGCGGTTCCTCAGTTTCAGGACGCCGACGATGTCGCACGGATGCTGTTCGGCCCGTCAACATTTCCGTCACCTGGGTTCCCGTACCCTCACAGCGTTCACAGGCTCCCAGCGGCGATCCGAAACTGAAATGCTCGGGGGTCAATCCGGGGATCACACGGTCACACCGTGAGCAATGCTGGTGACGCGAAAACCCAGTTCGATACCAGCGAACGTTGTCAATCTGCAGGATTGAGTCTGCAGAGGAAGGCATCGACTGCTCGCTGAGCATGATTCCCTGGTCGGCGACGCGATAGATCGCGTCAATAGCCTCCCGCAGTCGCTCCGGCTGACCTGGTGATACCTGCAGTCGATCAAAAATCAGCAGCGTACTCTCGTCTTCGGGAAGACTCTGCAACTCCTCAATTCGCCGGATGGATCCCGCCACGACGGCACGCGTCAGACCCAGCTTCAACCACGATTCCGGTTGACAAGCCTGCGGGAGAAACGCTTTCGTTATGGCAACTCCAATCATCAAACGGGCACCAGCAAGCTGCACACTGACCGCGTTCGCCAGCTCCTCGGCCGAAGGTGACTGAACCGGTATCCGGCAGTCCGGGCAATATGGCACACCACAACGGGAAAAAAACATGCGCAGGACGTCGAGTATTTCTGTGCGCGTCCCAACAGTTCCCCCGGATGCATCCCCTTTGGCCATTTGCTGAATTGCAACGGCCGGAGGTAATCCCGAAATGCGATCCACGGCTGGACGTTCCACCCGTTCAAGGAATTGTCGGGCCGAGGGCGAGAAGGTTTCGACGTATCGCCGTTGTCCCTCAGCGTACAGCGTGTCGAACGCGAGGCTGCTCTTGCCAGAACCGCTGACTCCGCAAATCACCACCAAAGCCTCGTGGGGGACTTTCAACGTCAGATTCTGCAGGTTGTTAACTCGAACACCCTCCAGAGCAATATCGTCCGCCCGCGTCACAAGTTTGTCTTCCATCAGGGAGTCGTGGTGAAAACAGCGATGAACCGGGTCTCGAGATCGCTCAGAAATTCCGGCACTCAGCGAATATTGTTCTTCCCGGAACACTCGCTGGTCATGTTGGTCACCGCGCTCGTTGGTCAGTGCAGGCCGTCAGGACCGACGTCCGTCGAATACCACACATTAATAGATTACAGAGTGCAGCGATTCGGCGGGTTACTGAAACTTCCGGAATTTCGAGTGAGATCATTCGCTCCGGCAAATTTTCTTCAGGACAACGACTGTGTCGCCAAGTTGGTCATCCAGAGGGAATGACTGCTCCGGATCATAACAGAAGTCGTAGACGCCGGTGAGTTCAAACTCCGGGACAGATCGTAACAGCGAGCGAAACTGGTCGGCTCGATAAATTCGCAGTTGATGGTCTGAGGACAATCGAAGCACCCGATTCGGCGTCGTCACTTTCAGGGAAAAACGGACGATCTCTATACGTTTTCTTCTTGAAAAATCGAGCACGCGGACCGTGGTTGTCACTCGGCGACGTCCCTTCACCAGTGTCCAGCGTTCGCAGTCCATTTCCAGTGCGTCTGGTGGCAGCAGATGAAATCCCAGAACGTACAAACCCCCGGGTTTTAATGCTCGCGCAACGCACTGGAGATGAGCCCGTGCTGCGGACTCCGTTGTCAGATGACGAAACGTGTTGACGAGGCAGTGGGCGAGATCAAAAGTTTGCGGAAGCTGAAAGTCTGCCATGTCAGCTTCGACGACCGTTGCCTGCAACGCCCTTCGCCTGGCTTTCCGACGCGTCTCAGCAACACACTCGGAATTCAGATCAATCGCTGTCACCTGAAATCCGCGTCTTGCCATCTCAATGACTTGCCGACCGCCGCCGCAGCCAATGTCCAGCACGCTGGCTGTCTTCAGCTGCAGGGACTCTTCAATCATCCATTGCAGAAAATCAGCCTCAGGACGTGTTTCATCGGAAAAAGCCAGATCCCAGAGCGCCGGCGCGTCATAGCAGTCCACAGATTACTCCCAAAACTCAAAACCAAATGCCAGCAACCTCAGCTCCGCGATGCCAAACGAATGAAATGGACGTTTTCGCCGATGAGGCTGGCGACCGGGGCGTACTATGGAGCCGGCTGTTCCGGGGTGCCGATGGATCGCGGAGACTCGGTTGGAGCATCGGATTCTTTCGGAGATGCCGCCTGAGATCGCTCGGCAAGCCAGCGCTGGCCTTCTGCAGAAGCCAGAAATTCGGCCGAGTCGGGAATCTGTTCGAGCTGGCTGAAATCAAGGCCAAATCGGTTCTGCATTTCCGTCAGCAGCTTTACCGTTTCCCCATGATTTCCGCGCCGCAACTCAACTTCCAGCTGCAGCCAGTAAACTCCGGGCTCCACGTCAGAGGCCATGCGTGCACTAACAATCGCATTCAGGGCACTATCGATCTGTTGCAGCTCCAGAAATGGCCTTACCTTGAGAACTGCGGAGTAGGCGTCTTCCGTCGACCGCTCAATCCTGTCGGTCGCTTCAATCATTTCTGACCACCGCCCCGCCGCCTCATGGATTGTCAACATACGGAATGGAATCGATGGATCGTCAGGCCAATGCCGTTGGTAGGCATCACCAGCCTCAGCCAGGGCTGCACCGCCGGCGCTAACCGCTGCTTCCCACCGCGCCTGTAGCACTTCCGGTTGCTGCTGAAACGCCTCTGGAAGACTTTTGCAGAGCGCCAGCGACTCTGTATGCTGACCCGATTTTGACAGTTCTCGCATCATCCTGACTTGCGCACCGTGCTGCAGCCACAGTTGATCACTTTCCAGCAGGTCAGCGGGTAAACCGCCAGACTCAATGAGTGATTCAAGATTGGCGATCCGATAGGTTCGGGACAGCCTTTGCCCCGTCTTCCAGATCACGAGGTCTGCAATCCGCGGCCGTTCATCTGCACCACGCAAGACAATCAGTTCGTGGTAATTCAGTCCCGCCGAATCCGGAAGGCTCAGTCGAAACAGTAATGTGCTCTGCTCACCACGCCTGATCGTGCGAACATACCGATAGTCACCGCCGGAACTACATCCATTGAGTACATCAGCGAAGACACTCTGAAAAGAGTCCCGTACTGCTTCCTGAAATCCGATTCGATCCTCCTCGGATAAACGGACTCCCTGAAGGATCTCCTGCGTCAGCAACTCGGGCGACAACAATGCGCCCAGCTCGTTCGAGCTGAGATGGGCGACTGCACTGTCGATCTGCCTCGCAAATGATTCCAACTCCGCATCAGTCAACGGCTTAGACTGAAAGACCGCCGGCCCCGGCACATCGACCGCCTTCGATTCCTGCACCGCTGCGACTTCCCCATTCCGCGGTTCCGCAGATCCACAGCCGGACGCACCGAGTCCCAGCATCAACACTGCCAGGCTCAGACATCGGTCCCCCGGAATTCTCATAACTCCCACCCCCCCCGTCACACAACTACCCCGCGATCACCACCTCCGGATTCTAGCCTGCATTGCGCACCACGCCCGTGGCTGGGCGTGAAATGTTTTTGTTTTTCAGAATCAGCGACTGTCGGTCTGTTCAACGACCG
>CAIYBH010000105.1 GCA_903924405.1 uncultured Planctomycetaceae bacterium | reverse complement strand
CTCTGAAGGGGGAAAGTCCATGGCCGCGCAAGGAATTCATTTACTGGACCGATGACGGCAGCGTTGCAGCTCTGAGATACGAAAACTGGAAAGTCACGTTTCTGGTGCAGGAAGCAGAAGGCATGAACGTATGGCAGCAGCCATTTGTCCAACTGCGGGCTCCACGACTGACAAACCTCCGTATGGATCCCTTCGAACGCGCTCAGGATGAAAACGCAATAGGCTATCAGAAATGGTATTTGGAACGGATGTTCATGATTGCCCCGGCAGCAGGTTATGTTGGCCAATGGCTCCAGAGCTTCCGTGAGTTCCCGCCTCGCCAGAAGCCTGGCAGCTTCAATCTGGAAAGGGTCATGGAGGCTGTCACAAGTCCTCAGGGACGCTGATCGCTTTTGATTGATACTGTGTTTTGACAAAACCCCGGAACGGAATTTACCGTACCGGGGTTTCTGTGTTCCGCCAGGTCCTCTTGCAGGTCTTCCATTTCTTATGAATCGAGCGTTACTTTCTGCAGGAGGTGTCCTGTCACTTGCCGGTGCCGCGTTTGTTCTGGCATTGTGGCTGTCGGCACCGGATTCTACGACTCAGATCGCAAAACAGCCCCTGACAAAGACGCCCCGTAACACGACACCGCCGCCGCGTTCCAGAGACACGCCGCTGTTTTCTCCGACTCTGCCTGGGACCAGCTCGGCTCCTGAAACTCACCCCGGCGGAATGGTCTGGATTCCCGGAGGAGAGTTCTCTATGGGCAGCGACGATGCCGGTGAATCCATCTGCAGTCTGCCAGGCATCACACAGGATGCCATTCCCATCCATCGCGTGCGCGTCGATGGATTCTGGATGGACGAGTGTGAAGTTACGAATCGGCAGTTTGCGAAATTCGTTGAAGCCACTGGTTATGTCACGGTCGCTGAACGCAAACCAACTCAGGAAGAATTTCCGACAGCGCCACCCGAAAACCTGATTGCCGGATCAACAGTGTTTACTCCGGCCACGCAGCCTGTCGCGCTGAATAATCATTTTCAATGGTGGCAGTATGTCCCGGGAGCGACATGGCAGCACCCCACTGGCCCTGAAAGCAACATTCACGGACGTGACGAGTACCCGGTTGTTCAGGTGGCCTGGGAAGATGCAGACAACTTCGCAAGATGGGCCGGAAAACGCCTGCCAACAGAAGCCGAGTGGGAGTTCGCTGCGCGAGGCGGTCATGCCGGTGAACTCTACGTCTGGGGCGCCGACTTTCTGCCTGATGGCACGTACCAGGCGAATACATGGCAGGGACAGTTTCCCATGCAGGACGGTGATACCGGACTTGATGGCTTTGTGGGACCGGCTCCGGTCAGACAGTACGCACCAAACACCTATGGTCTGTACGATATGGCTGGTAATGTCTGGGAATGGACAGGAGACTGGTACCGTCACGATTACTACAAGAGTCTCGCAGCTCTGCAAAACATCGCCATAAATCCGCAGGGGCCCGCCGAATCATACGATCCGGCTGAACCTGGCGAACGCAAACGTGTTCAGCGAGGTGGATCATTTCTGTGCACGGATCAGTACTGTACGCGTTACCTGGTTGGCACTCGCGGCAAGGGCGAGGTGCGAACAGCCAGCAATCACCTGGGATTCCGTTGCGTCAAACCGGTAAACTGAACAGAACACCGGACACATCCCAGAGCCGATTGTCAGCTCTGGGAAGTGTCACACGACGTTTCACCTGACACTGTTCCAGCCGTCGCCCTGCCGGTCACAGCATTTATTCCCATCACCGCCTGTCGCTACATGGCCGAGTCAGGCGTTGACAGCAGAAAAGTGCCTCGTCGTTCAGTCGGTCAGAACGTGACAACACCTCGAAGGCCCAGCAGAACGGAAGAGTCGATGTCTTCGCGTGCAGGAGTGATGAACTGGGCATCAGCCGTCAGGTCAAACCACTTCGTGACCTCGATGTTGTAAAACAGTTCCGTTCCGTAGCCGTCTCCCACCGGTCCCAGCGCCGTAGACAGGATCGGCCCAACCTGTGAACTGGTCCCTGAGTAAAAATAGCCCGCTCCGAATGTGTCCTGCCCGCGGCCGTTAATCGGACTGTTGCCCCCGAGACCGGCGCTCAGAATCCAGCCGATCGGATTTGTTTTCTCGTCAGCAATTCCCGCTCGACCAAATAAACCCCAGCCACGGCTGGAATCGTGCGGGTCAACCACAAGATGCTGGTCAAAGTTGTAGTACAGTGACCAAGAACCATTGGCCTGCTGAATCGGCACCGAGGGCAGTACGATGCGGGGATCCTGGTCAAGGCTGGTGTAATTCCTGCTGCTCCATGTCGCCCCAAACAACTGATGGCCGGGCAGACCAAAGAACTCCGTCGGCAATCGCAGTTCAGGCACCACCACTGCACCGTCCCTGAACAGTTCACTAAAGCCTGTCCGGTTCGATGTGTCGTGCGGGTCCATCACCGCAAACGTGAACACAGGCTTCAGGTCCTGGAGGACCACAAATCCTGCTCCCAGCGTTGCATAAGGAATCGTTCGCAGGCCAATCGGTGTCCCAACGAAAGCCATATTGGAGAACTGCGTCACGCCTCGCCCCGAAGCAAAAGCATTCTGGTCACCGTCAAGTGAGTTGAGCTTGCCGGCAAAAACGCCAAACGTCTCCGAAAACATCTGCGTGACAAGCACGTTGGTCAATCGCACATCATCGGTTTCAGGGCCGGGCAGATTAGCCGCAAGGACAGAAGGCAGAAACGCCCCGGTGTTGTTGGCCATAGAATCACCAAATCGATGCTCCGCACGAAGCGTGACAAACATCCCTCGTAGTCCAAGGAGCTTGTCGCCATCAATGTTGGCAACGTAGTCGCCATGTCCGGCATAGTGCGAATTGCGATCAACGCCGCCGTCCACCACACTCGTGTAGAAATTGGCCACGGACGCGTTGAAAGTGACGCCAGAGTCCTCAATCTGAGGCCGCACGCCAAACCAGTCGCCAGTCAACCGACTGCACGTCAGTGGCTCGATACTTCCAAACAGCGTTTCTCCGCACGCATCAGAATTCAGACAGGCGTCCACTGAGGCACCGCAGGCGGCCGGATCCTTCGCACAGGTCTCCTGACCCCACGCCAGTGAAGTTCCGGTAGTGACCGCCAGACTCCCAAGCACCGTTCGCAGCAGGTTTCCAGCAGCACGCAATTGACGGTAACGTCGCAT
>CAIYBH010000104.1 GCA_903924405.1 uncultured Planctomycetaceae bacterium | reverse complement strand
TCTGGGTCGATGTTCTGGAAGTGGTCACCAGTCCAGAGCAGGCAACATGTGAACTGGTGACTGAGGTCCGGGCGGTGTATTCCGTTTGGACACAGGAGATGATCCTCAATGCTTTCAGCTGATGAAGTTCTGGACAAAGTGCGTGAAACTCTGGTTGATGCTCTGGGTGTTGATGACGACGAAGTGACGTCAACAGCAACACTGATCGGAGACCTCGGAGCCGAGTCCATTGACTTTCTGGATATTGTGTTCCGGCTTGAGAAGTGCTTTGACATCAAGATTCCGCGTGGTGAACTGTTCCCGGAAAACCTCGCGACGGCGGATTCAGGATTTGTGAAAGATGGCAAAGTGACGCCGGAAGGGATTGACCAACTGCGTGCTCGTATGCCGCATGCCGACATCGATTCGTTTGCCGCTAATCCGGCCGTCTCGCGTCTGTCTGACCTGTTCACGGTGGGCATGATCTGCCGATTTGTGCAGGCACGTCTGAAGTAATGTCCTGCATGGTCTGCACAGGGGGGCCATCTGGGTTGGCCTCTTTGTGACAGCCTCAATCAGGCGGCACCGGACAAGTTCCTATGCAGGAAGTTGTCGGCAGGAGTGCGTTGCTGCTCCTGATGAATAGGCAGTCTTCGGCGGGCGATGTCTGCACGGGGCTTGTGTGTGGCACCGAATCTGAACGGGGCGGCTTCTGCGCCAGCGATTCCGGAGGGCTATCGTCATTTCGCGTAAGGCGAGGTGTGGCGAGTTCGTGTACGATGTATGTCTGGTCAGTCAAGGCAGAGCCTTCGGGGGATGGCCTGTGGCGGTCACCTGATGCGCAGACACTGTGTGACCGTGTGCACAGCGTCATTGCGGTGGGATGGGAATTACTGCGGGAGTTGTGTTCGATGCGATGGTACTGGATTGACCGATTCATTGAGTTTGAGTCGGGCAAGCGGGCAAAGTCTGTCAAAAACGTGTCACTCGCAGAAGAGCATCTGCATGATCACTTTCCGGGCTTTCCGGTCATGCCTGGATCTTTGATGATCGAGGGCATGGCGCAGACGGGCGGGATTCTGTTGGGCGAACATTTTGGATTCCGGTACAACGTGATTCTGGCCAAGGTTCCCAAAGTGACATTCCACAGTTGGGCCTGCCCCGGTGATCAGTTGGTGTATTCGGCCGAGTTGCTGGACGCCCGTGAAGAGGGCGGCAGTGCAACGGTGCAGGCCAGCGTGGGCGATCGTGCAGTTGCGACGGCAGAGATTGTGTTTGCTCATCTGAAAACGGATGACCCGCAGTTCAGCCGGATTGACCAGAAGAATTTCGTATTTCGCATGAATCTGCTGGATATACTGACTGTGGGCAAGGCGGGGCCAGGGGCTTCATCAACGTGACCAGCAATCAGTAAACAAGTCGGACAGGGAACGTAACATGAAGCGTCGTGTCGTGGTTACAGGTGTTGGTGCGTTGACCCCGGTTGGGAACGACGTGCCGTCGATGTGGGAATCGCAGTTGAAGTGTCGGAATGGTGTTGGCCCGATCACTCATTTCGATGCGTCAAGATTTCCGACGAAATTCGCCGCTGAGGTGCGGGGGTACGATTTCGATACCCAGGTGGAAGATCCGAAGCGTTTTGTGGACGCCGGAAGAAATGTGCGTTTCGCGATTGGTGCAGCCCGGCAGGCGGTTGAAGATTCCGGGATCCATGCGAACCCACGATTTAATCCGGCTCGATTTGGTGTTTACCTCGGGGCGGGCGAAGGGCAGCAGAATTTTCTGCAGTTTATGTCCCTGGTGACGGAGGCATGGCGGGATGGCAAGGTAGATCTGAAGAATTTCACTGAGAGTTTCATCTGCCGCATGAATCCGCGTTTTGAGCTGGAACTTGAGCCGAACATGCCGGCTGCACACTTGTCCAGCCTGTTTAATGCGCAGGGGCCCAACCTGAACTGCCTGACCGCCTGTGCTGCATCCAGTCAGGCGATTGGAGAAGCCACTGAGATCATTCGCCGGGGTGATGCCGACATGATGCTGTCTGGTGGTGCTCACAGCATGATCCACCCCTTCGGTGTGACTGGTTTTAACCTGTTGACGGCCTTGTCGGAACGAAATGAATCTCCGGAAACGGCCTCACGGCCATTTGACCTGAACCGGGACGGCTTTGTGCTGGGTGAGGGTGCCGGCATGCTGATTCTGGAGGAATTGCAGCACGCGAAGGCTCGCGGGGCGAAAATCTATGGAGAAATTCGCGGCTACGGCTCTACGGCCGACGCCTATCGGATTACGGATATTCATCCCGAGGGACGGGGGGCGATCAGTTGCATTCGCATGGCGTTGCGTGATGCCGAATTGAATCCGGAAGACATCGGTTACGTGAATGCTCACGGCACCAGCACGAAAGTCAACGACCAGGTAGAGACGATGGCGATCAAAGGCGGGCTGGGTGAGCACGCGTGGAGAACGCCCGTGTCCAGTATTAAGAGCATGATGGGGCACCTGATCGCTGCAGCCGGGGCAGTTGAGGCAATTACCTGCCTTTTGGCGATCCGTGACGGAGTTCTTCCTCCGACGGCGAATTACGAGACTCCTGATCCCGATTGCGATCTTGATTACATTCCGAACCAGCCACGGGAAAAGAAGATCAAAGCCGCGCTCTCCAACAGTTTTGGCTTTGGCGGCCAGAATGTGGCGCTCATACTATCAGAGTTTCAGGAATAGTTCCGGGCCGCAGTGAGCGGAGGGGCAGAGCTTTTCTCTGAAGCAGACCTGGCGGATTCAGGCTGGCACAGGATGGCGTTGTTTCAGACATTCCTGTGTTTGCTGGAACTGTATCGGGCATACGTCTCTGCATGCTGGTGACCCGGGGGTTGCTCTGTGGGCCTTTTCATCCTTTTTGCCGTACTGGCGACCGCGGTACTTGCGGAAGTGCTGATCGTTACGCGTGTGCTTGCGCCCCGTATCTGTGATTATTTCGAGAAGGCCCCTGAGTTTCAGGTGGTTCCCGGGACGCCCGTCGCTGGTGCTCAGGAAGTTCAGTTCGTCACGGCGGACGGGGTACGGCTGCGTGGCAGCCTGCTGAATGAGCATCTGGCAAATCCTCCGGGGATGGTTCTGTTCATGCCGGAGCTGAAAGGCAATCACTGGATGGCCTCACGCTACTGCGAAGCTCTGATCCAGCAAGGTTACGTTGTTTTTGCGTTTGACTTTCGTAATCAGGGGGAAAGTGATTCGGCAGCACACTACGCACCGATCCACTGGATGACTGAGTATGAGATGCTTGACGTCGGGGCGGCGATGGAATTTATTGAGTCGCACCCTCGGTTGAGCACGCTGCCGATCCTGACGTTTGGTGTCAGTCGCGGTGGCGTTGGGGCACTGCTGGCAGGCTGTCGGTACCCTCGAGTTCGCGGCGTGATTGCGGATAGCGCGTTTGGCACGAGGACGATGATCCGTTTCTTTGCAGATCGGTTTGTGGACCTCTTATTGCCGCGCTGGCTATATCGATTTCTACCTGAATGGCACATTGCAAGAACTTTGCAGAGCGCGATATCCGTCAGCGAGGCTCGACGTAACTGCCGCTATGTGCATCTTGAGGATGAGGTTTCGGGACTTGAGTCGGGAAGCGTGCTGTTGATTTCCGGTGGTTCAGATTCCTATGTCTCGCGAAATATCGCTCGTCGAATTCAGACGCTTGCGGGTCCGGCAACGCGTCTCTGGATCGCATCGGGGGCCAGGCACAACATGGCCCGGACGGTGAATCCTGCTGAGTATGATCGTCTGGTCCTCGAGCATGCCGCGACATGTCTGGCGGCGGATCTGTCAGCTGGCGGCATTGTGCTGGCGGAAAGTGGTCCTTCGCAAACTGTCGCATGAGCCTTTCAGGACGTTGGTCGGGACTTCACTGGGCGCGGGGCGCTGCGAGGCTGTCCATGACTCTGAGATGGTGACAGCATCAACAGCAGTCGGAAAGAAGCGTGGTCCATAAATGATCAGAAAGCCCTGGCAGCAGGGATTCTGCCGGGCTTTCTGATACGGAGGAGGACTCGTTGACTCGTCTCACGGGCTTCGGTCCGCCGTGAGGTGAGTCTGGTTTCCGAATTCATGTGCCGATCGGGTCTGTCCTGAGGTCGAGGCTGTGACCGGCCTGATTGTCAGGGGAACCCGTTGCGGTGGGTCAGTCCAGCAGATTGGGAAGCCGGAAGCCGGTGGACTTGACTGGCCGCACAGTGGGCTTTGCCTTGCCGGACGAGGCTGCAGGTCGCACGGTTTTCGTGCTTGGTTTTGCTGCTGCCGTCTGCACTTTCTGAGTAGCTGGAGCCGTGGTTTCGGCGGCGGCCATGTGCATTCTGTGGAAAGTGCCATTACCGCAGGTTGTGCATGTCCGGGAATGGAACATCGCTGGATTTGGCACCGGCGGGACCATGTCTGGCCTGGGCTGCCAGGTGGGGACCTTGTGATAATAGTAGCCGAGTTGTGTGGTGTCTGTCGGTTGAGCCACGACCGGATATTGCGCTGTAAATCCACCGCCTGGATTTCCATAAAACGCGTTAGGCCAGGCATTGTTGTACCATGCCCAGTCATGGTTGACCGGATAGTGTACTGGAGGATTCCAGCCGGCATCGGGATACAGTCGGATGCGGCTGAGGCAACACTGGCAACTGCCGTCATCGCACTGTCCCGACTGACAATGGTGTTCGCCAATCACGGTTCCCTGCTGTGCAGGCTGACTGTGGACATGTTGTGCCATTGCAGAAGAGCAGCAGGTGGACAAAGCGACTGCTGACAGGAATACGCTGGACATGAGTTTCATAGCGCGAGACTCCGGAAGACCAGTTCTGGTTCACAAGTGCTGCCACTTCCATGTCACGGCAGTTCAGAGTGAACGGTGAAAGCAAACATCAGCGTGAGAAGGACACTGAGATGACGAATTCAGAGCAGTCGACAGTTTGGTAGAGTAGCCTGCCGTGGTTACCAGGACTGGCAGTTGAGCGGGCGGGCTGAGGTTTGCGGGTTCCATGTGCCAATCGTTGTGATCCGGCTGGATGGGACACCACTGCTGTAGTTGTACTGGTAGTTGACTGTCGGCGCCAGAGGGACCGTGATGGGCATACCGTACTGGCCGGCACCGTACAGCTGGGTGTCGGCGGGGTTGACATAGTCTGGCCGATCGGCATAGACCATGTGGTACTTTCCGACGAGGGGCAGGCCCTGGCCACAGTTGCCCGAGGGGATGGCCCAACCGAACAGGCAGTCGAAGAGGGATCCGTCACCGTAGTGACCATTTCCGGCACCATGATGAGCACTGCTGCACTGGCACGGATTACAGTGGCATCCGTTGCAGAACATCATCCGGCGACCGTTGGCGTCGAACCCTGCGATCCACTTTTTGCTGTCCTGTGGCTGGTAAATCCTGCCGTGGTGTGCCTGCCCGGGATAGAGTCCTTTCATGATGCCGTTCCCGGCATGCCCACCGCCGGCGGCATGACCGAAGCCACCATGATTGGCTCCCGCGCCTCCGTGACGGCTGCCTGCGTGTCCTCCGTTGGTGCCCGCACGTCCTCCTCGCGACCCTGAGAGTCCGCCGAACAGCCCAGCAGAGTGTCCGTCTCCACCATGACCACTGTTGCCGAACAGACCGTGGCTTCCGTTGCCAAACAGTCCATGGCCGCCGAGTCCGGCAGCGCCGTGGCTGTTGCAGCCTTCGCCAGCATCTGAATTACACCCCTCCCCTGCCCCGGCTTCGTCGGCCCCGCAGCCGGCTTCTTCACTGCAGCCGCCCTCTGGCGCACAGCTCTGGAGAGAAAAATAGCTGGTCTGCTGGATGGGCGTTTTCACCATCGTGCCAGCACGTCCGCGGTCGGAGATACGTGCCACGCCATCTTCAGCGAGGGAGAGACCGGAGGCAGAGACCATGCATGCTGCAACGGCCATGCTGAACAGTGTTTTTGCGGAGATCATAGATCACCTAAGCGGGTTAGAGTCTTACCTCGGGGGACAGGACACCGAGCGGTCAGCAGGAGTTTCACAGGAAACCAATGCTGCCGCCTGCGTAAGAAGACGGTGCGATGACGACCGTGCGGCGGTGTCACTCACGGGGAATCTGCAGGCCTATCGAGCGGAAAAAGGCACCGATGGTTGCCGGGTTCAGCGAACGACTGGAGCAGAAAAGAAGGAGAACGGGCTGATGTGGGACTTGTACTTCACGTCCACTTCAGTGCCCTTCAGCTTCCAGTTTTCCTGCGACCAGACTCCAAACGGGGTGACCATCCAGTCACCGTGAACTTCGTAGTAATAAGGGCCGTACAGGGCTTTGTACTGATGCGGATACAGCATTTCGTGGGGCTGAAAGGCTGGATTCACGATCGCGGTTCCACCCACCTGCTGAGGAATTCCCGGCAGGGGTGCGGGATACAGTGCAGCGCCGGTCTGTGGGTACCCGTGGCCATATGACTGGGCCTGTACCGGAGCGGACTGTGGTTGCATCATCGCAACTGATGGTGCGGACGCTGGTCGCACGATTCTGCGAGCCGCAGGCTGCCTGACGGCCGCCTGAGCGTTCGTTCCGGGTGCGGGACGGAGTGGAGCCGGCATTGACGCCGTTGGTGGGGCCGCTGGACTTTTGTCCTGAACACTTCCCGAGGTGCGGCGGATTGCGGCGGCCTGACGTTCCGCGTCGCTGACAACCGCTCGTTCCACTGCGGGAGCAGCGGGCTTACGTTTCCCATTGGAGACAGCAGGTTTGGCCGATTTGCCGGGTTGATCGACATTCGCATGACTGCGATTTCGGAACCAGCTGACGATCCCCGAAGATGCTGGTTTGGCAGCAGGCTTTTCGTCTGCGAAGACACTGCCTGTCCCGAGCACGCTGATGGTCAGCGCCAAAATCCCTTTGCGTATCATTTCAGCCCCCTCCGTGGATTGGCCGTAGAATCTGAGCCTGCCTGTGTCCGAATTCCTTTCGGACAGCGTTTCCATGCAAAACCGGGCAAGCGGGCCAGTCCGACCTGATCACTATCAGGATCAATTTCCGATTGCCGGGCTTCGCAGGTCATTCCCGGAAGACAGAATCGGGAATCTATCCCACCAAGTAATTCGGAAGTCGCAGCGTGTGGGATTGAGTAATAGGCGTGTTGAGTTCCTGTGAAAAAGACAGCAGAAAAGGTGTCTGCCCGTTATTTTCAACGATCGTTTTTTTTTGCCAGGTCTTCCCATGTTGACATGGATTCAGGTGGAGTCGGCGCTGTGGACTTCGGGGCGATTGTTTATAGTGGGGGTGGCAGGTTCGCATATTTTGCTGGAGATCCTTCGAATTCTTCCGTTCTCCGGGGGTGATCTGGCAGCACTTGCGGCCGGGCTGAGTGGCAATTGTGAATCCGGGAAGTGTTCTTTGCTGATCCGGATACGGAAGATTTCTGTCGTACACTGAGAAAAGGGCGCCGGAGTGGCTCGCAGAAAGTTAACGGACCGGGGAGATGACTCGCAGTCAGGCACTGGAGAACAGGCGGATGCCAATGTGCAGTTTGTTCCGATCAGTGACGAAACTCGTCGGCGTTACCTGAACTATGCGCTATCGGTCATTACATCGCGGGCCTTGCCGGATGTGCGTGATGGTCTGAAGCCTGTCCAGCGACGTATCCTTTACGTCATGTTTGATCGACTTCGGCTGACCTCAGATGCCAAGACTCGAAAATGCGCGAAGATCTGCGGGGATACGACGGGTTCGTTTCATCCGCATGGTGAGATTGCCGTTTACGAGGCCCTCGTTCGCATGGCGCAGGACTTCACTCTGCGTTACCCACTCGTTGTAGGCCAGGGAAATTTCGGATCGATTATGGGACTGCGTGCAGCGGCCTCCCGCTACACAGAAGCAAAGCTGTCGCGACTTTCTGAAAACCTGATGAACGAGCTGCGGTTTGAAACGGTGGACATGCGTCCGACGTATGACGCGGCCGATCAGGAGCCGATTGTACTGCCTGCGAGGTACCCGGCGCTGCTGGTGAATGGGTCCTCGGGGATTGCCGTGGGTATGGCGACAAATATGCCACCTCACAATCTGGGTGAGGTCATCAGAGCGGCCGTGCATCTGGTGGAGAATCCCGAGGCCTCGGTGGCGCAGTTGATGCGATTTGTCAAAGCGCCGGATTTTCCGCTTGGTGGTCGCATTGTCACGGACCGAGCTCAGTTGCGGGAAATGTATGAAACGGGCAAGGGGTCAATCCGTATTCGCGGGGAGTGGAAGTTTGATCGGCAGGGGAAAAAAGAAGATCCCAGTCGCATTCTGATTTATTCAATCCCTTATGGAGCGACAACGGGACCACTGATGACGGAAATTGGTGAGCTGATTGCCGCCAGAAAATTGCCACAGCTGGAGGCCGTGAACGATGAAACCAACGAAGAAAACGGCCTGCGAATTGCGATTGACCTGAAGCCCGGGGCTGATGCCGAGGCCGTGATGGCCTATCTGTTTCGTCACACCTCGCTGGAACAGAATTTTGGATACAACGCGACCTGTCTGATTCCCGGGGAGCAGGGGCAGACGATTCCGCGGGTTCTCAGTCTGAAGGAGCTACTGCAGTACTTCCTCGATTTTCGTTTCCTGACCGTGAAACGCCGGCTGGAGTTTCAGCTGGAACAACTGCGACGTCGCATTCACATTCTTGAAGGGTTTGCGATTGTCTTTGATGGGCTGGATCGGGCTCTGAAAATCATTCGCAGCAGCAGCGGGCGTAAAGACGCAGCAGAAAAGCTGATGGCTGAGTTTCCACTGGATGAAGTTCAGACGGATGCGATTCTGGAATTGCAGCTCTACAGGATTTCGCGACTGGAGATCAATCGTATCCGTGAGGAGTTGGCTGAAAAGCAGGCTGAAGCGGCACGGATTGAAGGGATTCTCAAGTCAAAGACCAAAATGTGGAAACTGATTACAACTGAACTGGAAGAAGTGGCTGCCAGTTTCGGGGATACCCGCCGGAGTGAATTGGGTTCGGCCGAGGAAGTTGTAGACTTCGACCCACAGGCCTATATCGTGCGTGAAAACACCAACGTCGTTGTCACGAAGGATGGCTGGATCAAGCGTGTCGGACAGCTCAGCAGTGTTTCTCGAACGCGTGTTCGCGAGGGGGATTCGGTGCTGAACGTGGTACCCGGCAGTACTCTCGATCATGTTGTGTTTTTCTGTACTGACGGAATTGCTTACACGCTGCCGATTGACCAACTGCCGATCTCCTCGGGTTATGGCGAGCCACTGGCAAAGCGTGCCCGGATGCAGGACGGTGTCAGTGTGATTGCTTCGATCACCACGGATGCCAGATTTGTGGCTGATTTGGCGACGGTTGGTGATGAGGTTGGCTTGACCCTGCTGATTGCTACTCGCAGCGGGCAGATCATGCGTCTTCCGTTTGAGTTCTTCAGAACTCCATCCACGAAGGCCGGACGCAAATACTGTCGACTGAGTAAAGGTGATCAGGTTGTCTATGTCGACCTCGTCCGCGATGCACAGACGATCTTTATGGCTTCGAAAAAAGCCCGAGTGCTGCACTTTCGGATTGATGAGGTACCGATTCTGGGGGGCGCGGGGAAAGGTGTGCGTGGGATCAAGCTGGAAGCTGACGACGATCTGCTGGGCGTTGTTCAGCTCTCTCGGCCGGGCGACACGCTGCGGGTTCGAAATGACAATGACAGTGTTCTGAGCTTCGGTCAGACGAAATACCAGGTCAACTCGCGGGGGGGAAGAGGTGTGAAAACCAGCTCCCGGACAAACTTTGTGGAAATCATTCAGCCTGAGATTCAGCTGGTGGACTGGAGCGAACTGGGTGGCGTCGGGGAGTAGGGATGGCCGCGTTTCGAGGGATACCGTGTCGGGTTGGCTGATACGACCTGGTATGTGGACCGCGTGCGATGAATTTTCCGCTGGTCAGATTGCTCAGTGGTGACCTGTGCTGACTGCATTTTAACGGACAAACAGAAACTCGTTGCTGTTCAGCAGCACGCGGCAATAGGCGGCAAGTCCGTGGTCGCGAACAAACGACTCTGCCAGTTGAAAGTCTGATTCAGCTGCAGCGCGTCCGTAGACCGTTTCGCACAGAAAGCTGATTTGTGAGCGAAGATCGGTTCCGGATTGCTGTTGAGTACGTTGAGCGAGTGCTTCGGACATTCTGAAAATCAGATCATTGTTCATCAGGGCCAGCGCTTGCAGCGGTGTCGTGGTGGTGGCACGCTTTTGCGCAGCTGCTGAGGGATCAGGGCAATCGAAAGTGTCCAGAAACGGATTGCGACCACCTCGCGGGGAAAAGCGGTAGATGGTACGTCTCCAGACGGGTTCGTCACCTTCCACCAACGGGTCGTAGAAGTTGCTTCCCTTGAACTGAAAGTGTCGCATGTCCCGGTAGCCCTTCCCGCCAGTGGTGGGATCCAGCAGGCCTGTCATGGCCAGCATGGCATCGCGGATTTCCTCGGCTTCCAGTCGCAGGGGCGATTTTCTCCACAGCAGGCGGTTGTCCGCATCGACCTCGAACGCGTCACTGCGCAGGGCTGAGGATTGCTTCCACGTTGCAGAGGTCAGGATCAATCGATGCAGTGCCTTGATACCGAAACCACTGTTTCGGAAATGCACAGACAACCAGTCAAGAAGTTCAGGGAAGTCCGGTTTGCCTCCGTTAAATCCAAAGTCTCCGGGAGTTGCCACGAGTCCCTGGCCAAAATGATAATGCCAGATTCGGTTGACCATCACACGGGAGAAAAGGTGGTTTTCCGGATTGGTGATCCAGGCGGCGAGGGCTTTTCGGCGTTCAGCGCCAGGGGCATTGGCAGGCAGTCCAAAGTCCGGGTTGATTGACGTCACCGCACGCAAGCCGGACGGACTGACAACATCTCGTGGCTGCGAGACATCTCCGCGATGCAGCACATGGACTATTCCCGGATCGCCACTGACGCAGGTGTACAGCGATAATGACTGCGATTCGAGAATTCGTTTTTCGAGATCCGCCTGCGTGGAAATCGTTTGTTGAAGTTCCTGCATGCGGGACTTCTGTTTGTCGTTCAAGGCCGCTAGTAACTGAGACGGTGTGATAATCGATGAGTCAGCGGCCGCAGCGGAGGTCGCGATTTCCTCGGGAGTGAGTGCGCGATCGTACAGTCGAGCACGTTCAATGCATCCTTTGAGCATACGATTGCCACCGGCAGGCGCGTGTCGCATGCCGAAGACGACCTGAGCTGTGAGTTCAGGAAATGTCTGTACATCACCCGGACGATAAGGAATTCCGTAGGGAGTTCCATTTCTGTACCCGGTGATGTGGCCATCGGCTGCGTAGACGATGGCAACGTGCACAAAACGAGCCTGGGCCTCTGTTTCATCGAATCCATTGAAGGGTGCTGTACGTGCGAAACCGTTGCTGCCGGCCATCCATCGCAGTCTTTCCCGCTCCGCATAAACGATGGCGTCGAACGTGGCGCCATCAAGAGTCTGCAAACTGATAACGCCGCCGCCGCTTTGGTCTGCGGTGTCCAGCTGCACCCATGCCTCGAGGGTTTTTTCCTTCAGTGCCCGGTTCAACGGTGCTGTTTCCACCCATGAGTTCTGGCCATCGAGTACAAGGCAGCCCTGTTCGATGCGGGCAGCGCCTTTTGCTGATCCATGCAGTTCCCCCACGGCATCCCGCATGTCCCCGTCGAACTCCCACGCGGCCATGGGAGTGGGAGGCTGGAGTTGCTTCTGCTGACCGGCTTTTCTTTCGGCGAGGATGGCTATTCGGATCGGATTGAGCAGCATTTGCAGTTCTTCAGTGGCCTGTTTTTGTGCCGCCTGAGCATCGGCAAGTTGTTGCTGCTGTTCCGGAGTCAGAAGGACAGACAGTGTGCGATTTCCGTGGCGGACATCGGCGAGGGAGGCTGCCAACTGGTAGTATTCTTTCTGTGAAATCGGGTCGAACTTGTGATCATGGCAGCGAGCACAATTCACGGTGAGGCCGAGAAAGGTCTGGCCGACGACTGCCACCAGATCTTCTATTTCATCCTGGGCCATGGACATTCGCATTTTTTCGCTGGACGGCAGCGTCGTGTTGTGTGCGCCAGCGACGAGAAAAGCGGATGCGGCTGCAGCCTGAGCACTTTCCGGTGCGAGAATGTCGCCGGCGAGTTGCAGCCGCACAAACTCATCATAGGGCATGTCCTGGTTCAGGGCGTCAATCACCCAGTTTCGGTAGGGCCAGGCACTGTCGCGAGGTTCGTCATACTCAAACCCGTTGCTTTCGCCGAAGCGAACGACATCCAGCCAGTGACGAGCCCAGCGTTCTCCGTAATGCGGGGAGTTGAGTGTGCGATCAACGAGTTGCTCCCAGGCATCAGGGGAATTGTCGTTGACGAACCGGGAGATTTCTTCACGTGTCGGCGGCAGGCCGAGCAGATCGAAGTAGAGTCGACGAATCAGTGTGTGACGGTCCGCTTCAGGCGATCGTGAGAGCGATTTTTTCTGCAGGCCGGCTCTGACAAACTGATCAATCGCGTTTCGATCCGAAGTGTCGGCTGGCGGAGGTTCATGGTCGAGCGGCTGTTGCAAAGACCACCAGTCCAGCCCGGCACTGCCCTCTGACGAGAATCTAAACGGGTCAATTGGTGAGGTGCCCCAGATGGCCCCTTCGCGAATCCACTGAACCAGAATCTGTTTTTCCTGGTCGGAAAGGGGCTTTTTCGGCGGCATTTCATGCTGCAGGACGCGCTGCAGCAGCAGGCTTTGGTCGGGGTGTCCCGGCACAGCGGCCGATCCACTTTCACCACCCTGAAGGAGGTTGTCCCGGGTGTCCATCCGCAGTTCGCCCTGCGGTGCATCTGCCCCATGACAGCTGAGGCATCGTGATGCAAGTATCGGTGCGACTTGTCTGTCGAAGTCACGTCCCTGCCGGGGGCCTTCGTCTGCCATGACCGGAAGCAGGCACGCTGACAGCAGCAGTGGCAGGAGAAAACCTGGGGAAACACTGACAGCCGCGTGGAAAACAACAGAAACGATACTGCGATGAAGGTAGGACATCGTAAGCTCCTGAGCTGTGGGCAGTCAGGATGATACTTTGTGCGAACTTCAGATACACGTGACCGCCGCAAATTCGGGGGCAAATGTGTGACGGCGGCGCACGGTGATGGACATGACTGCCCTATTTCTGCAGCCCATGGTATTCGCGAAACCAGTCGACAAAACGCTGTACACCCGTTTCGATAGCGGTCGATGGCCGAAATCCCACATCGCGCACGAGTGCGTCGATGTCGGCGTAGGTGGATTCCACATCGCCGGGTTGCATGGGAAGCAGATTTTTCTGTGCCTGCACTCCGAGGGCCTTTTCGAGTGTCTCGATCAGATGCAGCAGTTCGACAGGCTGATTGTTGCCGATGTTGTAGATGCGATAGGGGGCCGTTGTCCCGTCGTTCCCCGCACTTTCTGAAACAATACCGGGACCGGGGATGGTGTCATTCGTGCGGATCACTCCCTCCACAATGTCATCGATGTAGGTGAAGTCTCGTTTCATGCGTCCATAGTTGAACACATCGATGGGCTTGCCGGCCAGGATGGCTTTCGTGAACAGCCACATGGCCATATCAGGACGTCCCCAGGGACCGTAGACGGTGAAAAACCGCAGCCCGGTTGTCGGAAGGGCAAAAAGATGGCTGTAGGTGTGCGCCATCAGTTCATTCGCCTTCTTTGTGGCCGCATACAGACTAACCGGATGGTCCACTCGGTCTTCGATCCGGAAGGGGATGCTGCGATTGGCTCCATACACGGAACTGGACGAGGCGTATGTCAGATGACGTACCTGATGGTGCCGGCAGGCTTCCAGAATATTGACGAAGCCGACGAGGTTCGATTCCGCATAGGCGTGAGGATTTGTGAGTGAAAATCGGACCCCTGCCTGAGCTGCGAGGTGGATCACAGAGTCGAACTGATGCTGCTGAAACAACCGCTGCATTTCTGTACGATTTTCCAGCGACAGCTTTTCAAAGTGAAACCCGGGATCACCGGATAGTCTGGCCAGACGATCTGTTTTCAGCTGTGGACTGTAGTAGTCATTCAGGTTGTCTATACCGATCACCTGATCTCCACGTTCCAGGAGTCGTTTAGCGGTGTGCATGCCGATGAAACCTGCTGCACCGGTGACCAGAATTTTTGACATGGTAAACGCCTGTAGGTCATTGCCAGCAAAACGCGGAATTGACGGTGGGACAATACCGGCAATCCAGGGCACCTTCACCTGACTCAATCAGTCGCCACACACAAACATGTGGATGCGATGCCGCTGAAAATGATACCTCAATTTGTGCCGGGGAGTGAGAGGAATTTCCGACGGCAAACTGCCGGTTGACGTACAGGTTTGCTGCACGTCCGCCCCCCGGCGGTGGTTAGTGGAGGGAGAATCGGAGCCGCAGCGGATATCGCCACGATCCGGGCTGAAAACGGTCACCTGACCGGCATCTGCCCCATGTCCGCCAATTCCTGAACGACTATTCGGATCGGACCACAATATGATTTCGCTCTGTTTCCAGCGGTCCGGGGAAATCCGAGCGGGAGTGCACTCCCCGGCTCTCCCGCCGTTCCAGCGCCGCTGCCGCCATGGCTCGTCCCACAAGGATCATATTCTGCAGTTCCCAGCCAGCCGGTTCGTTCAGATCTCGACGACAGACATAATTCGCCCAGAAATCCAGTTGCTGGCAGGCTGCGGCCAGATCCTGTTCGTTACGAACAATGCCGACGCTGCGGCCCATCAGACTTCGTAGTGAGTTTCTCAGGTCGGCAAGGTCGAGCTGCTCGTGGCTGCGAGGCAATTCCCGGTCTTCCTGCCAGGCTAGTTCAGGCACCGCAAACTGATCCGGCATGCCGAGAGCAGCCTCGGACGCATTTTTTCCGCAACGGAGTCCAAAGACGACTCCTTCCAGCAGGCTGTTGCTGGCCAGTCGGTTCGCACCGTGAAGTCCACTGGATGTGACTTCACCCGCAGCCCACAGTCCGTCCAGTGATGTCCGGCCATCAACATCTGTGATCAGTCCACCGATCATGTAGTGCGCCCCCGGTCGGACCGGTACTCGATCTCGTGCGAGGTCCAGCCCAAAGTCCGCACAGACCTTACCGATGTGGGGAAATCGCTGGCGAACCTTTTCCGGTCCGATCGGAGACAAGTCAAGGTACACGCAGGGGTGTGACGTTTTTGCCATCTGTTCGGTGATGGCCTGACTCACCACATCCCGCGGTGCCAGTTCTCCGGCGGTATCATAGTCATGCATGAACCGATAGCCGCGACAGTCCAGCAGATGTGCACCCTCGCCCCGAACCGCCTCGGTAATCAGATGCCGCGAACTGCCCGCGATGTACAGGACTGTAGGATGAAACTGCATGAATTCCATGTCACGCAGGGCGCATCCGGCACGCAAAGCTGCCGCATGACCGTCTGCCGTGGCGATCTGCGGATTGGTGGTCTCACGATACAGTGCACCTGCGCCCCCTGTGCAGAGAATCGTTTGCTTAGCCCAGACAAAGGTTCGACCGTGATTAGCGTTCCAGACGAGGGCCCCGCGACACTCGTTGCCGTCAGTCAGTAAGTCAATGGTGAAGGTTTTTGGCCAGAGATCGATGTGCGGCTGTTCCATCACAAGCCGATTCATGGCACGCATCACCTCCTGCCCCGTGGCGTCACCCAGTGCATGAGCGACTCTCGGATGGCTGTGGCCTCCCTCCAGCGTGAGTGCCAGTTCACCGTTCACACGGTCAAACTGCGCACCAAATGCGATCAGTTCACGAATTCTCTGCGGTGCCTCCTGAACCACGAGGTCGACAACGTCGGGATGACACAGTCCCTTGCCGGCGGCAATTGTGTCGGACACATGACTGGCAAATTCGTCCAGTGGGCCAAGCACTCCCGCAATGCCTCCCTGAGCATAGGCGCTATTGGAGTGCTGCAAAGCATCCTTGGTGATGACGACCGTCCTCAGGGACGGATCAATTGACAAGGCCGCCCGAATTCCGGCGATGCCGCCGCCAATGATCAGTACGTCCGTAAACAAATGCGGGACGCGTTTCGGATGCGACGGTACGAGGTAACGCCCAAAGGAGGGAATTCGAATTTGTCGTGAATTCATATCGATGGGGTACTCAACACGAAGCGGAATTAGGGGGGCGACGCGAAGCGTGACGATCGGAAGGTAATCAGATGAGTTACCGGAGGTCTTCGTTGGAGGCTGTGAATCCGGAAGTTGCCCGCGTCCGGCACAAAACAGTCCGAAACAGCGATGCCTGCAATCAGGGAGTTTCCTGAGGTGTCTGCAGAAGTGTAGACAGTGGCAGGAGGTCGTCCATACACCGTTCAGCGGCCAGTCGAGCGACTGCAAAGGCCGGCGCACAGGCACTGACGTTGCGGATGAACATACTCGACAGATCTGTGACGGAGGCAATCCCGCGATCGTTCAGCATGGCCAGTGCTTTTTCGGCCAGCCAGCCGCCGCTACCACTGAGAATGACATGCACTTCAGATTGTGCCGCTGCCGAAACATGGCGTCGCACAGTGGCTAACTGTTCTCGAATAGCTGCTGCAATCTGCTGAGCCTGGCTTTCCGCCACAAAGCGGGCGATGGCAAGGAGCTGAGTTTCCGTGAGATCCGTGGAATCGCAGCAAATCTGATGTGCAAGGCGATTGAGGGCCGCCGAACGCAGCGCCGGACGGCCGTCGGCGGTGTCTGTCTCGTCTGGGTTTTCCGGGATATCGCCCGCCAGCAGATGGACGTCCAGCGCCGTTGCAAACAGCTCTGCTGCGACCGGAATCATCCGACTGGTTGACACTTCATTGGGGAGCAGCAGTGGCACTCGTTGTACGATCGCGCAGACCGGTGTCCTGCGAGCTCCCGTGTATACGAGTTCGGCGGACTGCAGTCGCTGCAGATCTGTTAATCCCGCTGGCATCGGGACACCATCGATCAGCGGAATGATGTCCGTAGTGGTGGAGCCAACATCGATCAGCAGAGCGGGACCGCCTGGTACTGCACGCCCGGCCCATGTCGCCAACGCATGCCAATTGGCCGCCGCTGCGAGCTCCGCAAGATCAATTGCATCTTCCGGCTCAGCAAATTCTCCGGATGTCAGCCAGATCCGAACCGGAATCTTTGGATAGACCTCGGTCACAGCTCGAATGATGAACTCAACGCCCTCGGCCCGGGTCTGGAAGCAGTCTGCCAGTTCCGCAGTCATTGTGAGCGCAACGAGATCCGGAACGCCATGCTGGGGCAGACGTAATTCCTGCAGCATCGCGACGAGGCGTTCAGGACTTTTCCAGATCGCAAAAGGAACGGAGCGTGATTCTCCGTCCGCTGTGGCCGCCTTGATGTTCGCTCCGCCAATATCAATGCCAAGAACCTGCACGGCGACTCCGTCTGGTAAACAAAAAAGGAATCTTTAAAAAACGCCAGCGATCCGACAACGATCGACTGAGCGTGAGGCTCCACATGCCCAGGCGTGTCACTCAAGTGCTTCAAGACGCCCGCAGGCCGCATATCCAGCCACTGATCAGTCCTGCGTAAAGTTTCGACCAGACCTCCGGGCAACGCAACTGCGAGTCCAGTGGAATTTCGAAGTGTCCGGGAATGTCCCGACAGAAAGACAGTGACGCCGCTTCTCCGGCAGTTCAACACGGGGCATCATAATCGACTCTCCCCTGCCCCGTCGCCGCGCTGCTGGTTTCCCGGAAGTTCTGAAAAATCAAAGACGCAGAATTTGCCGCACAAGCAGGGGCTCGGCGCGTCATCCGCCCTTCGCCAGCCTATTCAGATACGGATTTCGCCGAACTTAACGGTTTTACCGAAAATGCTGCCGTTTTGCGTTTGATTCTCGTCCGATAACTCCGGCAGAGCTGGTGTTTACAGGAACGCCCATGCTGGCCTGCAGCCTCTGCGGCGCAGTCGTTCCGGTGCCTGACGCCAGCCAATTCTGTTGGTTCTGCGGGACTACCGCTCTGTTCTGAAACTCCGAGTGTCATTATGCGATCACCCCGCTGCTTTTTGACTGCAATAACTCTGTTGGTCGCTTTTGCGAACGCAATCAGTGCCACAACAGCAGAAGAAATCTCGTGGGCGACAGACCCCGAACAGGCATTGCAGGAGGCAGCGGATTCCGGCAAGCCTGTGTTGATGCAGTTTACGGCCTCCTGGTGCGTTTACTGCAAGCGTATGGAGAAGAGCACATTTACCAGCGAAGAGGTAGCGGAACGCATCAGCGAAGATTTTGTCGCGGTACGTGTAGACGCTGATAAGCACAAGGATCTTGTGAAGGATCTGGAAATCAAGGGATTGCCTGCCATTCTGGTGGTGTCGCCGGATCTGGAGATTCTGCATCGCATTTCCGGGTTTCAAACCGCGGAAGCTCTGATGACGGAACTGGACAAGGCAGATCGGGCTGCATCAGGCACCCGGACTGACGCGACTCGAGTGGCGAAAAGCTCGCCGGCTGAGACGCGTGCAAAGACGACTCGACCCACATCATCGCGAGTCGTTCCCTCGGCCGCCAAACGCTCTCAGCCGAATGCGACGAAACCGGTCGCTGAGACGGCCGGAAAAACGGTTCGCCCCATCAGCCGACCGACCGTACGCGACACTCGGGATTTACCCCGAGTGACGACGGACAGGGAAGTTGCAGAAACCGATGCTCAGGATCCCGAACCAGCGGCATTTTCTGACAACGTCGAATCTGATGATCGGGATGCCGAGTCGCGAACACCGGCAAAGAAGTCGGATGTCCCTCGACGCTCATCGACTGTGGACGCCCGGCAGAAGAAGACAGATAGCCAGCCGCAGTTGTCGACTTCCGAACCGGCCTTCGGTGGAATGTCTCTTGTGGCCGCTGTCAATGACCGTACGCTGACACAAGGGGTTGCGGAATTCCAGATGCGTTGGAAGGGGCAAATTCTGTACTTTACCTCGTCCGAGGAATTGAAGGAATTTCGATCCGAACCGGAACGGTACTGGCCCATGCTCGATGGGATGTGCCCGCTGACCTTGCTTCGGACAGATGAACGGGTACCCGGTAAACTGGAATTTGCAGCACTGTTTCGCAAACGCGTCTGGCTATTTGCCAGTGAAGAAGACATGCGGGAATTTGTTACGTCACCAGCGGACGTGTCGGACGAGGTCGCTCAGCTGACAGCGAAGTAGTTGCCACGGGACGCTGTTCTGTAGAATTCTGCGAGGCCATTGGCGGCCGGGATAAGGCCCCGCGGGTGCTGCGCGACGCCGATTTTCTGTGGCATTCCGGCGAGGTGAACGGCAGCGGAAACGGTACGTGGCGGCAGGCGAGTTACGGTTTCGACTTTCGCAGGCCGCGGTGAAGGCCGTGGAGCACGCTTTTTAAGAGACCACGATTGGTGCCGGCTCACATTGGTCTTGTTGTTGACGTGTGACATGGAAAGCAATTCCTGAATGGTTTGAATTGGCAGCAATCGTCATCTTTGTTCTTGCCTTCTGTGAGTTCTTCGATAGCATGCGATGTGGCGATAAGGGGTTATCCCTTACGTAATAATTTCCTGACGCGGACTACTGGCAGTGGGTGCGCTGCGTTTGGTGATCCGTTCTCGCAACGGGAGGATTTGTGAAGACCGTGCTTTTGATGCGACATGCTGAAGCGTCCGAGCCGCAATCTGGTCAGACCGACTTTCAACGCGTCCTAACGCCAGCTGGTCAGCAAATGGCCCGAAAGACAGCTGAACTGGCCAGCGCGGCAGGTTTCAGTCTGGACCGTGTCATCGCCTCAGCGTCTGTCCGCACGGCTCAAACTGCAGAGATCATGGCGTTGGGAATGGCTCCCGCTGTCCCCATCGTTCTGCGGGAAGAACTGTATGCAGCGGCGGCAGAACAGTTCGCGGCTGCCTTGCCACATCACTGCTTTCCGGATGAATCTTCAGTTTTAGTTGTGGGACATAACCCGGGAATCGCGATGCTGATGTGCCATTGGGCTCAGCGAGTGACACCGGTACCTCCGGCGACGTTGATGGTGTTTCAATTCTCTGTACAGGACTGGGATCAGGTTCCCGGCAGTTCGGGGCAACTGTTGCATCTGTTTTCCGATGGCCGAAAGGCCCTGTGACGACGGTGTGCAACATGCTGACTTTCCAGCGCATTTCGGACGGGACTTGTGATTTCTCCGGTTCGTGGAACGCGACAACACTGACGGTTGGTTCATCGCCAACAGCGACACCGATTTTCGGTCCAGACAACTCTGAATCAGTCCGGGAGATCGACTGAGAAATCGTTTGTCCGAGGCGGCAGTGGAACTGCCCGCTCGGTGTGCTTCCTGCTGAAAATGCACACAAATGCAGCTTGCTCCACAAGTTCCCTGCGAGGCAATAGATTCCGAAAAACTTGCCGCAGTGGCTTTGTCACTGGCGCCGGGTGTCGGCCCCCGATTGCAGTCCTGCCTGTTGCAGCAATTCCATTCCTGCCAGGCGATTTTCAGTCAAACGCGTGACGCGTTGCTGCAAGTGGATGGGATCGGGGAGAAGACGGCCGACGCGATTCTGGCCCCTGATCTCCATTCGCGGGCCACCGACATGATTCGTCAGTGTGCGGCTGAAGGCGTACAGATCCTGCTGCACGGTGAGTCCGGGAGTTATCCGCAGCGACTTCGTGAAATCTGCGATGCACCTCGCGTGCTGTATCAACGTGGTGTTCTGTTGCCTCAGGACCAACTGGCTGTCGCTATTGTTGGCTCGCGTCGTTGCTCAACCTATGGGCGCCGGCATGCAGAACGCCTGGCAGCACAGTTGTCTCGTTCCGGGTTGACGATTGTCAGTGGACTGGCACGAGGAATTGACCTCGCAGCGCATCAGGGAGCGCTGACCGCCGGTGGTCGGACCCTTGCTGTGCTTCCCGGAGGTGTGACGACCGTTTATCCGCCGGAACACGACAATCTCTCCCGGGAGATCTCTGAGCAGGGGGCCGTTCTGAGTGAGATGCCTCTGCATCAACGGATTCTTCCGGGACTTTTTCCGCAGCGTAATCGGATTATCAGCGGACTCTGTCTGGGTGTGATTGTGATCGAGGCCGCGCGAAATTCTGGTGCACTTTATACGGCCAGGCACGCAGTCGAACAGGGGCGAGACGTTTTTGCTTTGCCCGGGCCAGTGGACAGTCTGGCCAGCGCGGGCTGTCACGAATTGATCCGGGATGGTGTCACACTTGTCCGGCATGCGGATGATGTCCTTGCCGCGCTGGGGCCACTGCCCAGCCCGGCCAGCCCTTCAACAAGTGTGACAATTCATTCTCCCAGAGAACTGAATCTGAACGCGATCGAATCCCGCGTTCTGAATCAAATCACTCTTCAGCCCGTTCCCATTGACGAAGTTCTGCGTTCGATGTCGGCAGAATCGTCGCAGGTACTGGCTACACTGACGGTCCTTGAGGTTCGTCGATTGGTGCGGCGACTTCCCGGAAACCTCGTTGTGCGCTACAGTTAAGCTGGCAGGGTCAGTGGCCGATGAGAATGGCGAGGCTGTGGGTGATCATCAGCCCAGTATCGGCAGACTCAGGCTGGAGCCGGCCTGTACCTCACGTGTAACGATCGCTCCGATCAGCGTGGTGCTGGTGCAGTCGTGAATCTCAATTTCTGCCAGTGAACCGGTCAGTCGCGGGTTCCCGTCAAACACGACAATCCGATCACACTCAGTCCGTCCGGTCAATTGCATCGCCAGTCGTGTTGCGTCGACCGAGGCATGCTGCATCGATTGTGGCTCAGCGATTCCGGAGTGCTCGGCGTGGCCGCGTCCGTCCTCGTGATGATGATCATGATTGTGGTGGTCGGCTGAGCTGTGTGCGGACGAGTGGTGTGCGCCGGTGGTTCCGAGTGTCACCAGCGACGCTGCATCTGCTGGCAATCCTTCGCGAGCGGCACGTCTGGAGGCTGACTTGCTGGGCCCCTCCACCAGAATAGTCACCCGTCTCCCGATGAACTCGGCATTGTCTTCTTCAGAAATCCGATTCTGCAATTCCAGCATTTCATTGTTTCGGCGTCGTTTGACGTCTTCTGAAATGTCGTCGTCGAAAAGTTCATCAGCCTTGGTACCAGTGCGTGGACTGTATTTGAAGATGAAGCTGTTCTTGAAACGAAATTCGCGGATCAGGTCCATGCTTTTTTCGAAGGACTGTTCGCTTTCACCGCAGAACCCTACGATGAAATCACTGGAGACAGCGCAGCCAGGGATCAGTTCCCGGATTCTGTGCATCATGTCCCGATAGTCTTCGACCGTGTATCCGCGTTTCATTCCTTTCAGGACATCATTGCAGCCGGACTGAGCCGGGACATGCAGATACTTCATGACCTTTGGCAGGTCGCGGACGGCCTGCAGCAGATCATTTCCCATGTCTTTCGGAAAACTGGTGATGAAGCGAATTCGCTGAATACCGGAGATGTCGTGCAACTGGTACAGCAGGTCTGAGAGTCGTACCAGACGCCCGTTTTCGGTGTACTTGTAGCTGTTGACTGTTTGTCCGAGCAGCGTAATTTCACGGACACCCTGATCGGCAAGCACTCTGGCTTCCTGCACGATGTGGGCCGGCGGACGACTTTGTTCAGGCCCCCGTGTGGCTGGAACGACACAGTAGGTGCAGAACTTATCACAGCCGATCATGATTCGAACGAAGGCCTGAAAGGGCGTCGGCCGCATCTCGGGATCACGCAATGGATCATAACTTTGAAAGCTGTCTGAAACCTCGTCACGTGAACCTTCACGGCGGCCAAGGCTGACGGCTTTTCGGTGGGAACGTTCCTGGGCCTCTCGCGTGTCCCGAATCATTGCCGGGATTTCTGCGAGCTGACCGGTTCCGACAACGATATCCACGTGGGGAGCGCGTTGGAAAATGAGATCCTGGTCTTTCTGGGCCATACAGCCAATCACTCCAATCACCTTCTGCGGGCGATTGCGTTTGCTGTACTTGAGTCTTCCGAGGGCGCTGTAGATCTTGTGTTCGGCATGCTCCCGGACGCTGCAGGTGTTGAAGAGAACAGTATCGGCGTCTTTGGGGTTGTCAGTCAGTTGATAGCCGTCGCGGCGGAGGGCTGCGACGACTAATTCGCTGTCCAGCATGTTCATCTGGCAGCCAACAGTTTCGATGTAAAGCCGACCATTGTGTGATGGACTGGTGGCTGGGATGCTGTCGGACATAGTTGATCTTAGTGGGACAAGTCGGGATTGCAGATGGCTGCGGTGCCAATTCCCGACAGTGTTGTTGACGCGGCTTGCGGGAGTTGCCGCGGGTCTTGTGCAGGGGACTGCGCAGAACAGCGGACCCGGCTTCGAGATTTATCCGGGTCCGCCGCGCTGTGAACTGTTCGTCATGGTTCAGAATTGAACGCGTTCCATGTACTGACCGGAACTGGTGTCAATCTTGATACGGTCACCTTCCTTGATAAAGGCCGGGACCTGCACTTCCGCACCGGTTTCCACGACCGCAGGTTTGGTGACGTTGGTGGCTGTGTTACCGCGGGCAGCTGGTTCTGTGTAGGTGACGGTAAGAATCACCTGCATCGGTGGACTCATGGTGATCAGCTGACCATTCCAGAACAGCAGCCCGACTGTGGCGCCTTCCATCAGCCACCGCATGTCATCCTGAACGACTGCGGCGGGCAAGCTGTGCTGTTCAAAGGTGGTATTGTCCATGAAGACGTAGTGGTCGCCGTCACGATACGAATAGACACCGTCGTTGCGGTGAACGTCTGCTGTTTCCAGCGAATCGCCGTTGCGGTAGGTCTTTTCGAAAAGTGAGCCCCTGAGCAGGTTGCGCAGTTTTGTGCGATACAGGGCCTGCCCTTTTCCGGGCTTTACGAAATGGCATTCCAGCATTTCGTAGGGCTCATTATCGATCTGGACCTTGACACCTTTTTTGAATTCTCCGGCGGGAATCGTGCCCATGTGCAACTGCTTCTGTGAGTCTGTAGCGCTGCCGGATCCTGAGTCTCTGGTTTCCACATTTGACACTGAGGTTTTGCCGACGGAACAGATTCACGTGTGGACGGCAAAGCCTGATACTCTTCCTGAATCAGCAGGTTAGAGATGTCAGAGAAATCAGAAATCAGCTTCCATGCAGCCAATGAAATCTGGCGACCCGCCACGAATGTGGCCCCTCAGAACGCCAAAACCAGCCCATAGCGTAACGAAAACTGTGCTCCGAGTGAATACTTGCAACTCAGAATCCGACAAATGCGTCGGCAGCCAGCGGCCGCGGTTGCGGAATTCATTGAGGATTTGGGAGGAAAACCGGTTCGACACGGAACGGATTCGGATTCTGACTGTTCGTAATCACCGGCAGCGTTTGGGCGACCTGCCCACCGGACTGCCATTTTCGCCCGGTTTGCTGATTTCTGCAGGATCACGGATCATGGCTGCCCCAGACTTTTACCGAACCAGAAGGCGTTCACACGCCCTGCCACCTGGTACTGTTTTCGGCATGGCGCTGGGTCTTGGTTTCCCATAGACAACCTGACCGTTTATCATCACGAACGGTCTGGTCGTGGCAGTTTTCGCCCTGTGCTGCACAACGAAGAGCCAGCGTCAGGCCTCAGTTTCCTGATCGAATCCCATTTTTTCTCTCGGGAGTTGCTATGTCCACCACTGTTTCGGGGCAAACAGCGTTTGCTCCATCGGTTGCCGCGTTTCTTTCCACTCCTGTTCACAAGTCGTACTACGGTGGACGTTGGGTCGAAGCTGCAGACGGGCAGACCTTTGAGGTGCTCGATCCGGGTGCCGGGACGAAAATTGCCACTGTGACCAGCCTGAAAAAGGCTGATGTGGATAAGGCGGTCGATGCTGCCGCTGATGCGTTCACCAGCAGCGGCTGGGCTTCAATGCAGGTCGCCGAACGTGCCGCCCGGCTGCATCGCATCGCTGATGCTGTCGAAAAACGTCGACATGAGTTCGCACAGGTGGAGTCCCTGGACTGCGGAAAGATCTATTCTCAGGCCGAAGCGGATGTGCAGAACTTTATTGATACCTTTCGGTACTTCGCCGATTTGTCACAGGCGGTGAATTATCGTCAGGTCATTGCCGTTCGCCATCATGAAGCGTGGGTTTCACGTCATCCGTGGGGACCCTGCGGGTTCATCATTCCATGGAACTTTCCATTTCTGCTGGCAGGTTGGGGGCTTGCTCCGGCACTGGCTGCTGGCAATACGTGCGTTCTGAAGCCTGCCGAAGATACCCCGCTGTCGGCGCTGTATTTGTGCCGCGTCATCGAAGAACTCGATCTGCTTCCCCCCGGTGTACTGAACGTCGTGACCGGCTACGGTGAAACGGCGGGTGCAGCTGTATCGCAGAATCCCCGCTTCCGCCGGATGAGCTTCACCGGATCACCGGAAGTTGGGCGTATGGTGGCCGAAGCCGCGGGCCGGAATCTGATCCCGGTAAAATGTGAACTGGGTGGAAAGGGCGCGGCGGTAATTTTCAATGACGTGGACATTCCGGAAACCGCTCAGAAACTTGTCGATGCCATCACCTTCCACACCGGTCAGGTCTGCTGCGATGCCACACGCTGGCTGATTCAGCGAGACATCTACGATGACTTTGTGTCGGAGTGTGTGGCCCGCATGAAGTCTGTTCAGATTGGCTACCAGTTCGACGAAGGGGCTCAAATGGGCCCGGTGGTCAACGCAAAACAGCGTGCTCGCGTGCTCGGATATCTCCAAAAAGGCGTGGCTGACGGGGCTGACCTGATTCTTGAGGGTGGGGAGGCGCAGATCGTCGGAAAGCACGGTTTCTATGTGAAGCCGGCTCTGCTTGCCGGTTCGCTCAACAACGTGGCCGCACGCGAAGAAATCTTCGGGCCAGTTGCGTTCCTGGCCCCGTTTGCTTCCGAAGAAGAGGGAATTCGGCTCGCGAATGATACCGAGTACGGCCTTGGGAACAGTGTCTGGTCCCGTGACCTGCAACGATGTGCCCGCGTGGCCGAAGCCTTCCGATCCGGAAATGGCTGGATCAATGCTCATAACGTCATCGTCCACGGTGTGCCTTATGGTGGCATCGGGAAAAGCGGCATGGGCGGCGGCGTGGTCAGTCCGGACACGCTGAATGACTACCTTCGCCCCATCTCCGTGGTGCGGCCGTTGCAGTAAGCAGGATGTCCCCGATGTGGGGCACCGGAAATGTGTTATTTTAACTCACCTCCCCGGCCTCCGATGGCGCCGGGGAGGTGATCTGACAAACTCGGCATTCACTGTCCGACAAGCCGTGTTGCTGGCGTGTTCGCCGCACGCTGTGGCAGTGGCCAATTTCTTCGCTGGCCGACTGTCTCTGAGTGCCCTGCCCTGCGAGTGCCCGGTGTCTTAGCCCTGCGTAGCAGTCAGGTTGGGGCAGAGAGGTGCGGGCGGTCGAGTTGACTACTACTGCCAATGACTCAGTCGGTTGTCCGGCGTGCCGGGGCCAGGTATCGCTTTTGTCTGGCACGAATCTTCTGTCGCACGATCAATCTGAAGTCGCGATAGAACACACTGAGAAGTTGAGACCGCTGGAAAACTCTCGCCTGAGCCGCGGTCATTCGCCGCCAACTCAGTTCACCAGCCACCAGTGCGATGGCGACAATTCCAGTGACCAGCAACGCAGCCCAACGCATGTCCGGATCGAGAGATTCTGCGGTTCGGAGTTCCCGGGCCAGCATTGGACCACGTGGAAGCCATGCAACAAGGCAGGTAGCCACTGCCGAGCAGGCTGCCAGCAGGAGTGCGCCGCGCATCGCCCTGTTGAGACGCTGCAGAAGTCGCCTGAGTAGCTGCTGTCGATGCTCCGACAGCCGTTGCAGCAGGTTTAAAAACGGTCTAGCTGGCACAGGATCCTGGTCAGAAGCAGTGGGCGCGGCTGACGGTGCCCCCGGGGCAGGAATTCGAAACAGTGATGCCTGTGATAATTTCTGCAGAGTGTGCCGCTGCCTTCCAATAAACATGACAACTGCAAGTATCAAAAAGGTGTAGGTGAGTGCCTCGGCTGGAGGCATTGCGTTGCTGAATCGTTCCTCTGTCAGAACCAGATCCGCCTGCACCAGACACAGGATCAGCAGGCCACCCAAATGCCTCAGCGAGAGGATGACCACGGCCAGCATGACCAGCAAAACGGACCACTGAACGTCCGGAGAAAACAGATTCAGTACAACAGAAGCTGACAGTGTCATGCACAGCAGTTGCACCGCTATTCCTCGCAGCAGTGACCAGGCTGGACCGGGCGTCTCCTCCGCAAAATCCAGCTCATGGGGTACGCCGGCGGGCTCCATGAGATCCTCGGGCCCCGTCGTCATAGTGAGCTTCCTCGTCCTGCAGAAGTGCGTCCGGTTCGAGCAAGGTCCAGTTCAGTAAGGATCATTCGGATTGCCTGCTGTTCGCCGGAGAACGTGATACTGACACCCGCCTGCCTCAGAGCACCCTGCAATTGTTCCGCCAGTTCTCGGCAACGCATCTGCTCGGCTACCAGTAGCAGATCCTCGGGAGCATCGCTGACGATTTCCACTGACGCACGTGAGGGGCGGCGAAATGACGGGGTGGGGCAAACGACAGCCACGCGATGATGACGAGCTCGCGCTAATCGCAGTGCCGGCATCAAGTGGGAAATGCTGTGAGTGTTTTCGAGGAGGTCTGAGCAGATGACGAACAGTTCATTGTCCCGGGCATGGGCGACTGCATTCCTGATCGAGTCCGCCAGCAGTTCCAGTCTTGCAACCCCATCGTGAAAGCCGCGTCCTCGAATCGAGACGACCGGGGTCAGCCATGCCAACCCCTGCTGACTGAGAAAATGTTGTGTAAATGTGGCTAGTAGTGCGTCATCCTCGATCAACTGCACGTGACGCAGTGGCGGCATCGCGTACAGATGACTGAGAATTCCTGCCAACTGACAGCGTTCGTAAAAGTGACGACGACGCCATGGCAGCCATGGAGCCCAGAACGCGGGAACACGGTTGTATCGAGCATCAAGCAGTTCCGGAAACTGCTCTCGACAAACAGTCATGGCCGTTTGCTGCAGCAGTGGTGTCAGACGATCCGGAAGCGGCGCGGGATTGACGGAAAAATCCGCCAGATCCTGCAGTATCCGCAGGAATCCACGCTCACCGGCTACGGGGGTTCTCCGCTGCATGCCGCGTTCATCGAATGTGGTAAGCCCGACGAGGTCACCGCTGGAAATCGCTGAGCGAGCGACGCTGGCGGCGACATAGGTGATCTGGTCAAGGAGCCGTTCACCGAACCCGCCGATCCTGGTGCTGATTGACCCGTCGACGAAAAGTTGCAGTCGTATCGGGACCTCGGACTCATACTGTCGTGTCATCAGCCGATCACGTCGCGCTGAAACCTTCCATGCGATGGATTTCGGTGGGTCACCTGCGACGTATTCTCGCAACTCCAGTAATTCACCACCCATACCAGCTCGCTGCAGGCGATGGATTCCATGCTGTGGCAGTGCGTTGCTGCGCTTGATCAATGGGCGGTGTTCTCCGGCTTCCACCCATGCCGGCAACACCCGAAACACCTGGGGACACGGAACAAACCGTTCGGCACGAAATAGTCCCTGAGCATCCTCAATCACGAGGCGGAATCCTGGCAGGCGAATCTGGCCCGCTCCACAAATACGCGCTTCGTAGCGAAAGACGGTTCGTTGAAAGTTTGACAGGATTCGGACCTGATGTCCGTTATTCACGACGGTCGCGTTTTCAGGAATACTGTCGCGGATCCGTATCGGGGGGCTCATCCGCCCTTTCCGCATCGTCAGGCGAACTTCAACGGTGATCAGTCTTCCCGCCTGAAGCGTACTGAAGTCCTCCGATCGGCCGTTAACACTCCGCTCAAACTGCAACTGGCCACAATGCCTCCACAACCGCCAGGAGAACCAGAGCCATTCTGCCATCAGCCAGACGAGGACCGTCAACGATAACACCGCCAGCCCGGTTTGACCTCGCGCCAGTCCCAGTGTCGCACCAAGCAGTCCTGCTATTGTCATCCAGCGACCGGCGACTGTCATTGGGCTCGGTCCTGTACAACCGGTACCGCACGGATCAATTGCTGGATGGTGGTTTCAATCGTTCGGCCATCCATCTCGGATTCAGGTTTCAGTATCAGACGATGACTGAGCACAGGGCCGCAGACCTGCTGCACATCTGCGTGAGTCACGTAGGCACGACCATTCAGCAGTGCGTGAGCACGGGCCGCTTTCAGCAGACTGATCGCTGCTCTCGGACTGCCGCCGAGCGCCAGATCGGGATTTCGTCGACTTTGACGTATGAGATCCACAATGTATTCAAGCAATTCGCGTGACGCATACACGGTGTCGAGGCCGCTGCGTATCTGAAGAATCTCTTCAGCCGTCGTGACCGCTGCAGGGACTGTCGCCTGACGACTGTGCAGCTCAAGCATCTCGACCTCCTGCTGTCGCTCCGGATAGCCGACATGAATACGAAACAGAAACCGATCAAGCTGCGCTTCAGGAAGACGATAGACACCCTCCTGCTCAATGGGGTTCTGCGTCGCCAGAACCATGAAAGGGTCTGGCAGTGGCAACGTTCGCCCTTCGATGGTGACCTGACGTTCCTGCATGGCCTCCAGCAGCGATGACTGAGTCCTGGCAGGGGCCCGATTCAGTTCGTCTGCCAATAACAACTGGCAGAATACCGGACCGCGTCGCAGTACAAATTCATTTGTTCCCCGGTCAAGCACCTGCGTCCCGGTCACATCTGACGGCAACAAATCCGGCGTGAACTGGATTCGTTCGAAGTGAATTCCAAGCACCGCTGAGAATGTGCGGCACAGTGTCGTCTTCGCCGTTCCGGGGACGCCCTCCAGCAGGACATGACCGCCGGCAAACAATGCCATCAGCAACTGATCAGTAACGCCGCCGAGCCCGACAACAACCTGCTCGACGGATCTCAGTGTGTTCAGGCGGAGCGACTGCACACGTTGAGCAAACTCATTGGAATCGATCGAGGTCACGGCTGATTCTTTAACAGAAGGTTTTAAAAAACAGGAGCAGCAATCCCCCGGACGGCATGAAACGCGGAGGGACGCCAATGTCTCATCGCTCATTGCCCCGCCCCCCGGTGTCCTTCAACGCCCGCTGGTACACAGAGCATATCGTGGGGCGATGCCATGTACGAGCGATGGCAGGATCCGGCGGGAAAATTAACTGACCTCCCGCCCGTCGAGCTCGTGCGCATCAAAAAATAACCATGCCCAAATCACTTTAGGTGCCATGCACCTATTTGAGTTGCCAAGCCGTTTTCCGGCGTACGAGACGTGGTGAGACACCAGCGTTGGTTCTCTATGCACTGAAGGTCACCGGTTCACTTGAGAGGCATCCTTTGACAGTGCCTTTCTATTCTTTGGTGCCTGGCACCCATGAGGGACCCGGGCACCCATGCGGGACCCAAAGTCGTTTGGGGTTACGGAAAAAAGTGAGACAACAGCGAACGTACGAAATGCGATGACATTCGCTCTTTCGGCTGTGCGGTCGTAAAACCCGACGAGACTGGGGCAACGTTTGGGGCGTCTACGGTGCTTCTGGACTTGAGTTCCGAGGCGTCAGAGTGAATCCTCACGCTTTACTGGTGCACACGTGAGGCCGGAGTGCTGAGCAGTTGTCGAAACTGCCAGACCTGCCACTGCAGGCTGGCTGTAACGCAGGTCGGAATGATCTTATTGACACGGAATTCCGCACGCGTAATAACGGCCCGAGTCAGACCGACGCTATCACTCCTGACGGGTTGCCATTCCGATCTGTTTGCGTGATGCGATTTCTCAGCTTCGGTTACGAACTCCGCAGATTTTGTACGCGGCAATTTCTTCGAAATTCGCGAACGCCGAGAAGTTTTTCCGGACGACCTGCTTCTGTGCGAAACCGCCGTCGAAAGTTCTTTACAAGATCCAGCCACGACTCCACAGTGCAATCAAGCCGCTCCAGAATCGGCTTCAATTCTCTCGCAATGACTCCGGACTTGTCTCGCCGTAGCTGACGTCCCGTCCAGTCAAGGAGTTGCAGGTACTGGTCAAGCGACATGAGCAGACACCCTTTATTGCTGGCACGTCGGGTGGTCTGCTTCTCTCGCGATGCACTTTGCTTTGGCGATAGTTCAATGGGCGCCAACCAGCCTGCCTGTTGCCCATGCTCCTGCCGAATGAGTTGAGCCTCGAGTGTGCGATGAGCAAGCGAGTCCTGACGGTCCCGAATTCTCGCCTGGACAGCAGTGAAATCACTAGTTTCCGGCGAGCTTGCAAGGTTGGCTCGCAGTGGATTCATGTCGACGTATGCCATACAAGCTGCGATGGCCATTTCATCAAGCAGTGGCTGTGCCTTATAACGCGACTCCCAGAAATGCCCGCGTACGTCATCGTCACGATTTGCCTGTTTTGCAATGGGTTCGCAAAGACACTTCATGAACCATGACAAATTAGCGAGCCTGCGCCGCTTTTCTTTGATGCCTGCGGGGCTGGAACTCAACTGATTCAGGTCTTCCTCGCTGGGGACCGCCGGCGATTTATCTTTGTTTTTCCGCTTTGGAAACAACGTCCACCACCGCTTGGCCACCTCCTGATCAGACCAGAGATTGGCGAGGTCCGGGCGTGTTCGCACGACGACATGCAGGTGGTTGCTCATGACCGCATAGCTGAGAATATCGAGCGAGAACACTCCTGCCAGAAATTCCAGTCGGCGACGGATCCATTCTTTGCGATGGGAGTAGTCTTTTTTGCTGTCTGAATCACGCCCGCAGAGGTGTGTGCGGCGGACGCAGCGATTGACGACGTGAAACACCTGAATCTCGCCGGTTGCAAGGATGTCTGAGCGGTTAACACGTGGCATTGGGAGCTCCAAAAACAGAATGAGGTGCGAGGGTAGCAGGAAATTGAGAAGAATACAAGTGCATGGCACCGAAGGGGGATTGGTTTCTTTTACTGCGGTTCCTGATCGGGTAGACTGTTGCGACGCGGCGTTTCACGGTGATGAGATTGTGTCTGTTGGTTGAGGTAGCGATGATTGCTCCGAGTGGTCTAGAGGGGGATGACTGTCTTTCAGCGATTGCGGCTGAGGTGGTTGGTGGGCTGCCGGAGTGGGTTGCTTTGGTGAGATACGGTCGTGTGCCTCAGGTGGCGCGATTTGGTGGTCGTGCGGAGGCTCCTGATCGCGGAGCTGAGGTGGTGGTGTCCACGGAGCGGGGTGAAGAGTTGGGGGTGGTGCTGCATGTGGCGGCGAAGTCGGCTGCAGTGGGTACCGGGGAGGCTGAGGGCTCGGAGTTGACGGGAGAGGTTGTGCGACTGGCGTCGGCGGAGGACGTGGTTGCGAATTCAAATTCGCAGCGGCTGCTGGATGCTGAGTTTGGCACGTGGCTGTCGCGGGCGGCGACCTGGAACCTGCAGTTGGAGATCATTGACCTTGAGAAGACACTGGATGGTCGGCTGGTTTTGTATGTGCTGAATGATCGCGGCCCGGAAACGACTCGGCTGGCCCTGCTCGCTGCGGCTGCGGGTTGTGGTGTGGTGCATGTTCAGCCGGTATCCGCGGATGGGATTCTGCAGCAGAAATCCGGTGGAGGTTGCGGCGACTGCGGATGTTCGACTCATTAACACCCCTGAACCTCGGCGGATGTTGATCAGGGGGTGAGGCGTGATCGCACAGAATGCGAGTGAGAGGGTAGCGAGTATGCATGCTGTCGAACGGATGGGCGAGCTGGGACGCGCGATGTTTTCCGGACAGTGGTCGTGGCTATCGGCGGTGATACTTGTTTTTCTGGCTGGGTGCGGTGAGCAGGCGGACCCCGGTCCGACGGTCGTCAGCAAAGGCGACTCGTCCGGGGCGTCGACCGGGAAGCCTCGGATTGCCCTGGTCATGAAATCGCTGGCGAATGAATTTTTTTCAACGATGGCACGTGGTGCCGAGGACTATGCGGCAGCCAGCGGCGGTGCATTGGAGTTGGTTGTCAACGGAATTCAGGATGAGACGGATTTGTCGGGACAGGTGAGTCTGGTTGAGCAGATGATTGCGCAGCAGGTTGCGGCGATCGTGATTGCACCGGCGGACTCGCAGGCATTGATACCGGTTCTTCAGCGTGCTGTTGAGGCCGGGATTGTGGTGATCAACATTGACAATCGGCTGGACGCAGGCGTGTTGCAGTCTGCGGGGCTGACGATTCCGTTTGTGGGCCCGGACAATCGTTCTGGGGCTCGCAAAGTCGGGGATTATCTGGCGTCGAAGTTGCCGAAGGCAGCGGAGGTGGCGGTCCTTGAGGGGATTGAAACTTCGTTCAACGGTCAGCAGAGAAAGCTGGGATTTGAAGCGGCTATGGAAGCCGCCGGGTTGCGCATCGTGGCGAGTCAGTCTGCCCAGTGGGAGATGTCGCAGGCGAATCAGTCGACTGCAGCGATCCTGACGGCGCATCCTGACGTAAAAGGTATTCTTGCATGTAATGACAGCATGGCACTGGGGGCTCTTGCGGCGGTGCGAGCGGCCGGCAGGACCGACGTGATGATCGTGGGTTTTGACAACATCACGGCGGTCCAACAGGCGATTCGAGAGAATCAGATACTGGCGACAGCGGATCAGCATGGCGACCAGTTAGCGGTCTATGGGATTGAGTATGCGCTGCAGGCGTTGCGAGGGGGCGAGGTCATTGTCGAGGACCGTGAAACGGCAGTGGACCTGATTACCGCCACAGAATTATCGGCCATGGATAAGCAGGAAAAGCCGTAGTCTTGCAGGGGAGTCGGGGGACCTGTTAGTCTTCGCAGGCGGCGCAAGTGGGGAGGAATCGGGGATTCGTGGCTGTGTTGTGAACGTTCCTGTGGGTTCCTTGCTTGTGTCGAGTGCATGGAGGATGGGATGAAACCTGGGGAATACGGGTGGGAAGTGGGTGCCCGATGACAAATCCACATGGCAGGCGGATTCAGGCGCGTCGAGCAACGGCGATATTGGCGTGGGGAGCGTTGGTGTTGTTGGCACTGCTGTTGCGCTATGCGCGGGTGGAGGGGCTGATTCGCAGTCAGGTTTGGGAACCTGCAGCGATGATCCTGTCTGCCTTTATTGGTTTTTTGTCGTTGTTCTGCTGGTTGTTGTTTTCGCCGCAGCGGGGCACGATTCAGGAAGAGTCTCCGGCAGTTTTTTTTGCCGGAATCCTGACCTTGATTCCTCCGGGATTCATTGCGTGGTATCTGATGCCACCAGCATCACCGCTTCGGGCCTGGGTGGCTCTGGGCGTAGTAATTTTTGGCGTTCTGGCGATCCTCAGTCCGATCCCGGAAGCGCTCTTTCGTATTCCGCGGGATCGTCGCTCATATCTTCGTCCTGTTACGGACGCGACCTTATCATTACTTGATGTCGATGCTCCTCAGGCTCGATTTGACGACCTCGTTCCCCGGACGCAGTTTCGACTGACTGGTCAGGCACCGGACGAAGAGCGTGGGCCGATGCGGGACGACGCAAGAGATCCATGGCTGGATCCGTTTCGTGGGACGGGGCGGCAGTTGAGTCGGGTGTTGCCCGTGGAGTCACGTGGGCGAAAATCGCTCACCGAGGAAACGCGAGCGGGGCGCGACGCGGTCCCGATTTCCAGGCTGGTAGCGGAACAATTCCCACTGGGGTCTGGATCAGTTGACGAGTCCGGAAAGTCGGATGCGCGGCTGGCCTCGTTCGGCAGCAGGGGCGTTAATGAGTCCATCGCAGATTCTGCAACGGTCGAGCGTGGCGACCGGACTCAAGTGGGGCCAGGGGCGGTATTACCGCGGGATAAAAGGGCCGAGTTGCAGGCGGAGCCAGGAGACGCGGGCCGACTGGAGCGTCGTCCCTTGCGGGACCCGGAGAGTCCCACTTCACCGGCCCTGCGGGGGAACGGTGAACCAGGGTCGACCGGCAGGAATGTCGAAACGCTTCGGGGTCAGGAGAGTGTTGCGGAAGGCCGAGCCGGACTTCCGAGCGGGCCGGCAAGCGGGACGGCGGTTACGGCAGCGATGGCCGCGACGGGGGCCATCACTGCGGCCGCGGGGATTGGGTTTGGTATGGCATCCGCTGGTGCTGCCCGAGCTGCTTCGCTGGTGAAGTCGGTCGTCCGTCGCTCTGAGGGCGCGGCGACCGGAACGTCAGCCAAAGCGACCGCGATTGCGTCTCCGGCGGTTGGGGCGTCAATTTCACGCCCGGATCCGGGGATTCAGGCCACTGTGCCGGCCACGGAGTCGGAGAGCCTGCGACCCGAGTCGGCGGCGGTGTCACCGACGCTGCGGGAACTGGACCGCATGCTGCGTGATGAGTTCCATGAAGTCAGCGACGAGTCAGAATTGGCCGAGGGGAGCGGAAATCAAAAAGGGGAAGCGGTTGACGACGACGACAGTGTGTCGGAATCTGTCGCTTCGGATACGATTCGGCTGGAGCGGACCACGGACGAATTCGGCGGTGAGATGATTGAGGGGGCAGCGATCGCGAAATTTGCCATTGGTCAAAAGCGTGTCAATCTGCACATCCCATTGTCACCTCCGCTGGCTGGCGTGCCGGTGGTGGAATGTGAGCAGGCGGGGGACGAATCGCTGCGGTTGCGTGTTCCTGTCCGCCAGCCCTATGGTTTTCGGATCGAAGCCCGCCGAACAGAGGCCTCCACGGTGCTGGAAGCGGAGGTCTTGTTCTCCGCCGTTTATACACCGACACATCGACCGTGACAGTTGTTGGTAGCAGGCAGTAGACTGACACGGGGGATTAGACTGATGCGGGCAGCCGAGCGGCTTGCTTACACGGTGCAGTGACTTCTGAACAGGGATGCAGAGAGCGATGAATCGGGAATATCGTCGGGAACTGGATGTGGCACGGAATGCTGTTCGGTTGGCAGCGAGGCTGTGTCAGAACGTGCAGTCAGCGATTTCGACAGAGTCTTTGTCGAAGAAGGACAATAGTCCGGTGACTGTGGCGGACTTTGGCAGTCAGGCGTTGATCTGTCGCGACTTGCGTGAACAGTTTCCTGGTGATCCCGTGATTGGTGAAGAGGGTGCGGCCGAACTGCGAGCAGCGACGGGCGCTGAATTTCTTGATCAGGTAGTTCGAGAAGTCGTGCGGGTCGGCGTGCCGGGGGCAGCGGACGAGGTTTGTGACTGGATCGATCATGGTGGGGCACAGAATTATTCCGAGCGATTCTGGACGCTGGATCCGATTGACGGGACCAAGGGTTTTCTGCGTAAAGAGCAGTACGCAATTTCGCTGGCATTGATCATCAATGGGCAAATTGAGTTGGGAGTGCTGGGGTGTCCGAACATGCCGTATCCAGGCAGTGGGGAGCCCGGCGTTCTGGCGTGGGCAGTGCGCGGGTATGGGGCCTGGCAGCAGCCATTGTGGGAAAGTTCAGCAACGGCCATTCCGGTACGGGTCTCGGGTACCAGCGAGGTGAGTGAGCTTTTGTTTTGTGAATCTGTGGAGTCGGGGCATAGTTCGCACGACTGGTCCGGATTGATTGCGAGTGACCTGCGGATTCACCGGGAGCCGGTGCGGATGGACAGTCAGTGCAAGTACCTTGCTGTCGCGCGGGGGGACGCGGATCTTTACCTGCGTTTGCCGACTCGCAAAGGGTATGCAGAAAAGATCTGGGATCATGCTGGCGGAGTGATTCTGGTCGAAGAGGCTGGGGGGCAGGTCACGGACATCAACGGGCGGGTGAGCAACTTTCGGTTGGGGTCGACTTTATCCAGCAACGAAGGAATGGCTGTGACCAACGGTCGGGTGCATCCATTTGTCATCCAGGCCATTCAGAAGCACAGGCCGCGCTAGTAGTTGAAGGCGAAGACCAAAGCCGAATCTGAGTCGCAGCGAAGGGATTGGAAGGCCTGACCCGGGAATACCGAAACGGTGTTGAACCGGGGAGAAGTTGCTGTTTGCCGTGAAGCAATCTGCAATCAGGACTTTCGTCGCCTTCACCGTTGAAACAGAACGAACTCGCGAGCAGGGCATCCCTCTTTGATGTCCCGGATTGCCAAGGGTTCGCTCTCCGAGCGGGCAGTGGAGAGATGTCCATCGGAAGTTCGTGGCGACTACTGGTTTTTACCCGAATTGGGCGATGGAATTGCCTCTGCCGTGCCGGCGTCTGTATCTGCCAGAAGCGAATTTTTCCGGGAAAACGCGCGGTTTTCGAGAAAAAGCAACTAAAAGCAGATTTTCCGGGAACCCATCGCACGGTAGCTACGTCAGCAGACCAACGCGACTTAGAACGGCCTACCGATACTGAGGTGGTGGCTGGGAGTCAATGAGCGAGTTGCGGCACAGTTGTCGGGTGACTTCTGGATTTGTGCGCACCCTGACTGCTGGTGATTTCCTGCCAGTTTTGATCTCCCTGCTGAAATTTTTCCTTCCTTGCCAAGCCGCTTCCATGAGCACTTCCCCGGACAATTCATACGCCGCTGCTGACAAACCGGAACGTCTTCTGGAGTTGCTTTCTGCGCAATATGATTCCGAGTTATCTGCGGCTGAGGCCATGGAGCTTGAGGAGTTGTGTGCAGGCCGTGGTGGTGCAGCCGGAGAGATTCTGGCGGGGCTGAGCCGGATTCGGCGGGGGTTACAGGGGCAACCGCGGACGCCACTGGAGCGGGACGTTTTTCGTGTCTCCGAGTGGGCGTCAGGCGAGGAGTCCGCCGCGGTTCGTCGTCGAGGTGCGGGGCGACTGGTACCAGTTTTAGTGAGTGTGCTGGCGTTGAGTTTGTTGATTGGCTGGGGCCTGCGGGGGCTGCAGCCGATGGGGATGGAGCCAGGTGGCAACGCAGTGGCGATGCTGGAGCGTCAGACGCATCGAGAATCGAAGTCACTGGGTTACGTTGAGTCAAAATCGGTGGAGGAACTACAGCGTGGGGCCCGGGGAGCGGGACTGGAAGCACCGTCGGACGGGTCTTTGCTGATGCCCGGGGCAGCGAGCGGTGCGATGGGAGCTTTGTCCGTGGCTGATGCGCCGACAAGGCGGCTCGCGGAAGCCGAGTCAGGCGTTCAGGGGTTGGCGAAGGCTGACGACTGGGAAGTGAGGACTGTGGCTGAAGTGACGGACTGGAAGGTTGTTGTGGTCCGAGTGGGACGCGATGATCGGGAACAGATTGTGGACAAGGTTGGGGCGGTACTTCAGCGCTATGGGCTGCAGCTGGAGTCATCGGCAAAGGACATGGATGCTGCGTGGATGGGGGTTGTCCTGACATCGGTTGGGGAGACGAGGCAGAATGTGATTCAGGACGTGGAAGCGGCTGTCGGAACGGCTCCGGCGGAATGGAATCCTGCGGAGGTGCTGAGTTCGACGCGGGAGCAGATCATTGCGGCAGTCCGTCAGTCTTTGCGATCGCCGACAGAATCGGAGATATTGAGTGGCGAAGTGTATGTGGCCGTTTCATCGGCTGGAGGAGTCCGTGACGTCGCCAGACCTGTTGCCTCAGTTGAACCTGCGGCAGTTGAGTCCGCTGACGAAGTGGCTGTGACCATGGCGCGGAAGGCTGGAAGTGGTGGAGTTGGCGGATCTGGTGGAATAGCGGCGGCTCCGGGAGTCAGTTCGGCTGAGAGTCTGGTTGACCGACGTGATGCAGGTCCGTTGGATCGAGCGATGGATCAGGCCACACTGGTGGTTTTTGAGTTCGAGGCAGCGACACCGGGTGGTGCGAGAATTCGCAACATCTTTTAGTGTCGCCCCGGCCCTGCCGTGGGGTGTGCGCAACAAGGGGTTGCGAAACGCATCGTGCAGGGGCAGCGTGGCGATGGGAAACGATGAGTTGTATCACCGCGTTGAAGGGCGATCAGGACGATGGGTGAGAGCAGTGGGGGGGCGAGCCGGGGGCCTGAGGTTGCAGAAACTTCTTCAGGACTGGCAGCAGGTCGTGATCAGGATTGCGTGTCCAGCACTCCCAGACCACAAGCACAGACCAGCCTGCGGCCTTGAGTTGTTGTCGGTTTCTGCGGTCGCGGGCGACGTTGTCGGCACGTTTTTTTCGCCAGAATTCAGAGTTCGTGGCGGGTGTGACTTTACCGAACCGGCAGCGGTGGCAGTGCCAGAAGCAGCCGTGGACGAAGATCACCTTGCGATGGATGGGCAGCACAAGATCTGGTTTCCCGGGCAGGCCACGGGAATGCAGACGGAAGCGAAAGCCCATGCGGTGAACCGTGGAACGAACGATCAGTTCCGGCTTCGTGTTTTTGGACGCGATACGGGACATGTTGAACGACCGTTGTTCCGGGTTGTGGACATCCGTCATCTGAGGGTTCCAGGGTGATTGTTGGTATGGTGCAGGGGCCGTTGCGTTTGAGGAGCGTTCTGAGGGTGGGAATAGCGGTGATGGGCGGTTGTGGGAAGGAAATCGGCGGAATGTAGACTGACCGCATGGATTGTGTGTGTTGTGGGGATATGTGGCAAATGGAATTCGTCGGGATAAAGTGTGTTTCCAGCGTGCTGGGAGCTGAATTGGCGATTTCGATGGACGACTTGCGGAGGCGCGTAGCGCATGCAGCCGTTTTCAGAGTTCCGGGGTGGCATGGGGAGGGCTTGGGGGCTCGGGCCAATCCCCGAATCGTCGAATCCTGAGACACCGCGGTTGCTGAGCACAGCGCGGCTCAGTATCTTTCGTGTTTGGTCTGCCTATTGGAATGCTGGTATCGCCGGGCTTCCCAGCATTGGGGTCTGGAGGATCGTTGGTGTTCTGGGGGGTGAACTGTGGAAGTCGGGGGAACTGTGGAAGTCTTGTGAATGACGTCAGTGGCAGCGCCATTGGCAGTGAACAGACCCTGGCGTTCAGGTTGAGTGGACTGATGTGCCCGTGCGGCGGATTGTGTTGAAGGAACGATGGAAGCGGACCCTATGCATACCTCGGACATTGATATTTCGTCGTCGCGGGTGTTGATTGCGGATGACATTCAGCAGAATCGGGAACTGCTGGAGGCCTATCTGGTTGATGAGGGGTATCAGATTTTAATGGCAGCTGATGGCCAGCAGACGATGCAGATGGTGGCTCAGCATCAGCCCGACCTGATCCTGCTGGACATCATGATGCCTCGGATGAGCGGGTATGAGGTCTGTTCTCAGTTGAAAGCAGATCCGGCTCAACGTGGCATACCTGTGTTGATTGTTACAGCGTTGAACGAGCCTGGAGATATCGAGAAGGCGGTCAATGCGGGGTGCGACGATTTTCTGACCAAGCCGGTCAATCGTCTGGAGTTGAGGACACGGGTACGTTCGTTGCTGCGGGTCCGGCATTTATCAAGTGAGCGAGACCGATTGCTGGCCTATCTGCAGGAGATGGAGCATCGGATTCTGCGGGGCGGAGACTGACGTATCGGAGTGCGTGGCAGTGAATCCCGAAGTGACGAAGTCCCGCTGAGTGGATAGTGGGGGCATCGCCCGGGACTGGCTATGCGTACGGGACGTTGTCTGAGGAATTGCAGGGGACCGCGCGGCGCGAGTGTCGTGACTGGCGGTGGATCGATTTGCATGTGGAAAACTGGTGAGACATGAATGAAGCAGAAGCGGGCCGTTCGACTTTTTCCCTGAAGCGTTCGGAGGTCCCGGGCCATTCGGAGATTGTTATTCGCAGTCGTCGTGCGCAGCCTTTTTTTGGTCGGCATCCGTGGGTCTTTGCCGGTGCCGTGGACCACGTAAAAAGTTCTATCGAGGGCGGACCTGCGCCCGGTGATGTGGTGCGGGTGGTCAGTCAGGACGGTCACTTTATTGCCTGGGGTTTGTTCAACGCGAACAGTCGAATTCTGGTGCGATTGTATTCATGGAAGCAGGACGAGGGGCTGACGGGAGAATTCTGGCGGCAGCGAGTGCAGCGAGCTGTTTCCAGTCGAAGGGCGTTGTTTGACGTTCGCGCGCCGTCATGTGGAGTGCGACTGATCTTCAGTGAGTCTGATGGGTTGTCCGGGCTGACTGTGGACAGTTACGGGGGGTATCTGCTGGTGCAATTCACCAGTCTGGCGTTGTATCAGCATCGGGAGGCGATTCTGTCAGCATTGCAGGACGAGCTGCGACCGGAGGGAATCTGGTTGCGGACAGAAAAGGGAATGCGTGAGGCGGAAGGTCTGGATGTTGTTGATGGTCTGATGTCTGGTCGAGAGCCGAACGGTCCTGTCTTTATCGAAGAGCATGGGATTCGCTACGGAGTGGATGTGCAGCGTGGTCAGAAGACGGGCTGTTATCTTGATCAGCGGGACAATCGTCTGGCTGCCAGTCGTTACATGCGCGGGGCGAAGGTGCTTGATGCCTTCTGTTTTTCGGGTGGCTTCGGGATTACTGCGGTGAAGGCTGGTGGCGCGGCGTCGGTGGTTGGTGTGGATTCGTCAGAGGCGGCATTGACGATCGCGAGAGCGAATGCGGAACTGAACGGGGTATCGGAGCGTTGTCAGTGGCTGCACGAAGATGTCCGCCCTGCCCTTGAGGCGATGGCCGGGGAAAACCGACAGTTTGATGCCGTCATCCTGGATCCTCCGCGAATGGCGCGGACACGAAATGGCCTGGATCGTGCGGTTTCGGGCTACCTGCGGTTGAATGAAGTTGGGCTGAAGGTGTTGCGGCCGGGGGGGATTCTCGTCACCTGCAGCTGCTCCGGGCTGGTCAGCCGAGCGGATTTTTCGGAGATTATTTCTGAGGTATCACGGCATTCGGGGCGAGACATTCAGGTTCTGGAGCAGCGAGGGCAGCCAGCGGATCATCCTGTGAGCGCGACCTGTCCGGAAACTGAGTATCTGAAGGTTCTGATTTGTCGTGTTTTCTGAGCCGTGTACCTGGTGGCCGGGGGAGCGGCTGAGCGGGGAACGGTGGATCAGAGGGGTGGCTGATTCGACGTGTGCAGTGCGCGGGAATTCAAGATGAATGCCTCGTGTTCCTTTTCCAGGTCTGCGCGATTTGAAATCAGCCGGACGGAGCGATTCCACCAGTCGAGGGGCCGTGGTTCCTCGACGGTGACGCGAAAGCGGACTGTTTCGGGAAGACTCTGCAGGGTGTGGGAGATGATGGCTAGTTGAAAGCGGTCTTCCGGATACAAAGGGCTGCCGATTTGATGCAGCGAAAGGCGATCCAGTCTGACGGGCACCCAGTCATCCTGGACGGTGCTGCTCAGCCACGGTCGGAGAGACAGGGGCAGTTCCGGCGTATCGGCTCGGTGGACCCAGAGGGTCCACGATTCCGGACGAGCCGAGTAAAGCTGCCATGCAGGCCAGTTGTCGGCCAGTGCAAAAAGTCCGGAGACAGAGAAGACGGAGATCAGCAGCCCCCCTGCCCCGAAACTGTGATTTTTACCCGCTGATGGGAGTCCTCTGAGGAACAGCAGCGGGAGTAGGATGGGGAAGCACAGGTTCCAGAGCAGGACTCCCGGATGATGATTCAGGCCGGTCGGCCCAAGAGCCAGCAGCAGTGAGGCGTGCATCAGGACAGCAAGGACGACCGCAGGGACACGAATGCGACGAGAATTGAACAGCAGCATGATGCCTGTGGTGATTTCCAGTGCACTGAGGGCATGGCATGCGAGGTTGACTGTGTCGGCGGTGTGATCAGGAGTGCCAGGGAGGAACTCCAGCAACTGTCGGGCGATCAGGCCGGCGATTCCAGCCTGCGGGTTGGCTGTGATTCTGGAAAGACCGGAACAGATATAAAGAGTGCAGATGGTGAGTCTGAGCTGTGAGGCTCGGATTTCGGGGGTGTGGGTGACTGCAATGAGCATGGCCAGAATGAACAGCCAGTGCCATGCCTGAAGACAATGTTGATTGCAGATGACGGGGACGACTGCCGCCACGAGTGCGAGATTGCAGAGACGTTGGCGTCCCGAAATGCTGCTTGTGGGAGCCGTGGGAAATCGAATCAGACTGATGGCGAGGCAGGTGAGGAACAGGAGCACTGAGGCCACCGGGATCGCGAGCAGAGGAAGTGATTGCGAAAACAGAGGGACGACAGGAAAGCGACTCGGAGCAAACCAGAGGGGCCATGTCGCCAGCATGAGCAGCATCTGAAAGGTGGCAAGGCATCGCAGAGCGAGATCAGCCCGCGTGTTGTCTACGAGGAGTTCACTGGCAGCAGGTTGGTTCCCCGGTGTCATCGTGTGAGATCCTGGTGTAGTGCGCCGAGCTGCAGAAACATTTCTGTTTTATCCACGAGGGACGCGGCCCAGGGGGGCAGAGTCTGTCCGGGAAATCCGGTCAGGGCCGTGATTGGCAGGCCTTGCCTGTGCATGTTGTTGAGTTGTGGGATCAGAGCGGCGGGATCTTCATCCAGATCGACGAGGAGCCAGTCCGGGGCGAGGGAGCCGGCTGCCCGAAGTGCGTTGATGACATCCGGATGAGCGGCCTCGGCCTGGATATTGTGCTGCATCAGGACACTGCGGACTGTTGCACGAAAGTCCGGGTCACAGGCTGCAATGAAGGCGCGTTGTGGGGGGGGATAGTCGCTGGTCGGGCCTGGCAAGCTGAACACGCGATGAGCGAAGACATCTTCACTGGCGGCCATGGGTGAGATAGGCGGACGAGCCTGCTTCAGGGCATGGAGTTCTCGGCGGAGGACGGCAATGGCCGATTTTTCGGGGACACGACAGATAGTGGGCCATTGGCCGTGAGTGCGTCCGTCTGCGAGGCACAGGGGCCCATCGCAGCAGATGATGCGACGAAAGAGCATGGCTCCAACGAGGCTGTGAATATCGGCCGTCGGAAACTGGTCCGGAAACTCACGATAGACGACCACGAGATCCGGAAGAGACCGGGAGAAAGAGGGGGATTTCAGTGCGAGGGGGATGGTCGGGGCCTGCCCGAGCTGGTCATGGGGGACGGTTGCTTTCAGCCACTGGGCGACGCTGGTAAAGGCGGGATCGGGGCGTCCGATCCCGAGAATACGCGGGGAGCCGACATTTGCAGTGCGTGTCATGGCATTCTCTGGCGGGCCGTGCCGACCAATCAGCCGCTGGCGTGAAGCAATTCGAGGGCAGCTTTCTGAATCCGCTGTGAGGCAGACTGACTGACGCCGGAGAGCAACGGAAACTGGCGACCGGTTGCAGCGATTTCAGCCAGAGCCACTGCCTCGTGGAGGACGCGGATGGGATTGATCTCGTTGCGGAGTGTTTCGAGTGGCAGGAAGATTCTGCGAATCGCTTCTGCGCGATCATAGTTCTTCTGCAGGATGGCCTGCAGCATTTCCTGTGAGAGTGCCGGGTTAATGCAGACGCATCCGGACGTATAACCGTTGAGTTGGAAGCTGGTCATATGAACGAGGGCGGGTTGTTCACCGATGCCGCTGCAGATGAGATTGGGATCGACCATAGTGACGAGTCGGGAGAGGTAGTCGTCCTGCCCCGGATCCTGTCGTACGATGGCGTATTTGATGAACGAGACGAGTCCGTCTCGAACCAGTTCGGCAGCACCTTCGGGGCTGATGTAGCCTTCTTCCTTGATGTAGAGGACCGCGGGGCGACCGATGGTTTCCACGAAGCGTCGGAACCCTGTCATCAGCCCGGGTTCGGTCATAATCGCTTTTGTGGGAAGCACCATCACTGTGGGGAATTTTGTTGACTTCAGCAGGTCTGCCTGATCCATCATTAAACCGTACGCCGGGCCGACGGAGGGGATGACGGCGGTGTTTTCGCCGGCGATCTCTTCGAGGACTTCGAGGAGGCGGGCGTATTCGGTGTAACGGATGTTGTAGAGATTCGCGTTACCGCCATAAAGCAGCATCGACACGCCACCGGCCTCGAGGTGCCTGACGATTTTCAGGTTCTGTGCGGGGCAGATGGCTTCGGCAACGTTTCGCGCGAGTGGTGGCACTGCGAGAACGGAGTTCTGGAACTGTGAAGGCAGGATGGGCGTGGTCTGCATGTTCGGCGCGATTCTGCTGAAACCGGAAAACGGGGGGCTGCCTGTGTAAAACGACACGGGCAACTGTTGGAGGAAGGCCGGTAAAAAAAGAGTCCGCGAGTGACGATGAATCTTCAAACGCGGCAGGTCTGGTGCTGGCAAGTGCGGTGGTCGGGTGTCGACCAGCGTCAACCACCGCTCGGTGGTGCCGGATTACCAGATTTGAATACGTTCGCCTGGGGCTTTGTAAAGTTTGTCCGTGGGTTGAATGTTGAACGCTTCGTAGAAGGCATCAAGATTGGTGACCGGCCCGTTGGCTCGGAAAGCGGACGGGGAGTGGGGATCGATCAGCAGGCGTCGGGCCATTTCGTCGTCGCGGTACTTGCGACGCCAGATCTGGGACCAGCCGAGAAAGAATCGCTGGGCCGGGGTATAGCCGTCGAGTGTCTTTCCCTTGTTGTCACCGAGAGAAAGCATGTAGGCTTTGTAGGCGATTGCCATACCGCTGAGGTCCGCGATGTTTTCTCCCAGCGTGAGTTTTCCGTTCAGTTTTCTGTCGGGCAGAGGTTCGTAGCCTTCGTATTGAGCGACAAGGCGGGAGGTGAGTCCTTCAAACGCTTTGCGATCGGCTTCCGTCCACCAGTTGGTAAGATTGCCGTCACCATCATACTTGCTGCCTTCGTCATCGAAGCCATGGCTGATTTCGTGTCCGATCACGGCACCTATTCCGCCATAGTTTACCGCATCATCGGCGGAGACATCAAAGAACGGAGGTTGCAGAATGGCAGCAGGGAAGACGATTTCGTTGAGGCTGGGATTGTAATAGGCATTGACGGTTTGTGGTGTCATGCCCCATTCCTTCCGATCGACGGGTTGATTGAGGCGATTGACCTGGCGGAAATGTTCAAATCGCCGTGAGCGAAGGATGTTCCCGATCAGATCAGCGGCATCGATTCGGAGTTCTGAGTAGTCACGCCACTGATCAGGATAGCCAATTTTTGTCGTGATTTTGCTGAGCTTTTCGAGGGCTTTCTGCTTAGTGGTCGGTGTCATCCACGTCAGTTCGTGGATGCTTTTTTCGTAGGTTTTCATCAGATTCTGAACCAGCAGGTCCATCCGTCGACGGTTTTCCGGGGGGAAGAATCTGCGGACGTAGAGTTGTCCGAGTGGTTCGCCAAGCACGCCGAAGTCCCCTGCCCCGGCACCTGACGTGGCATCCACAGCTTTTTTCCAGCGAGGCTTCTGTTCGGGCACACCTGAGAGGGTTTTTTCGTGCAGTTCGAAATGAGCATCAACGAAGGGTTTGGGCAGATACTGGGCTGCTGAATCGAGGATTCTGAAGCGTGCATAGGTTTTCCATGCATCGAGGCCGAGTTCGCGGGCTACCGAGTCAAGTTTTTCGAAGTAGCTGGGGGTGACCACATTGACTTCGGTGACACCAACGGCACCTGAGGCATCCAGGAAAATATCCCACGGGATCGACGGGGTCAGTTGTTTGAGCTTTTCGGTGGTCATCAGGTTGTAGCGTTTTTCAGCATCGCGCAATTCTGTTCGCGACCACTGGATTTCGGCCAATCGGGTTTCGATGGCGAGGATTTGGTCCGCTGCAACGGTGGCGTCCGGAATTTCTGCGAGTTCGAACAGACGTGCGATGTATTTTTTGAGTGCTTCGCGGGCGGCTTTGTAGTCAGCGCGATCTTCGAGGTAGTAGTCGCGATCGGGCAGCGTGAGCCCACTTTGAATGACGTGGGTCAGGTAGCGTGTGGAATTCCGGTCATCAACAGAGACGTAGAATCCGACAGGACCGGGCACGCCATAGATCCCGACGGTCCCGAAGAACCGGGCGACATCTTCCGGAGAGCCGAGGGAATCGACGCGGGACAGAGAATCAGCAATCGGGCTGATTCCGCGGGCCGTGATCAGTTCCTCATTCATGTAGCTTTTGTAGAAATCACCGACTTTGCGGCTGATTTCGTCGGAGGGATTCTTCACGGCCTCTTCAATGATAGTCCGGATATTTTCGCGGGCTTCGTCATCAAGCCGGGTGAAGGATCCGTAGTTGGACTTGTCCGCAGGGATTTCTGTGGACATCAGCCAGCGTCCGTTGACGTGCAGGAACAGGTCGTCCTGAGGGCGAACTGTTTTGTCAAACCCATCCGGATCCAGTCCGGAGTGGGGTTCGTCGGCCATTGCCGTATTGAGCAGCAGACTGAGAAGCAGAGCAGTGCGAAGCAGCATGATGGTGTCCTTCGGGAAGAGTGTCCCCGGATTGTAAACAGATTCCTTCGCCCGCGTCAGTCAGTCGTCGCTGTTTGTCAGTGCTGGTGACGGGGAATTCCGAGTGCCAGGGACGCCACCGGAGAATGAGGATCCGGCAGGCTGTGCGGCTGTTGCCACGATGGCTGGAGTTGGCGTGCGAGTTGGTGTGGCCGAGTCAGGGGGCGCGGGGCTATTCCACGCCGTTGACGACATTCGGCAGCCGCTCCCCGCGGAGCGCCATGACGGCCAGATTCGCCGCTGTTTCTCTCAGTTTTTTAACTGCCGGCACACTGGCTGAGGCGATGTGAGATGCGAGGATGACATTGGGCATGCTGCGAATTGGATGGTCCGCAGGAATCGGTTCGGGATTGAACACATCGAGTGCGGCGGCTGACACGTGTCCGGATTGCAGGGCGCTGGTCAGCGCGGCGGGATCAATGAGGTCACCGCGTGCGAGATTGATGACGGCGACTCCTGCCTTTGTCTGACTGAGACGTTCGGAATTCAGCAACCCGCGTGTTTGTGCGGTGGAGGGGCAGTGCAGAGACAGCACGTCGGACTGTGACAATACGTCAGCCAGCGTTGCGGGAACTGCACCGGCAGCGGTGACCGTAGCTGCGGGAACCACGGGATCGAATACGAGGATACGACATTTGAACGCCTTCAGCCGAGAGGCGACTTCCTGTCCGATGCGGCCAAACCCGACCAGGCCCACGGTCAGATGCTTGAGTGTCTTCAGGGATTCGAGTGGTGTGGCGAGTCCCCAGAGGCCGTTGCGTATGTGAAGGGTATTGGGAACCACCTGGCGAGTTGTGGCGAGGATGAAGGCGAGGGTGTGATCCGCCACCTCGTCGATACAGTAGTCGGGAACGTTACAGACGGGGATCCGGCGCGCGGCTGCAGCGGCAAGGTCCACATTATCGACACCGATCCCGTAACGCACGATGACCCGAGCCCGTTGCATGGACGCGATGACCTCTGCGGTGATCGGGGCAAATTGGGTGATGACGGCATCAGCTTCAGCAACCAGCGGGGGGAGTTCTGCGGCGGCCTTTTTCTCTTTCCATGCCTGCAGTGAGAACCCGGCCTGCTGAATGATGGCAGATTCTACGGAGAGATCGGGGAATGAGTAATCAGTCACAGCAACTTGCATGGTAGGAATCCTCGGCTGCCAGAAACGTGCGTGATGGGGCCGCGAACCCGAAGGCCGTCGGAAAACAGTTTACCGAACACCGCAGCGGAAAACCTGAACTATCGTGGCTGCCGGATTTTCTCGCAACCGACGCAATGCCTCGGCGATGGATTTCTGCGACGGAAATTATCGATTCGGAAGGCATTATGGTTGAGAAAGAGGACGCTGGGGATGCGAGGTCTGTGGCTCCCCGCGAGAAGCACTCGCTCTGCGAATTGCTTCCCGAGTCCCCTGGATTGCCCTGTCTTTGCGGGGTTCCTGTCTTGACTGAAAATCTTCGCCTTGGCGGAAAGTCTCGGTCCAGGTAATGTTCCTGCAGATTCTGGTTTGGTGACAAGTTCGGCAGGTTTTCAGTCGCCTGTGTTTTCGGTGCAAATCCGAAAGGCACGGCGTGCTGCACGGTCCGGCAGTCCGGGGCAGAAAAGGCGGGAAGTTGGAGCGGCGTGTCATGGAGGACAGGTTTGCGCTGACTTCGGAAGTGAAGGCGACAGCGCGATGGAGTTCAACATTCGTCCACCTGGAAAGGTCTGTTCCGTATCGGGGCGGCCATTTCGTGCGGGGGAGTTCTGTTGGTCGGTATTACTGGAAAAATCCGGTGAGGTGGTGCGTCAGGACATTTCGGAAGAGCACTGGAGCGGACCGCCGCCGGAGGCCATTGGTCACTGGAAGTGTCAGGTGGCGGGGGTGACGGAAACGGCGAAGCCAAAGCTGGACACGGATTCGCTGTTTGACTATTTCCTGCAGCTGAATGATTCACCGAACAGTGTTCAGCAGCAGTATCGTTATATACTGGCCCTGCTGTTGTTAAGAAAAAGGCGGCTGATTCTGGAAGAGGTGGTGGAGCAGGACGATCGTCCTGTGATGCGACTGATCGGCAGTGCCGGCGAGGGCCCGTTTGATATTCCGGAAGAGGAGTTAACGGAAGACGAAGTGACCCGTCTGCAGCAGCAACTGTTTCATGTGGACAGGACGGCCGCATGAGACGGCCTTGCTAGAGGTGGTTTGTTGGTGACAGCGGGTATTTCGGGACATCCGGGGACTGTGGGGTCAGGAGAATCAACTCAGCGTTTTCAAGGACGTCATCGGGGATTTTCCAGTGGAAAGCTGTGACTTGTGAGTGTCTGTCAGCGTCTGATTCCGGCTTTACTGTTGCTGGCCCTGATGGGGTGTCAGACGCAGTTTTTTGCGCGGAAGTCGGTACCGAAGACGCCCGTTCTGTCGAGTCAGATCAGTTGTGCAGCGCTGGTGGAGCATTTGAACCTGCAAACGGCAGGCCTGAGATCGTGGCGGAGCGGAGAAACTCGGGTGCATGTGCGGATGCCGGGATTACCGATGCCACAGAGTCTGAGTGGCACACTGGCTTGTGCCGCGCCGTCTAGTTTCCGGCTGGTGGCCGGGAATATTGTCGCGCATGCGGACTTTGGTGCCAATGACGAACGCTGTTGGGCCTATGCCAAGCCTGGCGAGCCACTTGTGCTGACGTGGCTGCACGAGGATTCCTATTTATTAAGTCGACTCCCTGGCGGGCTTCCGCATCTTGACGCGGGCTGGCTGATGGGACTGTTGGGGGTGGTGCCGATGCATGCCGACGACTTTGAGTTGCAGCATGATCCCAACGATGCACGTACTCTGAGACTGGTGGATGTGGATGAGACGGCGGACGGAGGGCATGTGCGGCACGTGATCGCGGTGGATACACTCAGTGGTTTCGCCCGTGAACATTCATTGACGGATGATGCGGGGTTAGTGCTTGTGCGAGCACGGTTGGGCGATCATCGACGGGTCGGCAGCGTCCTGATTCCGCACGAAGTGCGAATCACATTTCCGGAGACTCGTACGGAACTGACACTGAACTTCAATCGGATTGAAGTAAACTGCAGTATTCAGCCGGCGGTCTGGGAGCCACCGGGTGGTCGAGAGCTGGAGCAGGTGGATTTGCGGACGGTTGTGGAGAGTATGGAGCGGTATTCATCGGCGGGTGGAAACGCGATGACGCCGATCAGTCGCGGGGCACCACTGCCGGGGGGCTCTGAGTTTCGCGCGCTGGATGCGGGGGCAGGTGGTCAATCGGACGCAGTACCGCAGTTTGATCAACCGCCGCCGGTGGAACAGTCCCGCTGGAAACGACTTCCGATCGCCCGTTGGTTTTCGAGGTAACGGAAGGATTCCGGCGAGATCAGTGGGGTTTGTCGGGGCAAGTCCCCGTGCTGATTCGTCGAAATAACTGGGGACGAGCGCTGGGAAATTGTGACGGGGCGGGGGGCGACTTGTTCGAGCACCTCGAACGTCGCAGGTCGCTTGTCTGTGAAGCCATCGGACATCCGGATTCAGGACATTGCTGAGGGGAGAGAACTGTGACGATGCTGGCGAAGTATCTGATTGAGCGTGCGCTCAGTCGACCAGAACGAGTGTGGTGTCTGGGCGTGTTGCTGCTGGTTGCTCAGGTTGCGGCTGACGAGCCTGAGACGCCGGCAGCGACAACTTCTCCGGCGGTGATTGTCACCCCGGAAGCGGAGGAGATTCACTTCAGCGGCCTGTTGTTTGATGGTCACAACGACTTGCCATGGGAAATCCGGGACAAGGCCAATTCTTCGTTTGATCGACTGGACATTTCACAGGAGCAACTGCAGTTGCACACTGACATTCCTCGTCTGCGTCGAGGGGGTGTGAAGGCACAGTTCTGGTCGGTGTACGTTCCCGCGTCGACAGCGGAGACGGGAGACGCGTTGCTGCAGACGCTTCAGCAGATCAATATTGTCAAGGCCATGGTGGCAAGGTACCCGGAGACATTCGAATTTGCCGATCGGGCTGCGGATGTTGAGCGGATTGTGAAGTCGGGGAAGATCGCCTCGATGATGGGAGTGGAGGGCGGATACAGTATCGAAGAGGACCTGAGCAATCTGGAGCGGCTGTATGGTGAAGGGTGTCGCTACATGACGCTGACTCATTCGAAATCATTATCCTGGGCGGACTCTGCCACGGATGAGCCCAGAGCGGGTGGGTTAACGGAATTCGGGCGGGCCGTGATTCAGGAGATGAATCGTCTGGGGATGCTGGTGGATTTGTCGCATGTTTCACCAGAGACCATGAAGCAGGCGCTGGCGGTGACAAAGGCTCCGGTGATTTATTCGCATTCCAGTGCTCGAGCGATTTGTGATCATCCGCGGAATGTTCCGGATGACGTGTTGCCATTGGTGGCTGAGAACGGTGGCGTCGTAATGATCAATTTCTTTTCTGCGTTTGTCGTGCCGACGGAGCAATTGAAAACGAATAAGCTGGCCCGCGGGACGATTTATGACGTTGTGGATCATATTGAGCATGTGGTGAAAGTGGCGGGTATTGACCACGTGGGCATTGGCTCGGACTTTGATGGGGTTCCGCGACTGCCTGAGCACCTCGAAAGTGTGGCCACGTACCCGAGGATTACACAGGAGTTGTTGCGTCGCGGGCACAGTCGGGAGGCGATTCACAAACTGCTGGGTGGAAATGTGCTGCGAGTTCTGAAAGCCGCGGAGCAGGTTTCAGACGAATTGCAGGCTGTGGCTCGGTAGGTCTCCGAGTCGGACTGTGGCTCACGTTCCTGCTCGGAGAACAGAACACCGGTCAGCTGGACTTTATCAGGGTGGAAATAACCGATGGTGACGTTGAGTACTGCAGATCGGATTCTGGTTACGGGTGCAACGGGTCTGGTGGGGAGTCATGTGGCCGAGGAGGCTCGTGCCCGCGGTCTGGCTGTACGTTGTCTGGTCCGTCCATCGGCTGACACGACATTCCTGCAGCGATGCGGGTGTGAGTTGGTCTCAGGAGATCTGGACCAGCCGGAGAGTCTGAGGCGGGCTGTGGAGGGCGTGACGGTTGTGGTGCATTGTGCGGCGAAGGTCGGGGATTGGGGACCGACTGAGGAGTACCGACGCATCAATGTGGAGGGGACAGCGGCGTTGGTGGAAAGTGCGCTGGCCGCGGGGACACTGAAGCGATGGGTTCAGATCAGTTCGCTGGGGGTGTACGAAGGACGAGATCACTACGGGACCGATGAAGCAACGCCTCCCAGCACAACGGGGATTGACGGCTACACGCTGACCAAGGTGGAGTCAGAGCAACTGATCGTGCGTGCAATTCGTGAGCGTGGCCTGCCAGCGGTGGTTCTGCGACCGGGATTCATCTACGGGACGCGGGACCGAACGGTGCTGCCAAAACTTCTGGAGAGGTTGCGAGCGGGGAAGTTCGCCTACCTTGGGGTTCCTGACAAACTGATGAACAACACGTGGGTTAAGAACCTGTGTGTGGCGATCTGGCTGTCGATCGAGCGGGACGATGTGGTGGGCGAGGTGTTCAACATTCGGGATCCGCGAGCGGTGACGAAGCGGGAATTCATTGAGACGGTCTGCGATGCCGCCGGAATTACGCGACCGGTGAAGATTGTGCCGCTGGTGATTGCCAGGGGACTGGCGACCGTGATGGAAGCCACCTGGAAGCTGCTCGGAAAAACTCAGGCGCCGTTACTGAACACGGCGCGACTGAAGTTTCTGGGGCTGAATCTGGACTACAGTATTGATAAAGCCATCCGCCGGCTGGGTTATGTGCCAGCCGGGGACTTTCGGGACGCGATGCCGGATTCCGTCCGGGACGTGGTTGCCGCACAGAACCGCCAATGACACCGATGGTCAGCGGTGTGTCAGTAGCTTAAGGCACATCGGTGTGCGTGTGAAACGGGCGTTGCGGGCATCAGGCAAGAACATCGGCGACGACTGTTCCGTGGACATCGGTCAGACGGTAGTCGCGACCCTGGAAACGGAACGTCAGTTGTTCGTGATTGAAGCCCAGGAGATGCAGGATGGTGGCCTGCAGATCGTGCGGGGTGACCTTATTCTGGACAACACCGAAGCCCAGTTCGTCTGTTTCACCGTAATTGAAACCACCGCGGACTCCACCGCCGGCCATCCACATGGTGAAGCAGTCCGGGAAGTGGTCACGTCCCAGCACATTTCCTCCGGCGGTGCGTCCTTCGCGAAATGGGGTGCGTCCGAATTCGCCACCGCAGATGATCAGGGTGTCTTCGAAGAGTCCACGTTGCTTGAGATCTTCGATGAGTGCGGCGATGGGTTTGTCGGTTTTGGCCCACTTGTTGGTCAGGCCATCGGTCAGGCCCTCACCCGGACCGGTGCCATGGAAGTCCCAGCCCCAGTCGAACAGCTGGACGAAGCGGACGCCCTGCTCGACCAGTCGTCGGGCCAGCAGGCAGTTATTGGCGAAGCTGGCTTCACCGGGGGTTGCGCCATAGGCCTGCAGTGTCTGCTGGGTTTCGTGGCCGATATTCATGACATCGGGCACTGAGGTCTGCATGCGATACGCCAGTTCATACTGGGCGATCCGAGTGGTCGTTTCGGGATGACCCAGTTCGGCAGCCTGCATTTCGTTCAGGGCTTTGAGTGTATCCAGGGAACGGCGTCGGGTGCTGCGATTCATGCCTGGGGGATCGGACACGTAGAGCACCGGATCGCCCTTGGAGCGACACTGGACGCCCTGGAACACGGAGGGCAGAAAACCGCTGCCCCAGGAGTTGGAGCCACCGTTTGGCTGAACGCCGTTGCTGATCAAAACAACAAAGCCCGGCAGGTCCTGGTTTTCCGTGCCCAGTCCGTAGGTGACCCAGGCACCCATCGACGGCCGTCCGGAACGCGGTGAACCGGTATACAGCAGCAATTCGGCAGGCGCGTGATTGAATTGATCTGTGTTCATGGAGTGAATGAAACAGATGTCATCAGCCACGCGTTGCAGGTTGGGGACAGCATCGGACAACCACGTGCCGGATTGGCCGCACTGCTGAAACTTGCGAGGTGTTCCGAGGAGTTTGGGGACACCGGACGTGAAGGCAAAGGTGCGTCCCTTCAGGAACTCGTCAGGACAATCCTGACCGGTCCGAGCGACGAGTGCAGGTTTGTAGTCGTAGATATCGAGGTTGGGAGGCGAGCCTGTCAGATGGAGGTAGATGACGCGTTTGGCTTTGCCGGTGAGCGGTGGGTTGCGCTGCTGAAGTGGCTGTGCCTGATTGAAAGCGATATCGGCCCTGGCCACACCGTCGGATGACAGAGACGAGAGTGCTATGGCGCCGAGACTGAGGCCTGAGCCATTGAGGAAGTGTCGGCGAGTGCTGTGTTCAAGTTGTTTCAGATGGGCCGCGTGTGGCTGCATGGGGGAATTCCTGAAACTTTGTGTGGCCAGTTTGCGAGCGACATCCGCCTTTTCGGGGCTGTAATGTCCTCGAGACTGGATAATTATCCAGTGTTGAAGGATCTGATCAAAACACGTTTACGGCCGCGGCGACCAGTGAGGTGGCTGCTCGTTGCGGGCACTGCGATCTGAAGGGGCCGCAGGAACAACGATCGAGCGGAACGTTGTTCCGGCAGAACCTTCCTGCGGTTTGACAGCCGGGCCTGCGGTACTACGAGTTTATCAGGAAACATATTACCGTGAACGCGAACCAATGCCAACGGGCATCCTCAGATTGCCGGGGAAATGGAAGAGCCAGCAGCAATTACCGGCCTGCGACGGGCTGCCAACTGGAAAGCGTCACGGAGGCCTGCCGGCGGCATTCGGAGGCGTTTTCGGGCGGAATTGCGGCAGGAGCAGCGTTGCGGCGGGCTGCACAGGCAGGGAGAACTCTGCGGAGCACGATGAGGGGCGTGGGGAAAGAAAGCGGCGGAACCGCGAATCAAATGTTTGCTTCGTCCACCACGGCCTGACTACAATTGGTCATCCTGTTTGTGCAGTGGAGTCGGTGGAATGACATCTCACGAGAATTCAGAAGCACCTTCGCCCGGGGCGTGGAAGTTGTGCCGTGGTCCGGCCAACTGGTTCACCTTTCGTTGCCCTGAAGAGATTGAGGTGCATCAGAATCAGACTCTGATCGAACTGCGATGGACACCGGGATTAATGAGTTCAGCGGAGGGGAGCGGTCAGGAAAAAAGTCTGTTGCTTTCGCTGGTGGCATGGTGGGACGAATCGGATAGTGGAGAAAACCGCCGTCAGCCTCCGGATCTGGGGCTGTTGTTTCCCCAGGTGGTTTCGCTGCAGCCACAGCCGTCGCTGAAAGGAAATCTGCAGAATGACGTCTGGACGGGACAATCACGGCGACCGTTGACAGGTTGCTGGCTGGCGCGGGTCTTTCGCAAACGTCCACGTTATCAGTGGAAGCTGTGGACGTTTCGGCATGGTCGCTTAATGATCGTCGCGACCACACAGTCAACAGATCGTCAATCCCTGACGCGGGAGCAGGTAGTCATTTGCGAACGGCTGTTGCAGACGCTGGAGATTGCGGACCGTCCGGCATGGCCTCCGGACATCTTCCTGAAGCATGTTCTTGAATTAGCGCGGCATCACTTCCCATTGCTGCAGTCATCCGTAGCTCGCGGATTTTCGGTGCGGCTGGGGCACAGTGAAATTGGTCTGTCGAATTTCTACCGTCGCTATCTGCAGCAGCCGGAAGAGTTTCGTCGGATTATGTTGCCTGGCCTGACGTCCATGGTGCGCCTGCAGGAGCTCAGTCCTCGCCAACTGATGCCTGAGTTCGCAGAAATCCGCACGCGTCTGTTGCCGATGCTGTCACCAGAGAGCGAAACGAAACAGGATGAACGAGTCCGGCAGTCCTGGGTGGGGGGACTGTCGATTGGATATGTGATCGACGAGGATGATTCCTATCGCTACGTACATCGGGCGATGCTGGACACCTGGAACATCACGGTGGACAAGCTGCACTCCGCTGCGCTGGAAAACCTCCGCAGCTACTCGGAGGAGCATCCTCTGGAAGTGACGGTCGTGGGGGAAGAGTCAGCACCGAAAATGATGATGCCGCTGAACCCGGATGCTTACAACTGTTCGCGACTGCTGGACCCCGGTTTTCATGCTCGCCTGCGGGGACTCTTTGGTCCGCAGTTAATACTGGGACTTCCCAATCGGGATTTCTTTGTGATTGTTTCGTTGCATGAACCGGAATTGATTGAGCAGATTCGCAGTCAGGTTCGGGAAGACCACGCGGTGATGCATCATCCGCTGACGCGAAGTCTGCTGTTGATATCCGCTGATGGCGTGAGTGAGTACCTGGACGAAGTCGAATAGAGGGACATTCAGGTTATCCCGTGTTTCTGGTCCTGCACGATCCATCAGCCATGATTGCGGAGAAAACTCTGCGCGGCAGCCTATGTGCCGATGCCAATGACCAGCGGGTGGACTGCGATCAGAGCGGCTTTGTGGCAATGGTCACGTTGTTGTGCAAATGTCAACGCCAACTCGGGGGCGTGGGGCCAGCGTGAGGGACGTTTTCGTGAGGGATGCTGTCCAGCGAAGGCCGTCGGAATCGCGCGTAGATTTCTACTGAAGAGCCTGACAGCTCGGGGGGAATCGGCGTAAAGTAGAATGTCCCCTTTTGTGTTCCTTTTGTGTTCAGGGCTGTGGTTCGGGCGATTGCTGGAAGGAGACCTGTTTGAACAGTGCTGCTCCACCGAAAAAGAAATGCGTGTTCTTTTCGTGCAGGCTGGGGACAAACGTGTGGATGTCGGGAATTGTGCGGGAGAAGTCGTCGGGTGAGGGGCCATCGCAGTCCACATCCACCTCGAAAATCACCAGTTCACCTTTGCGGCGAATTCGGGCAAGGTGCGGCCCGACGGAGCGGAATTTTCCAATGATTGTTCCCGAATCCACCGGTCGGTTTGACAGTCCGACGTCGCCGTTGACATGCAGAGGTGTGATTCTCAGGTAGGCACAGTTCTGTGGTTCGTCATAGGCCGCTCGTTCCACGGTACCGATCCCTATGAACACGACATTTCCCCAGTCGTTCTTTTCGCCGGGCTGCAGTTCGAACACGACCTCAGCGGTGAAATCGCTGGTCAACAGTGTGTTGCTGCGGGTGCGTACGTAGTTTCGGTCTTTGGTTCGCAGGCCATTCGATTCGTACAGTGTTTCCTTACCCGCTTCGAGAAATGCCGGGAAAGGCGATTCGCCTCCCAGCGGCAGCAGTATGTTTCCCGCGATGTTGGGCAGAGTCAGGTCGCTTTGGAGAATGGTCCGGCCACTTTCACGCAGCAGTTCTGTTTCTCCTTCGAGGACGATCAGCGTGTAGGTGATGGCTCCTATGCCGTCTGCAGGGGGCGCCAGCAGAAGTTCTCGGGCCTGCGACAGCTGGATCGTAATTGTCTGATCGCCGATCTGCATGGCCGTCGGGAGTCCCTGCAGGTTGCTGCCGTTGAGACGCCGATTGTCGGGCAATTCAAGTTCATAGCCATCAGGTTTGGCGCAAATCCGACGTATTTCATGCAGTGTGGTCTGATGCTCGTCGAGTGTAATCATGCTGTCTTTGACCAGTCCCTGCACAGCCCCGCGTTCGAAGCGAGCCACCATCTCCAGCTGGTCGGGGTCAGCGACGAGTGGTACCGGAATCACACTGGTTTTGAAGGTACAGCCATCCGCGCTTTCCAGTGTGAGATTGCGGCGGTCGTCGGCCCCGCTACTCCATTCCATCCTGACTTTGAAGGTCCGCTGCTGGCCGTCAAAAGGTGTCACTCGGACGGTCAGTTCAAGTGGCTGGTGTCGCTGGGAGACAGCAATGGAGGGGGGGGTGAAGGCGACATCTGGCCTGGCGAGGAAGGTGGTCAGCTTTGAGACGGGAATCGCCAGGTTCAGATCTGTGTCACGGATTTTTGCAACGACGACGCCAATCACTTTGCCTTCGGCGTCCAGCACGGGGCCGCCGGAGTTGCCGGGATTGATGACAGCATCCAGTTGTATGGCTGCCGATTTGTTCTGGCTGCGGCGAATGGCGGAGATGCGACCGACGCTGACCGTGATATTGGGATAATCCTGATTACGAAGTGCGAGGGCTGTTCCCAGTGGATAACCGAAGACCGTCACCTCCTGCGTCTCAAACAGCGCATCGTCGGTTCCTGGTTCGAGGGCTGTGAGTTGTGTCTCGCCGGAATAGTGGAGGAGTGCCAGATCCGCGTCCTCATCGACGCGGATCACGCGCCCGCTGACGACCTGTTCGCCGTCTTCCCCGGAGAGCAGCACCAGTTTGACGGAATCACCAGCCTTACCAGCGACATGGGCATTGGTGACGAAGTAACCGGCGGGATCGATACAGAAAGCCGTCCCGGTAATGCGGCGAGATTCAGCGAAGACGAGTGCTGTGGCCTGCTTGCCACGACTGACAATTTCCGGGGTGGTCTGAGCAGCCACGCGTGTGGTCGGCAGCAGCAGGACAAGGAGACTCAGCCCAGGCATTATGAGAGTGATGGAACTGCGCATGGAGAGAGCCTTTTTGCAGCGAAGATTGACACATGCATGTGTTCAGAACTTAGCAGTGCGGCGAACATCTGTCATCTGTACCGGGGCAAAAAAAAATTGTACGGACCGATTTGCTGTCCCGAGGCCCAGGTCGTTTGCAGCATCAAGTTGCGCATCGATTCAGCTGGCTCTGACCCGGCTCTACTGGCCTGCTCACAGAGCGACATCATGGATTCAGCCCTCGCGGTCCCATCCGTCGCATCTGTCCCATTGGTCCCAGTGGTCTCAGTGGTCTCATCCGTCTCATCTCCTGTCAGTCCTGCGGAAGCCAGAGAATCCGACGCTTGCGTCCGGTCGGCGGATACGCGATATTTGAAGCGGTCCGGATTGCGCGGCAGATCCTGTTCCCTGTGCGGGAACGCACCGAATAGATGTGAGAGTGTAGCCGGGGTGTTAACGGAGCCAGCGAAAAGTGTCGGGAGGTTCGGAAAAACACCCAGAGATGAATAGGTCACTAAGTCGTGTTGTGCCTGCTTATTTAGGTTACGGCTGGCATTATGGGCGATAATTGTGATATCCTGCGGGGAGAGTGGATGCCGGGGACTGTGGTGCTGTAGGTCACGGGAGGCAGCGACGTACAATCGTCGTGGCTCGGAGATGTTTTATGAAGAGTGACGCGTTTGTGTTTGTCGGAGGAGGATCAGGCGGTCATCTTTTTCCGGGATTGGCGGTTGCGGAGGCTCTGCGACAATTGCATCCGCTCGCGGACGTCGTGTTTTTCTGCAGTGACCGACCGGTGGACCGGCTGATTCTGGAGCAGGCGGCGCTGCAGCTGCCCAGTCTGCGATGGGAATCCAGTTTGCATTTCATTCGCGGCGGGCGATTGCGTCGTTGGTTGTTGGGAGCCTGGCGATTGCTGGCGAACTACCGTCGACTGCGCCGGCTGTTGCGGGAGATTGAGCCTGTTGCTGTGGTTGGTCTGGGGGCAGCGGCCAGTGTTGCGGGTTGTATCGCGGCGTCAAATCTGCGGATTCCGGTGATTCTGCTGGAGAGTAATACGGTACCTGGTCGAGCCACCACAGCCTTATCTCCACGAGCGATAGTGACATTTACGGGTTTGCCGCTGCAATCGGGCTGTGCTGAAGACCTGCGATGTCATCTGGAATCGGTAGGTGTGCCGGTACGTCGTTCGGTGGCGAGTCTTGCGGGGCGACCGCGTTCGAGTTCAGGTGGACCGCAACGACTGTTAATCCTCGGAGGCAGCCAGGGTGCGCATCGTTTGAACCAACTGGTGATGCGGGTACTGGAGCGGATTTCGGGACTCCCTGAGGGCTGGGAGATAGTGCATCAAACGGGGCCTGCGGATCTGGAGGAGATCCGTCGGTTTTATGCTGGTCGTCCGTGGCGAGTGCGGGTGGAATCGTTTCTGCATGCCATGGAAGACGAGTTGGCCGCAGCGACGCTGGTCATCAGTCGAGCGGGCGCGGGAGCTCTGGCGGAGCTGGCCTGTGCGAATGTGGCCAGCATTCTGGTACCGCTGAAGCCATCGGTGGACGAGCATCAGTGGTCGAATGCGATGGCGTATCAGCAGGCGGGGGCTGCGCGGGTTGTGGACGAGCTGGCAGCGGATGCCGTTGCGGTTCTCGCAGAGAACCTGACACAACTGGTACAGTCAGCGGAGCTGCGTGGGCAGCTTGCAGAGGGTATGACGTCTATGGCTCGCCCCGACGCTGCACGGCGTGTGGCTGAGTATTTGATTGAGCTGGCGCGCGGGGCGATGGAACATGCATCCGAGCGGGGTGCCTGTGCCTGCGGTGGCTGCCCAGCCTGAGGGAGCCGGACGAGGGACATCGGGCCATGTGCTTGTCGGTGGCAGACCGGTGGCGGTCGGAGGGGACGTTCTGTGAACCGAAGGGACGTTTGTGAATCAGACGAAGCGGTCGATCACGGTGACGCCGCTGCCGGGAAACTGGTGCATGCGCGGCAGCAGTTCAGCGGCTTCTGTCAGGGTGACGCGGTTGCTGATCAGGCGATCCGGCTGCAGCTGACCGTCAGCCATCATCGCCAGCATGCGTGGGTATTCGAAAGCCTGCATGCCGTGACTTCCGAGAAGCTCCAGTTCCTTGCCGATCACAGCGGCCATGGGAAGCGGAGGATCGGCAGCCGGGCCGGACATGAGACCGATCTGGACGTGTCGTCCGCGTTTTCTGAGCGACAGGATGGAATTTCGGCAGGTGTGGTGACTACCGAGTGCATCGACGGAGACGTGAACTCCGCCATCGCAGAGCGACTGGATAGCAGCGACGGGAGGGTTAGTTGTGGCATCGATGAGGTGTGTTGCTCCGCAGATGCGTGCCAGTTCCAGACGATCGGGGCGAACATCGACCGCCACCACCCGGGCTCCGATGGCCGCACCGATCATGATGGCAGAGAGGCCGACACCGCCGCAGCCATGGACTGCCAGCCATTCGCCGGCCTGTAGACGTCCCTGCACGACAACACCGCGGAACGAAGTCGCGAAACGGCAACCGAGGCTGGCGGCGGTTGTGAAATCGACGGAGTCGGGGAGTTCGACGAGGTTCACATCCGCGTGTCGGATTTCGACGTACTCCGCGAAGGCTCCCCATTGCGTGAAACCGGGTTGGGTGTAGTGGTCGCAGATGTGCTGGTTACCGCTGTAGCACTGTGGGCAGTCTCCGCAGCCGCAGCAGAACGGCACGGTCACGCGGGTGTCTGGTTTCCAGCGGCGAACATTGGCCCCGATGGCCACGATGATTCCTGCGAGTTCGTGACCGGGGACATGTGGCAGCTGGACATCGGAGTCGTGTCCCATCCAACCGTGCCAATCGCTGCGGCAGAGACCGCAGCTGCGCACCGCGATGATGGCGGAATCCGGGTGTGGAGTGGGATCAGCGACGTCCTGAACGACGAGGGGCGTCTGGAACTGTTCAAAAACGGCAGCCTTCATGGAACGCGGGTGTTTCTGAAGCGAGTTGTTGGACGGAACAGTGTGGGGACAGAGACGCCGAAGTGTGCAGCACCGGGATTGCGTCCCGCACCGGTTGAAGAGCCCTTGCGTGCGGCAGCAGCGTAGCACAGGGGTGCGGACCTGCGAAATGGAAACTGCGCCGGAGGGAGAGTGATTGGCTGTTTTTTAACGGGTTTGCAGAAATGTTTTGGGGGGTGGTATCGGGTTGTGGGGCGTATTCGTTTGATTTCCTTCGCGTTTTTCGGTGAGATTCGGGGTTTCCGGAAGTGACATTCGGGGAAACCGATCGGCCTGCAGGGAGTTTGGATTCTGGCTGGCTGTCCAGCGAGTTTGTTTAGCTGTTTATCGCACAGGGAGTCTGGAAATGCGTTTGACACGAATTGCTCTGGCGGCCGCCGTTCTGGCGTCTGTTGCCGGTTGGTGCACGACTGCGGGGGCCGCGGACGTTTGGGGCTTGAAAGCGGGCAATCCGGAATTGCAATCCGCGACGACTCTGGCCTTTGGTCCGGAAGACATTCTGTTTGTGGGCGATGCCAAAGCGGCCGCGGTCGTGGCGATTGGTACAGGCAACACGGAGGGGGACCCGGGCAGTGCTGCGATTGCCATCGATAATCTGCCGAGCGTGCTGGCGGGTGAACTGCAGGCGAAGTCAGTCACCATCAATGATCTGGCGGTGAATCCGCGAACTGGTGCGGCGTTTGTGGCTGTGACGGCGGACGACAAGCCGGCGATTGTGCAGATTGACGGCGTGGGGAAAGTGACGGTGCTGTCGCTGCAGAACGTGAAATTTTCGCGGGTCGTTCTGGCGGATGCACCGGAAGACAAGATCGTGGGAGAAGGCCGTCGGGCGCAGAATCGCCGCACGGAATCGATCACGGATCTGGCGTTTTTTGAGAACAAGCTGCTGGTTTCCGGGCTGAGCAATTCTCAGTCACCGTCAACGGTGCGGGAGTTGAGTTTCCCGTTCGCGGATGCGGACAAGGGGATTTCGGTCGAGATTTACCATGCGGCGCATGGCAAGAGCGAAGACTACGCTGCGATGCGCACCTTTGTGCCGATGATGATCGATGGTGAGCCGGCGATTCTGGGCGCCTACGTCTGTACTCCGCTGGTTCGAATTCCGGTGAGTGAACTGCAGAAGGCGGGAGATCGCGTGAAAGCGACGACGGTCGCGGAGCTGGGCAATCGCAATCGTCCGCTGGACATGATTGCGTATTCGCGCGATGGGGCCGAGTATTTGCTGCTGAGCAACAGTGCTCGTGGCGTGATGAAGATCACGACGACGGGTCTGAAAACCGCAACGGCTCTGACAGAACCGGTTTCCGGTGGTGGCACTGCCGGGCAGAAATTTGAAACAGTGGAATCCATGGCGGGAGTGC